>JAFEFP010000071.1 GCA_018240545.1 Pseudomonadota bacterium | reverse complement strand
GGCGGGATGATGACGGTCGGCCTGGAGTATGGGGACGCCGTCGGCATCGACATCAACGCGAATCACGTGCGCGCCGTGAAGTCCGGAATCGTGACCGGCACGGCGCGGCCGCTGCACATCGGCCGCAGCACGCAGGTCTGGGAAATCCGCATCGAGGACGAACAACAACGCCTCGTGTGCATCTCGCGCCTGACCCTGGCCGTGCTGCCGCGGAAGGCCGTCCAGCGCCACGCATCGTAATGCTGCATTGCGGCGAAACGCGCGGCTCGCTAACATCGCGTCGATGGTTTCCACGGCAGAATCCCTGTCTGCATCGCGCCGCAACTGGCGGCGGCCGTTGCGCTACCTGTGGCGCACGCCCTGGATTTTCGTCCATGTCGTCGTCGCGGTGCCGTTGGCGCTGGTTGCGTTCAGTCCGGTCGGACGTCGCGCGCGCGTGCGCGGCGAGCGCCTGGATCACTGGCTGCAGCGCTGGTGGTCGGGCGGCATCGTGCGCCGTTGCGGCTTTCGCATCGTGCGCGTGGGCGAACCGATGCCCGGGCCGGTGCTGTTCGTGGCCAACCACGTCTCGTGGCTGGACATCGAGCTCATGCACAGCCAACGCGTTATGAGTTTCGTGGCCAAGGCCGAGATCGCGCGCTGGCCGCTGATCGGCTGGCTCGCGACCCGCGCCGGCACGATCTTTCACCGCCGCGGCAGCGGGCATTCGCTCAACACGGTGATGGAACAGGCCGTCGAACGCCTGCGCCAGGACATGGCCGTGGGCGTGTTCCCGGAAGGCGGTACCGGGCCGGGCGACCGCTTGCGCACCTTCCACGCGCGCATTTTCCAGATCGCCGCAGATGCGCAGGTGACGGTGCAGCCGGTCGCGATCAGCTATGGCCGGAACGGAAAAATGGACTTGCGCGTGCCGTTTGCCGAGGGCGAAAGCTTCTTCGCCAACGTCGTGCGCCTGGTCGGCGATGCCGGCGTGGAGGCGCAGGTGCATTTCCTCGATCCCATTGCATTGAGCGACGAGGGCCGCCGCCAGACGGCGCAGTCCGCGCGCGCCGCGATCGCGCGGGCGCTGGGTTGCGCCGAAGACGAATGATGGACACAGGTCCGTTGGGCTCGGGATCGTTCGATCCGCCGTACTTGCTGCGCAACGCGCATGTGCAGTCCGTGCTGTCGTCGAGCTTTTTGCGCCGCATCGTGTTTCGGCGCAACGATGCCACGCTCGAGCGGGCCGCCGTCGAGGTGATCCTCGACTGCGGCAATGGCGTACGCTTGCAGGGATTCCATTCCGCGCAAGACATTCTCCCGGTGGCGCGTGGGTTGGTCGTGCTGCTGCACGGCTGGGAAGGCAGCGCGCAGTCGAACTACATCCTGCATACCGGTGCGCGCCTGCTCGCCGAGGGTTGCGACGTGTTCCGCTTGAACTTCCGCGACCACGGCAACACCCAGCATCTGAACCGCGAACTGTTCCACTCCTGTCGCATCGACGAAGTCGTCGGCGCGGTGGCGGAAATCGCGCGACGATTCCCGGCGCGACCGCTAATCGTCGGCGGATTTTCCCTCGGCGGCAATTTTGCACTGCGTGTTGCCCTGCGCGCACCGGCACGCGAGATTCCACTGGCATGGACCTTCGCCGTGTGCCCGGTCATCAGTCCGAGAGCAGGGCTCAAGGCGATCGAAGACGCTCCGTGGTTCTACGAGTTCTACTTCATGCACAAGTGGCGCGAATCGCTGCGCCGCAAGCAGGCCCTGTTCCCGGAACGTGAATTCTTCGCGCGCGCGGAATTGCGCGGCGGCCTGCGCGATCTCACCCGCAACCTGGTCGAGCGCCACACGCAATTCGGTACGCTGGAGAATTACCTGGACGGTTATTCCATCGCCGGCGAAGCACTTGCCGCGATGGCGGTTCCCGCCGACATCCTGACCGCCGAAGACGATCCGGTGATTCCGGTCGACAACTTTCGTGCGCTGAAACTGGCGCCGTCCACCGAGTTGACCATCGTCCCGCACGGCGGCCACTGCGGCTTCATCCGCGACTTTTCACTCAACAGTTGGGCCGAGGAATTCATCCTCGCGCGGATGCAGCGTCGCTTGGGAAGCTAGACACGCCCCGTCACCGGCAACAACGCACCGGTCACGGCGCTGGCGCGATCCGAGAGCAGGAACACGATCACGTCGGCCAGTTGCGCAGGAGTTACCCAGCGCGAAAAATCGGCTTTCGGCATGTCCTTGCGATTGGCCGAGGTGTCGATGATGCTCGGCAGCACGGCGTTGACGGTGATGGCCTTGTCCTTGAGTTCTTCGGCCAGCGCTTCGGTCAGGCGCGCGACGCCGGACTTGGACGCCGCATAGGCGCCCATGCCCGCGCCGGCCTTGGTCGATGCCGCCGCGCTGATATTGACGATGCGTCCCGCCTTCGATGCCGACAGGTGGGGAATCGCCGCCTTGCTTGCCGCGACCGCGGTGCGCACGTTCACGCGATAGAGCAGGTCCCAGGTATCGGCGCTGCCGTCGGCGAGGGTTTCCCAACGGAAGGTACCGGCGATGTTCACGAGCCCATCGAGTCCGCCGAGCGCCTTGGCTGCGGCGTCGATCGCCGTCGCAGCGGAATCGGTATCCGCCAGATCGACGTTGCCGATGGCGCTGGCGACGGATGCGTAACTCGACGGCACCGGCGCACGGTCGATCGCGGCAACGCGCGCGCCCGCAGTGACCGCGCGCTCCACCATGGCCGCGCCGAGTGCGCCGAACGCGCCGGTAACCGCGATGCGCTTGCCCTGAAGTCCCATGATGCTGCTCCTTCCGGATTCGAAAGGAGCATTGTCGCCGATTGGGAGGAGCCTTGCTTATCGATAATATCGCGAACGGTCGCTTTGTTGCTCGTCATTCCGGCAGGGACTGCCGGAATCCAGAAGCCAGGATGGCATCCCTGCGATCTGGATGCCCCTCGGTCGACTGTCGTCGACACTCGACCATGCCGGCATGACATGTCACCAAGGAAACCGGATTTTGCTCGTCATTCCGGCGAAAGCCGGAATCCATATTGATTTTTCTCCAACATGACCAAGATCAGGATGGACTCCGGCTTGACCAGCTCCGCTGTTGCAAAGCGCCTCGCCGGGTGACGAAAACTCGAATTCCTCAGAGCTCCCCAAATTACTTGGCATTCAATTCTGCGCCGGCGCCGCCGGCAACACCGGGTGGTAGTTCGGATACGGTGGGTCCGGATACACCGGCGCGGGATGCTCCTTCAGCGCCTGCATCAGTTCCGCCACGCCGCGTTCGAGTTGCGGATCGCGGCCCTGGCGCGTGATCGCGGGGTCCTGCCAGACCTCGATGTCCGGCGCGATGCCGTGGTTTTCCACTTCCCAGTGTCCGTTCAGGCCGAACAGGGCCCAGCGCGGCGCGGTGACGTGGCCGCCATCCAGCAATACCGGATAGCCACCGATGCCCACGAGCCCGCCCCAGGTGCGCTCGCCGATCAGCGGGCCAATGCCCTTGCGCTTGAAGTACCACGGCAGTGCATCGCCGCCGGAGCCCGAAAACTGGTTGATCAGCATCGCCTTCGGCCCGAAGATCGCCTGCGTCGGCTCGGTGTAGGTTTGCCCTTCGCGCGTCATCACCCGCGTCATCGGCGGGCGCGACAGGTAATCGACGATGTAGTCGGCAAGCTGGCCGCCGTGGTTGTAGCGCTCGTCGATCAGCGCGCCTTGCCTGTCCGTCTGGGCGAAGAAATAGCGGTTGAAATTGGTGAAGCCGCCTTGCGCGGTGTCGGGTAGATACACATAGGCGAGCTTGCCGCCGGACAGGCGATCCACTTCGCGTCGGTTGTGCTCGACCCAGGCCAGATGGCGTAGTCCTTTTTCGCTGGCAACCGGCACCACCGTCACCTCGCGCGCACCGCTGCCGTCGGCATTGGGCCCGACGCGCAGCACGGTCTGCTTGCCGACGGTTTGCTGGAAGAAGCCGTAGAGGTTGTCCGTCGCGTGCAGGTTGCGGCCATTGACCGCGATGAGGTATTCGCCGGCGTGCACGTTCACGCCGGGCTGGGTCAGCGGCGCCTGCAACTGCGGATTCCAGTTTTCACCATCGTATACTTTTGCGAAACGGTAGCGGTCGTGATCGACCGTATAGTCCGCGCCGAGCAGGCCGACTGCGACCTTTGGCAGGTCCGGCATGCTGCCGCCACCGACGAACATGTGCCCGACCGAGATATAGGCCAGCATCTTGCGGAACAGGAAATTCAGATCCTGGCGGCTGCCGACGCCGGCCAGATACGGTCGGAAGTGCGCTTCCGCGGCAGCGATGTCCAGGCCGTGGTGGTGCGGGTCATAGAAGAAATCGCGCTCGATGCGCCAGACCTCGTCATACATCTGCGCCCACTCGGCGCGTGGCTGCACGTGCACTTCCATCGCCGCGGTATCGATCTTGCCTTCGCTGGGCTTGGCGGGCTTGTCGGCGGCGGCGATGGCCCAGTCTTCCTTGCCGGTGCGGATCAACATCTTGTTGCCATCGGCGGACAGCGCGAACGCGGTGACTTCGCCGGCCAGCGTTTCGGTCTTGCGTTTTTTCAGGTCGAAGCGCTTGAGCGTTGCCGCCTCTTCTTCGCGGGTCTGCACTTGCGGCGCCTCGAGCAGATACAGTTCTCCCGTCTTGCCTGCCGTCATGCCGGCAAAATTCGCGGGCGGGACAGGCAAGGCGAGCGTGCGCTGCAACAGGCCATCGAAATCGATCGCGACGGATTTGTCGTCGGCTTTGGACGCGTCCTTCTTCTTGTCGTTGTCCCCGGAGTTGGCCGCGTGATCCGCCGTGACGCCCTTGTCCTCATCGCTCTCGGGCGCGAGCGGCGAGGGCAGGTTCTTGCGCAGCACCGCGACGTACACGGCGCGTGTGACCGGGTGCGCCTCGCTGGTCATGTCCAGCCAGCCGGGCGACAGGCCGCTGTCGGTGCTGGCGGTGAAGTACAGGTACTTGCCGCTCGCGTCGAACTGCGGATACAGCGCGTCGCTCATGCCATCCGTGACTTGCGTGGCCTTGCGCGAATCGAGCGCGTACACGAACACGGCGTGCAGATGATTGGGCAACTGCTTGGTGTAGGCGATCCAGCGGCTGTCCGGTGACCAGGCCTGGTCGAACTCGTGCAGCGGCGTGTCGAACAGGTCGGTGTCGACCTTCACCGGCTTGCCGTCGGCCAGATCGACGACCCACAAATTCAGGCGCTTGTCGCTGTAGGCGATGCGTTTTCCGTCCGGCGACCAGCGCGGCGAATGGAAGAACGACGGCGGCTGGCCGAGGTCGATGCGGCGCGCGGGTTTCAGGCCATCCTGATCGCGCAGGTAAAGAGCGTATTCGCCGGAGGCATCGGAAAAATACGCCACGGTCTTGCCATCCGGCGACCACGCCGGATCGCGCTCGGCGGCGTTTTCCGTGCGCGTGAGATTGCGCACGTCGCCCTTCTCGGCGGGCACGGTGAAGATGTCGCCGTGCGCCTCGAACACGGCGCGCGCGCCGGTCGCGGAGATGCCCCAGTGCTCGATTTCCTTGGCGACTTTCTTGAAGTAGGGCACGGTCTGCGGCAGCGGGCCGTCGATCGTCACCGGCACCACGGAATTCTTGGTGCTGGCCAGATCCAGCAAGTGCAGTTCGCCCATCTGCGTGTAGACGATGGCGCCGGCACCCGCGCCGACGCCGTCGATCGGATAGCCGTCGTTGGCGACGAGCTGGTTGACCTCGCCGCCGGCGGTGTCGTAGTCGAACAGCGTCGCCGGGCCATTGCGGTCCGACAGGAAATACACGTGGCTGCCGATCCACATCGGATCGGAATCGTTCGAATTCTCGCGCGGGATTTTCGTCACGCTCGAATCCGCCAGCCGCGCGATCCAGATGCGCGTGGTCTGGCCGCCGTGGTAATCGCGCCAGTCCGGCTCCCACTGGAACACCGGGTTGTAGGCGATGTGCTTGCCGTCCGGCGAGAGCGATCCTTGCTCGGCCATCGACAAGGGCAGCGCCTGCGGCATGCCGCCGGCAAGCGGCAGCAGGTACAACTGCGAGGAATCGTTGGTCGCGTCGCGGTTGGAGCGGATCAGCACGGACTTGCCATCCGGCGACCAGCCCACCGCCTCGTCGACGGCGGGATTCCAGGTCAGGCGCTTGGGCGTGCCACCCGCGGTCGGTACCACGAACACATCCGGATTGCCGTTGCCGATGTCGGTGTAGGCGACCCAGGCACCGTCCGGTGAAAACACCGGATCCATCGCCGTGCCGGCGCCGCCGACGAGCAGGGTCGCCGCGCCGCCTGTGCGCGGCACCGTCCAGACTTCGCCGCCATAAGCGAAGGCGATGTGCGTGGCGGACACGCTCGGGGTTTGCAGCAACAGCGGTGCGGCTTGCACGCACGCCATGGCGGCCCAAAGGCACAGACCCGACACCCACGATACTACGCGCATGACGCTCTCCGAGACCGGCGGAAGGACGCAGTCTAGGCGGCGTCGCGGCGCGTCAAATCTGCCATTGGTAACGTGTAAGCTACGCCGGGCGGAGTTTTTCGCCCACGCGGAAAACCGCGTGCCGCACGGCACCGGGATGACATGCCTGCACACGGAGGCACGATGGACGCAGAACGCTCGCGCAGCCGCAACAAGATCATCGTCTACTACGCCTTGACCCTGCTGTTCAGTGCGCCATGGTACTGGCTCGCCTCCCGCTCGGGATTCAGCGTGCTGTTGTTCACTGGCATCATGTGGATGCCAGCGCTCGCCGCCGTTGCGACCACGCGGCTGTTCGGCGAGCGCGTGCGCGATCTCGCCTGGGGCCTGGGCGAGTCGCGCTGGTTGCGCTGGGCGTATCTGATCCCGCTGTGCTATGCGCTGCCGGCATACCTGATCGTGTGGCTTGGCGGCTGGGGCGGCTTCGATCCCGCCGCGTTTGTGGAAAAAACTGCGAAAGCCTTTGGTTTGGCCGGCTTGCCGGTACCGCTGGCGTGGACGGGGTGCGTCGCGATCGCGCTGACGGCGGGATTCATCGACAAGGCCGGGCGCGCGCTGGGCGAGGAAATCGGCTGGCGCGGGTTTCTGGTTCCGGAGCTGGCGAAAATCACCAACTTTACCAGCGTCGGCCTGATCAGCGGCGCGCTGTGGGCGCTGTGGCACTTCCCCGGCATCGTGTTCAGCACCTACAACGAGGGCACGCCGGCCTGGTATGCGTTGACGTGCTTCACCGTGATGGTGGTTTCCAGCGGCTTCATCGCCGCGTGGCTGCGCCTGCGCTCGCGCAGCCTGTGGCCGGCGGTGTTCTACCACGCCGCCCACAACATGTTCGTGCAACTGATCTTCACGCCGCTGACGATCGATGTCGGTCCCACGCGCTGGCTGATCGACGAGTTCGGCGCCGGGATGGCGATTACCAGTGCGCTGGTCGCCTTCTGGGTCTGGACCCGGCGCGGCGAATTGCCCGCGCTGGCGCCTGAAACCGCGCCGCGTGCCTGAGCATCCGACGCGGTGCCGGATCGCCGCGCCGATCCCGGATACCGCGCGCTGCGGCATAATGGCCGTCCTGCCAGCCGTGATTTTCCCGTGACCGATTTGCAACATGCCCTCGACCTGCACCGCTCCGGCGACCTCGATGCCGCCGAGGCGGCGTATCGCGCGTTGCTGGCCGACAATCCCGTCGACGCGGATGCGCACCATCTGCTGGGCGTACTGCTGCACAAGCGCGGCATTGGCGCGGACGCGGAAGCGTCGATACGGCATGCGCTGGAGCTGGATCCGGATTGTGCGCAGTTTCACCTGTCGCTCGGCGGCGTGCTGATGCAACAGGGCCGCGATGCGGATGCGCGGGCGAGCCTGGAGCGTGCCGTGGAACTCGATCCGAACGCACCCGAGGCACACGCGCTCGTCGGCTTCGCGCATGCGCGCGCAGGCGACATGGCCGCCGCCGAGGAGCGCTTCAAGATCGGTCGCCGCGCCGTAGCCGACGATCCGCTGTTGCTGCTCGGCCTGGGCAACCTGTATTTGGCGCGCGAGCAGCCGGACAACGCGCTCAAGTTCCTGGCCAGGGCCGCGGAACAAAAGCCCGGGGATGCGACGATCCAGTTCAGCCTCGGCCGGGCCTTTTTCGAGCAGGGCAATTTTGCGTTCGCCGACAAGGCGTTCGAGAACGCCTTGCGCCTGCAGCCGGGCCTGTCGCGGGCGCGCCTGTATCGCGGGCGCGTCAGCGTGCGCGAAAAACGCTATGCCGATGCGCAGGCGATATACGAGGACTTGCTCGCCCGCAGGGAACAGGAATTTGGTGCCACGGCGGGGCTCGGCGACGTGGCGCGGCATCGCGGCCATGTACTGCGCGCGCTCAAGTTCTACCGCCGCGCGCTGGCGCTGGAACCGGAAAATCCCGGTGCCGCGAATGCCTGTGCCTGGTGCCTGGAACAGATGGGCGACCTTGGCGGCGCGGCCGATTATCTGCGCGGCGCCCTGGAACGCTCTCCGGATGCCGCTTGGTTGCGCACGCCGCTTTCCGGCCTGCTCGATCGCCTGGGCCGAAGCGAAGAAGCGGCTCGCGTGCGGGCAGGCTGATGCGCGCGGTTCTGCTCGCGGCAAGTCTGGCACTGGCGCCGACACTGGCCTGTAGCGCAGATGGGTTGCCGCTGGACGAGCTCCACCTGCCGCCCGGATTCAGAATCACCGAGTACGCACGCGTGCCGAACGCGCGCGCGATGGCGCTGGGCACGAATGGCACGCTGTTCGTCGGCTCGATGAGTGCGGGCAAGGTCTACGCAATCACGCCCTCGCGCGATGCCACCCGCGCGGACAGGATCCGCACCATTGCAAATGACCTGCGCATGCCGGTGGGCGTCGCGTTCAAGGATGGCGCACTGTATGTGTCGGCGGTGGATCGCATCCTGCGTTTCGATGCGATCGAAGCGCGCCTGGACAATCCGCCACCCGCGCGGGTGGTCACGGACCACCTGCCATCCGACGCGGCGCATGGCTGGCGCTTCATCGCGTTCGGTCCGGAAGGCAAGCTGTACGTACCGATCGGTGCGCCGTGCAACGTCTGTGACAAGCCCGGTTATGCCAAACTCACGCGCAGGAACGTCGATGGCAGTGGTGCCGAGGATGTCGCGCTGGGCATCCGCAACACGGTCGGCTTCGATTGGCAGCCGGCAACGAAGACGTTGTGGTTCACCGACAACGGCCGCGACTGGCTGGGCGACGATGCGCCTTCCGACGAGTTGAACCGCGTTGAACGCTTGCGCGAACATTTTGGCTTTCCGTATTGCCACCAGGGCGACCTGCCCGATCCCGAATTCGGCAAGGGCCACCCGTGCAGCGAATTCACGCCGCCGGTACTCAAGCTTGGTGCGCACGTGGCCGCACTCGGCATGCGTTTTTACACCGGCACGCAGTTCCCGCCGCAGTACAGGAATTCGATTTTCATCGCCGAACATGGCTCGTGGAACCGTTCCGCCAAGGTGGGCTATCGTGTCGTGAACGTGCGCGTCGACGGTGCTCGCGTCCTCG
>JAFEFP010000070.1 GCA_018240545.1 Pseudomonadota bacterium | reverse complement strand
CTTGCTTGGCGGGCGCTTACATGCCCAGCAGCATGCGCTGCGGATTTTCCAGCTGGTTCTTGATGTCGACGAGGAACAGCACCGCGTCCTTGCCGTCGATGATGCGGTGGTCGTAGCTGATCGCCACGTACATCATCGGCGCGGCGATCACCTGGCCGTTCTCGACCACGGCGCGTTCCTTGATCGTGTGCATGCCGAGGATCGCGCTCTGCGGCGGGTTGACGATGGGCGTGGAGAACAGCGAGCCGAACGTGCCGCCATTGGTGATGGTGAACGTGCCGCCTTGCAGGTCTTCGAGTTTCAGCCCGCCTTCGCGCGCCGCCTTGGCGTACGCCGAAATCGCTTTCTCGATGTCAGCGAAGCTCATGGATTGCGCATCACGCAACACCGGCGTGACCAGGCCCTTGTCGGTCGATACCGCGACCGAGATATCCTGGTAGCCGTGGTAGATCACGTCGTTGCCATCCACCGAGGCATTGACGACCGGGTGGCGCTTGAGCGCCTCGCACGCGGCCTTGACGAAGAAACTCATGTAGCCGAGCTTGATGCCGTTCGCTTTCTCGAACGCCTCGCCCAGCTCCTTGCGCATCGCCGCGACCCTGGCCAGGTTGATCTCGTTGAACGAGGTCAGCATGGCGATGGAATTCTTCGACTGCATCAGGCGCTCGGCGATCTTGGCGCGCATGCGCGTCATCGGCACGCGCTCTTCCGGGCGCGAACCGGGCGTCGGCGCGGCGGCGGGCGCCGTAGCGGCCGGTGCGGCAGCAGGCGCCGATCCGCCGGTGCGCATGAAATTGACGAGGTCTTCCTTCGTGACCTGGCCGCGCACGCCGGTGCCGGCAACCTGCGTCGGATCGATCTTGTTTTCCGTGGCAACACGCTGGCCCGCGGGTGAGAGACTTGTCGCGGCAGGACCCGGTGCCGGTGCGACAGGCGCGGTCGGCGCCGGGGCGGCCTTCGGTGCGGCCGCCGCAGCCGGAACGGCCGCCACTGCGCCTTCCTCGATCACGGCGAGCAACTGGCCGCTGGTGACCGTGGCGCCGGTGGGCTGCTTGATTTCCTTCAGCACGCCGTCGGCAGGAGCGGGGACTTCGAGCACCACCTTGTCGGTTTCGAGGTCCACGAGGTTTTCATCGCGCCGGATCGTGTCGCCCGGCTTCCTGTGCCAGCTCGCGATCGTCGCGTCGCTGACGGATTCGGGCAGTACCGGAACTTTGACTTCGAGGGCCATGGCAATAGTCCTGTGAATTAATCGGAAGAATGATCCGCGCCCGCCGGTCCGGCCAGCGCCTGCTCGACCAGCGCGGCCTGCTCGGCGATGTGGGTGGGCAAGTGTCCGGCGGCCGGTGCGGGCGAGCGCACGCGACCGGCATAGTGCAACGAATTTTCCTCGCCGAGGCCGGCCACCAGATGATGCTGGATCTGGTACCACGCGCCCTGGTTCATGGGTTCTTCCTGGCACCAGACGATTTCCTTCGCCGCCGGATATTTGGCGAGCTGGGTCTTCACCTCGGCGCGCGGGAACGGATACAACTGTTCAATCCGGATGATGGCGACGTCGCTCACACCGCGCTTGGCCGCGTCCTCGACGAGATCGTAATAAACCTTGCCGGAGCACAGCACGACGCGGCGCACCTTCTGTCCGGGCTTTGCGCTGGAATCGGGAATCACGAGCTGGAAGCCGCCGTTGGCGAGATCGTCCAGCGACGATACCGCGAGCTTGTGGCGCAGCAGCGACTTGGGTGTCAGCACGATCAACGGCTTGCGGCAGTCGCGCCGCATCTGCCGGCGCAGCATGTGGAACATCTGCGCCGGGGTCGTCGGTACGCACACCTGCATGTTCTGCAGCGCGCACAGTTGCAGGTAACGCTCCAGCCGGGCCGAGGAATGTTCCGGACCCTGGCCCTCGTAGCCATGCGGCAGGAACAGGACCAGTCCGCACAGGCGGTCCCACTTGGCTTCGCCGGCGGCGATGAACTGGTCGATGACGACCTGCGCGCCATTGGCGAAATCGCCGAACTGGCCCTCCCAGATCGTGAGCGTGTGCGGATCGGCGGTGGCGTAGCCGTATTCGAACGCCATCACCGCTTCTTCGCTGAGCAGCGAGTCGATGACGTGCACGTTGGCGTCCTTGCGCACGCCCGCGAGCGGCACATGGATCCTGCCGGTCTTCTGGTCGTGCAATTGCGCATGGCGGTGGAAGAACGTGCCGCGGCCGGTATCCTGGCCCACGAGGCGCAGGTCGTAACCGTCGTCGATGATCGCGGCATAGGCGAGGTTTTCGGCGAAGCCCCAGTCCATGGGATGCGTGCCCGCCGCCATGGCCACGCGATCGGCATAGATCTTCGCCACGCGCGGATGCAGCACAAGGTCCGGCGGCAGCGTCAGGATCATCTCGCTGAGCGTTTCGAGTTTGTCTTTCGCGACGCCGGTCTTGACGGCCTGGTCCAGGCGCGCGCCGAGGTGGCGCGTCCAGTCGACAGCATAGGCATCCTTGAAGGATGGATCGAGATCCGCGATCGGCTGGCCGGCCTCGAGCTTGGCGCGATAGGCGTCGATCATGGCCTGCGCGTCGCTCGCCGCGACCATGCCGGCATCGCCGAGGCGCTTGGCGTACAGCTCGCGCGCCGTCGGTCGCGCACGGATGACGTGGTACATCAAGGGTTGCGTCGCCGCCGGCTCGTCGGCCTCGTTGTGGCCGTGGCGGCGGTAGCAGACGAGGTCGATGACGACGTCGCGCTTGAACTTTGCGCGAAAGTCGAAGGCCAGGCGCGCGCAAAACACCACCGCTTCCGGATCGTCGCCGTTCACATGCAGCACCGGCGCGTTGACCATCTTGGCGACATCGGTGCAGTACAGCGTGGAGCGCGCATCCTGCGGATCGGACGTGGTGAAGCCGATCTGGTTGTTGACCACCACGTGGATCGAGCCGCCGACGCCGAAACCGCGCGCCTGCGACATGTTCAGCAGTTCCATGTTCACGCCCTGGCCCGCGAGCGCGGCATCGCCGTGGATCAGCACCGGCAGCACCTGCTCCTGGTTCGTGTCCTTGCGCCGCGTCTGGCGTGCGCGCACGGAACCGGCCACGACGGGGTTCACGATTTCCAGGTGCGAGGGATTGAAGGCGAGCGCCAGGTGCACGGTGTGGCCGGCGGTCTTGACGTCCGCGCTGAAACCCATGTGGTATTTCACGTCGCCCGAGTGCGCCGGATCCTCGACAGGATCCACCTTGCCCTCGAATTCGGCGAAGAGTTTCTGCGGCGCCTTGCCGAGCGTGTTGACCAGCACGTTCAGGCGACCGCGGTGGGCCATGCCGATGACCATGTCGCACACGCCATCCTCGCCGCCACGGCGCACGATCTCGTCGAGCAGCGGAATCAGGCTGTCGCCGCCTTCCAGCGAAAACCGCTTCTGGCCGACGTACTTGGTGTGCAGGTAGCGCTCCAGACCTTCGGCCTGGGTCAGCAGTTCCAGCGTGTGCCGGCGCTCGTCCGTGGTCAATCCAAATTGGCCGGCGGCGGCTTCCAGGCGTTCGTGCACCCAGCGCCGTTGCTCGGTGTGGCTGATGTGCATGAATTCCGCGCCGATGGACGTCGCGTAGGTCGCCTTCAGGCGCGCGATCAGGTCACGCAGCGCGAGCTTTTGCGGGCCGGCCAGCGCACCGGTCGCGAATTCGGTGTCCATGTCCGCCGGCTGCAGGCCGTGGAAAGCCGGATCCAGGTCCGGTGCCGGCTGCTTGATCGCCATGCCGAGCGGATCCAGGTCCGCGGCCAGGTGTCCACGGGAGCGGTAGGCCGTGACCAGTTTCAGCACGGCGGCCTGCTTTTGCGCATGCGCGTCGGAAGCCGGTGCGGCGGCAAAGGCGACGCTATGGCCATTGCGGCGTTGTGCCGCCTCGATGCGCGCGATCGCGTCGGCATGCGGCACATCGCCGGCTTCGCGGCCGTGGAACGTGTCGAAGTACTTGCGCCATTGCGGCGATACCGCGTCGGCGTCGCGCAGCCAGGTTTCGTACAGGGATTCGATGAATCCGGCATTGCTGCCGGAGAGCGCGGACGATGCCGAAAACTGCTGGAGGAGACTCTGGCTCACGCTGGCCTGCCGGGTAGGAATTCGTGGCGTCCGCATGCAGGACGCATGAATGGCGAATTATACGCAATTCAAGGCGAATGTTGCGCTGCGTCAGGGTATCTTTGGTGGGGGTGCATTGCGCTATGATCAACGGACGTGGCCACTGGGGGTGGCATGATTGCGGCACGCAGGTCCCGACTGTCGAAAGTCGCTGGTGATGAAGCGGCGCGGGTGCGCGACGCCCATGATCTGACGCGCCTGATCCAGGCCTGGCGTGGCGGCGACGGGATGGCGCGTGACGCGCTTATCGCGCGGGTGTATGCCAATGTGCGCGCGATCGCGGCGCAATCTCGTCGCAGCATGCCGGGCGCCACGTTGGGTACCACGGAGCTCGCGCACGAAGCCTTGTTGCGACTGCTTGGTGACGATGCGCCCTGGGAAGACCGCAAGCACTTTTTCCATGTCGCCGCCCAGGCCACGCGCCAGGTGCTGGTGGATGCCGCGCGCCGGCGCCTGGCCGCCAAGCGCGGCGGCGGCGCCGAGCACGTGGAACTGGAAGCCTCGCTCGACGTGCCCGATCCGCAAGCCGACGTCCGCCTGGTCAAGCTCGACGACGCCTTGCACGATCTTGCCGCGAACGACGCCCGTCGCGCGCGCGTCGTCGAACTGGTCTATTTCGGTGGCTTGAACCGCGCCGAGGTTGCCGGCAGCCTCGCCTTGTCCGAGGCGACGGTGGACCACGACCTGCGCGTGGCGCGGGCCTGGCTGCGCAGCGCGCTGGAGGATTGAGCGCGTGACGTCCCTGAATGTCCTGGTGCCGCATTTCGAACGCCTGCTCGCGCTGCCGGAGCACGAACGCGCCGCGGCATTGGCCGAATTGCCGCTGGACGAGGCGGCGCGCGCGCGCCTGGCGCGCATGCTGGCCGCCGATGCGGACCGGGAAGATGCGCTGGCGCGCGTGATCGCGGACAGCGCCGGTTCGGCGCAGGGCATGCCGGCCGAGCAACTCGGCCCCTACCGGCTGCTGCGCGAGATCGGCGCCGGCGGCATGGGCACGGTATTCCTGGCCGAGCGCGTGGATGGCCAGTTCACGCGCCAGGTGGCGATCAAGCTGCTGCGCGGGTTTCCCACGCGCGATGCCTCGCGACGCCTGCGCCGCGAACGCCAGATCCTGGCCGGACTCGACCATCCGAACATCGCGCGCTTGCTCGATGGCGGCGAAACCGCCGACGGCCAGCCGTGGCTGGCGATGGAACACGTCGACGGCGTGCAATTGCTGCGATATGTTGCACGGCACGCCCCGGGCCTGCGCGAACGGCTAGCCCTGTTCGATGCCATGCTCGATGCCGTCGCGCATGCGCACCGGCACCTGATCGTGCATCGCGACCTCAAGCCCGCCAACGTGCTGGTCACGCACGATGGCGTGGTCAAGCTGCTCGACTTCGGCATTGCGCGCCTGCTCGACGCCAGCGTCGACAGCGAGCGGCGCGAGACCTCCACGCGCGTCTACAGTCGCGGCTACGCCAGCCCGGAGCAGCAGGAGGGCGGCGCCATCACCACCGCCAGCGACATCTACAGCCTCGGCGTGATGCTGCGCGAGCTGGTCACGGGCATGCGCGAGTCTGGCGGCGAGGCGCTGGTCGCACCGTTGCCGCTGGATGCTGACCTGGCCGGCATCATCGCCAAGGCCGGCGCGCACGAACCCGAACAACGCTACGCCAGTGCCGCCGAATTCGCCGCCGACCTGCGTCGCTACCGCGACGGCCGGCCGGTCCATGCCGCGCGCTGGACGCGACGCTATCGGCTGCGAAAGTTTGCCGTGCGGCATCGCATCGGAATTGCCGCCGCCGTGCTGGCTGCCGTCGTGCTGGCGGGATTCATCTGGCGCCTGGACCAGGAACGCAATCGTGCCGTCGCGGCGGAAGCCGTGGCGATGCAGGCGCGGGCGGCGGCCGAACGTGACGCGGCGAGTGCGCGCGCATCGCTGGATTTCCTCACCGCCGCATTTGCCGCCGCCGCCCCGGAAAACGCGCTGAGCCGGCAAGTCAGCGTGCGCAGCCTGCTCGACGCGGCGCGCGCGCAACTGGATGTGCAAAAGGATGCCGTCGTCGCCAAGACCATGCAGCGTTTGTTGGCACACTTGTATGCCGACCTCGGCGAGGCCACGACCGCGCTCGATCTCATGCGTACCGGACTCACCGGCATGGTACCGGCGAATCGCGCCGAAGCATTGCGCCTCGCCGACGACTTCGATGAGTACAGCAGTCTGCTCGGCATTGCCGACGACGGTGCCGGTGCGTTGTCGGCGGCACGCACCGCGCAGCAATGGCGTGAGCAATTCGCGCCGGACGATGCGGTCGAACGCCTGCGCAGCCTGAA
The DNA here is from genome assembly GCA_018240545.1 of Pseudomonadota bacterium. GTDB lineage: Bacteria > Pseudomonadota > Gammaproteobacteria > Xanthomonadales > Rhodanobacteraceae > Rudaea. The sequence continues at coordinate 3,060 of JAFEFP010000070.1, read as the reverse complement.
TGCGTTGGCGCTCGCGCACCATCGCAACGGCGAGGATGCGGTTGCCGTCAACCTGCTGCGCGAAGCAATGAAGCAGGCCGACGGTGGGCCTGCCGTCGCGCTGGAATTGTACGTGGACATCGCACAATCGCTGTCGGCGCTGCTGGCGGCCGCTGGCGAGGGGGGGCAGGCGCTGGCCGCGGCCGACCGCGGCTTGCGGCGCGTCGATGCCGAGCGGTCACGCGAGTCGCCCGAGCGCGTCACGCTGCTGCGCAGCAAGGCCAGCGCGATGACGGCGATCGGGAATCCGGCCGCGGCCGAGAAACTGCTGCGCGAGGCGATCACGCTGCAGGATCGCGTGGTGGCGTCCGGTGGTTCGCGCATGATGGTGCTGACCAACGACCTTGGCCTGGTCCTCAATGACCTCGGCCGCTACCGCGAAGCGGCCGATTTGTTGCGGCAGTCCGATCGCCTGATGAACGACGCCCGGCTGGACAGCGCAACCGAACGCGCCACATCGCGCACCAACCTTGCCGGAGTATTCGAGAACGCGGGTGACTATGCGGGTGCGCTGGCGCAGTTCGATGAGGCAATGAAAATTCTCGGTGCCGGTGGCGTCGATGCCGACCATCAGGTACGCCGACGCATCGCGCGCGCGCAGGCACGCACGCTCGGCATCGTGGGTCAGTACGATCGCGCGCACGCGATGCTGGTCGACCTGCGCCAGCGCTGCGCACGCATCGAAGGCGAGCATTCGGGCGAGTACGCCATGCTGGTATTCCAATTGGCCCTGCTGGAACGGCGCAGGCATCAGCCGGAGGTCGGCCTGCCCTTGCTCGATGAGGCCGAACGGCGCTGGCATGCACTCGTTCCCGAGGCGCATCCGATCTTTCTGCACGCCCGGCGCATGCGTGCTGCGTTCGCGCTCGATCGCGGACTGATTGCCGCCGCGGCAAGCGAACTCGAGGCCGCCGTCGCCGGTTTCCAGGCGAGCGGCGCGCTGCCGGTCGATCTTGCCATCGCGCGCAGCGAACTGGCCGATGTGCGGGCGCGGCAGGGGCAAGATGCGGAAGCGCGCAAGCTGCTCAAACAGGCATTGCCGGACTTGCGTTCCGCGCTGCTGCCGGGCGAAGTCAGCCGGGCGGCTGCCGAGCGGTTGGCGCTTCGCGTCGGTGCCGGCGGGTAATTGCGCGGTATCCGGCCGCGCTTGCGCGGATGCCGCCTTCGCGGTTTTCGGTACGCTTTTGCGTATACGGGAAAAACCCGCGAGAGATGCCCATGTGCATGCCATCGATTTTTCGTCATATCCTGCGTGGCGTCATCCTGAGCATTTGCCCGGTCTCATTCGCGGGGGCAGCGAGTCCGATCGTCATCTGGGTCACCAACAGCGGCAACACCGGCCCCGGCAGCTTTGCCGCGGCGCTGGCGCAATTGCAGCCGATCACGACGCCGCAGGAGATTCGTTTCGCCTATCCGTCCGGGCAGGTCATCTATCTCAATGGGCCGGTCGCGCCCATCATCGGCAGTGACGTGCGCGTCGATGGCGCCGACATGTTCGGCAATGTCGTCATCGATGGCGCCGGTTGGACGCCCGCGACGGTCGCTGCGGGGTCCGACACCGCGAAACTCACGATTGCAAACCTGACCCTGCGCCGCGGCCAACTGATCGGCAGGGGCGGTTGCGTGAGCGTACTCAAATCCACAACGATCACGGTGCTTGACCACGCGACCTTCACCGAATGCAAGGTGTTTGTCGACACTACGCATCCGGTGCGCGGCGGCGCGGTCTATGCTGCCGGTGCGCTGACCGTGACCGACTCGCTGTTCGAGCGCAATGAAGTCCTCACCCTGGGCACCTCCGCCGAAACCACCGATGCCCACGGTGGCGCGCTGTCCAGCGAGGGCAGCCACAACGTGACGATCGCGCGCAGCACGTTTCGCGACAACCGCGTCTATCTGTTCAACAGCCTGCCATCGTTCTGTTCCAGCGGCGTGGGCGGCGCGGTGCACTTGTATCTGCCTGGCGCAGGCTCGCTGGCAACGATCATCGATTCCAGCTTTGCCGGCAACTACACGGCCTGCCGGCGCCCGGGCACGGGCTACGACCTCGTCGGCACCGGCGACGGTGGCGCCGCATCGTTGAACAGCGATGCCGGCACGTTCGATGTCGAGCGAAATTTCTTCGAGAACAACACCGGCCTTCGCGGCGGGGCGTTGGCGTTCATCAATGCCGGCCAGTCCAACGTGACCATCCTCAACAATACTTTCCGCTCCAATCGCGGCGTCGCCTCCAGCGGTGGCGTCGGCTTCGTCAATTGCTGCTACGCGAAAATGAACAACAACACCTTCAGCGCAAACCGCAGCGGCGTCGACGGATTCGCAAACCAGTACGGAGGGGCATTCACGATCAATGTCGGTACGCTCGAACTTGCCAACAACATCATCAACAACACCAGCACCGACAGCCCCGGCTGCGCCTACAGCTTCGGCCAGGTCACCAGCAGCCACAACCTGTACAGCGACGCCGTCTGTCCGCTGCCCAATGCGGATGCGAGCAGTTGGGTCACCGGGCCGATGAGCTGGCTGGGCGCGCCCACGATGCTCGGCCAGTACGTGCCGGTGATGCCGCCGGCGTATGGGTCGCCGGCTATCGATGGCGGCGACGACGCAAAGTGTCCGCTGTATGACGCACGCGGCATCGTGCGCCCGCTCGATGGCAACGGCGACGGCATCAGTCACTGCGATGTCGGTGCGCTGGAAAGCAGCTACGTCGATCGTGTGTTCAAGAACGGATTCGAATGACCGTTACGGGCTTCGTTGCCGCAAGTACTCGCCGCGCTCGGAACATTCCCGGACCGGGATGAAATACTCCGGCTATCACGCGTGAGGACGGGTGATGTGGCCTGCATGCCGAGGCGGCATCACGCACCGGATGCATTTGCTGCGCAATCCGGCTAGACTGCGCCGGACACTGCAGGGATGACGTCATGGGTCGCGAAGTCACCGTTTCCAGACTGGCAGCGGCACTTCTGGCTGCGCTCGGCATCGCGCCACTCGCTGCTCAGGCCGCCACAATCACTG
>JAFEFP010000006.1 GCA_018240545.1 Pseudomonadota bacterium | reverse complement strand
CGCTGTTGGCGTTGGCATCGTTGATGGCCTGGATCAGCTCGGCTTCCGTGCCGGCCGTGTACGTGGCTGCGTGGGCGCCGGTGGCGCACAGTGCGAGTGCAAGCGCCTGCGCAAGGCGACGGCGCAACGGGCGGCGCGTGGCGGCAATGGCGAAACGGGACATGGCGGTTTTCCCCGGAATGGGCCCACGGTGGGCCGATAACCATCCATCTGGGAAAAGCGCGGCGCTGGTTACAGCCCGGCTTGCGCCTTGCTTTCGCTCGCCGCCTTGATCTGCTCGCGAATCAGGCGGGCCTGATCGGCCACTGCCGCCTCGGACCGCGCACGCAGCGCCGCGAAACGCGCATCGTCCTTGAACGGCAGGAATTCGAGGTTCCAGCGCGTTCGATAATTTACCGTCAAGCCCAGTGCGAAAGCGCGTTCGAGCGTGGCGTAGGCGGGATCGATTTCGTCGGCCAACCGCTGCAGTGCCGCCATGCGCAGCTGGACGGGCGGATATTCGCTACCGGCGTCAATGGCTGCCTGCAAGCCGGGTCGGGCCTCGGCGAGCAGCGCCGGCAAGCGCTCGTTCCGGCCCAGCTGCGCCAGCAGGATCGCCTCGTGCAGGGCCGGCGGATTGCCATTCGATGCGCCCCGATCGGATGCATAGCTGCGCCGCGTGGCTTCGATCGTTGCCAGCGCCGTCGCGATATCCCCAGTCTGCGTTGCACAAGTGCGCGCGAGGGTGGAGGCGGCAAAGAAGCCGTCGCGGATGGCGGGATCGATCCCCGTGGCGAGTCGACTGCACAATTCCGCGTCGCCACGGTACAGTGCCAGCTCGGCCTCACGCAGGGTCATCTTCTGTGGGTTGCCGTTCCCGCTCCATGCGGTGCGCAGCGCGGAGGCGCCAGCCGCCTCCATCCCCACTGCCAGCAGCGCGTGCGCGGGAGTGGCCTGTGTCATCCACGCGTCAGCGTCGAAGCGCCGTCTTTCGCGGCCCAGGCGATAACTGTCGGCAAACCGGCCGATCTCGTAGTACAAGAGGCTCAACTCGCTCTCGACGCGCACGCAGCCATGCGCGCGTGCGTCCTCGAATGCCTCCATCGCGCGGGCGAACCAGCTCTTGTAGTAATAGGCCTTGCCAAGCTGCCAGGTCGCGAAGCCCAGGTCCGGATCCATGCGTCGCGCGGTCGCCGCTTCGTCGATCGCCGAGTCCAGCCAGTAGTTTTCGCCGCCATGCGCGATATAGGCCCAGGCCAACCAGGCATGCGCCAATGCCGAGTCCGGTGCCCGCGCAATCGCATCCTTGAGCGCGGCGATGGCCTTCGTATTTCCGCCTTCCGCCGTGGACTGCATGTAGTGAATGCCAACCAGCAAGGACGTCAGTGCGCGCCGCGACATGCCGGCCTCGGCCGTTGGCTGCGTGCGCCGCTTTTCAAGCGCTAAGCCGAGCTCGCGCGCAACCATCGCCTCCTCGCCACGCGCATAGGTCGCCCGGAACAGACGATCCCCGCGCAAATCGTCGACTGCTTCGACCGCGAACCGGCCGTCGTCTTCCTGCACCACGGTGACGACGAGAAAAGCCCCGATCGCCGCATGGATCTCCGAATCGGTCCGGCGCGGAAACGCCTGTGCCGTCGCCAACGCGGCCGCGAATGGCGCCAGACGCAGCGGGAGTGTCAGACGCAATTGCGCAGCCAGCCGGCGTGCCGCTTCGACTTCGGCCGCCGACGGATCCTGCATGCTCGGCAACACGGCTACGGTACGCGTCGCCACGGCCGGATCCGGCGCCGGGAACGGCTCGCGCAGCCACCACCACGTCCCGAGCGAACCCAGCGCGACGCCGAGCAGCAACATTGCCGCGAGCGCCGCGCGCCGGCGCCGCGATGGCACGGCCAGCCACGCGTGCAGGCGCTGCGCGAGCGCGCCACCGTGGGCGAAGGACTCCAATGCCCGCGCGAATTCCGCCGCGCCGGCGAAGCGGTCGCCCGGGCGCTTCTCCAGGCAACGCAGGCAGATCGCCTCCAATGCGGGGGGAATGGACGCATCGTGTTGGCGCGGCGGAATCGGCGCCCGCGTCGCCACTTCGCGCAGCACCTGCAAGGGCGTCAGTTCGGCGAACGGAGCGACGCCCGTCAGCAGTTCGTAAAGGATCGCGCCGAGACCATATACGTCGACGGCTGGCGTCAGCGCGGAACCGGGGCTGGTGACGACCTCCGGCGCAACATACCTCGGCGTGCCAATCAATGCATCGATACCGGTCAGCGACGAGTCCGCGCCCAGGTGCCGGGCAAGGCCGAAATCCGTCACCAGCGGTTGTTGTTTCGCATCGAAAACGATGTTCGAGGGTTTCAGGTCGCGATGCAGCACGCCGTGGCGGTGCGCGTGGTCGACCGCGCGTGCCACGCGCGCGAGCATACGGGCGATCTGCACGTAGTTGCCGCTCAGGCTGGCAACGCGCTCGGCGAGATTACCGCCCTCGGCCAGCTTCATGCTGAAGTACGGCAAACCCTCGTGCTCGCCGACCTCGTAGACCGGCAGGATGCCAGGGTCGTCCAGACTCGCCATCAATTCCGCTTCGCGGCGAAAGCGGCCGAGTGCGTCCGCCCGTTCCAGACGCGTCGCCAGCAGCATTTTCAACGCTACCTCGCGCTTGAGTTCGGGTTGCCAGGCGCGATAGACGACGCCGGTGCCACCGCGCGCGATTTCACCAAGCAACTGATGACGGCCGACGCGGCGCGGGAATTCCACCGCCTCTGGCCTCGCCTCCGCCTCCGGCTCCGCGAGCGCGGCGTCGAGCAGGCAGCGCGGGCAGGCGCCCTCCACACGCACGCTGCCGCAGCGCGGGCATGTCGTCGACGCGTTCACGCGGTCGACTCCAGCGCCAGCACGTCGCGCAGGTGGCGCAACTCTTCGCCAACCTGGTCCATCGTCACGACGGTGTATCCCACCTCGCGGCGCAGGACTTCACGAAACCGGTTGCGCAGCCGATGCACGGCCACCTTGACGGCGCCCTCGTTGCGGCCAAGATCTTTACCGAGTTCCACGTACGACGGCGCGGACGCTCCCGGATCGAGACAGCATTGCAGCGCGTCGTACAACCGGTCCTGGCCGCTGCGCGCATATTCCTCGCGCAGTCTCGTCCGCGCGTGCGCGACGACCGTGCGCGCCCATTCGCGGTCGAATTGCAGATCCATGGAAAGCCGCGCGTCGGCGGACGCGGCCAGCTGCGACTCGACGTCTGCGACATCGACGACGGCGAAGGCCAGCCCGCCGCCGCGCTTTCGCGCCTGCTCGCGTTCGGATTCATGCGCGAGGAAAAAGCGCAGGGCGCCGAGCAGAAAACTGCGGAAATGACCGCGCACGCGTTCGGCACGCGCGACCGTCTCATGTTCGATCAGGTGAAGGAAAAAAGCCTGCGTCAGATCCTCGGCATCGGTCGGTGCGTAGCCCTGACGCCGCACGCAGACATAGATCGGTGTCCAGTACCGGCGACACAGCGCGGCCAACGCGGAGCGCGCTCCATCCGGATCGCGGGTCGCGAGAATCAATCCCCAACTCGTGTCGGGGAACACGCCGCCGCCGGATGCCGGCGCGGCACCGGATCGCACGTCATTTCTCCCGACTGCCATGGACGACGCCGTGAACCAGGACCAGTCCCAGCGTACCACCACCGGCGCCGACCGGACAAAAACGCCCCGCGTTCAGGTACGGCAGTGACCGGCGCGCTAGAGTCGGCCGATGCGGATTTGCCTGTTCCCGATCCTGCTGCTCGCTGCGGTGCCAGGCGCCAACGCGACCGACGTCTACAAATGCACCGACACGCAAGGCAATGTCGCGTTCCAGGACCAGCCTTGCCCGGCCAACGCGACGCAAACCCAGGTCTGGCTGCCGGACACACCGCCTGCGCCGCCGCAGCCCGCCGTCACGACATCCGCGCAAACGGCATCCGACGCGAATCCTCCGCCACCGACCGCATCCGCCGTAGAGCCACCCGCGCCCCTGCCGCCGCTGTGGATCTGCCGCAAGGCCGAGGACGGCTCGACGTATTTCAGTCGTAATGGTTCGCCGCCGGTGCGCTACGTGCCGCTCGGCATGCTCGGTTTTCCGGGACACAGCCTGTCGCAGGCCTACGGGCCGGGTGGAATCGGCGTATCCGCGCCGGGAATGCGCCAGATTCCGATCGACCATTCGCCGGGCGCGGCAGCCGCCGCCGATTACACACCGTTACAGGACGAATGCGTACGCGCGTCGCGCGAGCAGACCTGTGGCTGGCTGCAAGAGCAGTACGACGACGTCACGCGCAAGCTGCGCAACGCGTTCAAGGATCAACAGGCGATCCGGCAACCGCAGGCCGATGAGCTGGAGAGCCAGCTCAACGGTTGTTGAGTACGGTCTTTGATCTTCTCCGTTCGCACTGAGCGTAGCACCGAAGGCGCGAAGTCGAAGTGCCGCGACATCGGCTTCGACTTCGCCGCTTTGCGGCTACGCTCAGCCCGAACGGATAAAAATTTCCACGGTCGCAACAGCAGTCACGGTGCCAGCGCGAACGCCGAATTTCGCTGCTCCAGGTCCAGCAGGAATTTCTTGTTCGGCAGGCCGCCGCCATAACCGGTGAGCGTGCCGTTCGCGCCGATCACGCGATGGCAGGGAATCACGATCGCGACCGGATTCTGCCCGTTCGCCGCGCCGACCGCGCGCGAGGCGCCCGGCTCGCCGACGGCGCGCGCGATGTCGCCGTAGCTCGCGGTCGCGCCATACGGAATGCGCAGCAGCGCGAGCCACACGCGTTGCTGGAAATCCGTGCCTTGCGGAGCGAGCGGCAAGTCGAATTCGCGCAGCTTGCCGGCGAAATACGCCTTCAACTGCGTGCGCGCCTCGTGCAGCGCGCCGGGGCCGCGTTCCCAGTCGTCTGCCAACATCGTCGGGTGCTTGCCGCTTTCGAACGAGACATGGCGCAGGCCTTGACCGTCCGCGACCAGCAACAGTCGGCCGACCGGGGAATCGAGGTAATCGTAGTACACGTCCGGCATTCTATTCGCGTTCATGAGTTTCTCCACAAATGCATCACCGCATACGCACGCCAAGGTCGCCAGCATTCGGCGCGTGTTTCAACGTCACGCGCAGATGCTGGCGCGCCACCCGCACCGAGCGCCTTGCGCAAGACCAGGTCCGCGGCGGGAAATGCGTCCGGATGGCTCAACGCGCGCATCGCGATGTAATGCGCGGTCCATGCGCCGATGCCGGGCAGCTCGCACCAGCTTGCGACGAATGCGTCGAGCGATTGTTCGGGCCGGAACGTGACCGTGCCGTCGCACAGCGCGCGAGCCATCGCGTTCAGCGTTTGCGCACGCGTGCGCGGCAGGCCGATGCGAGCCAGGTCTGCATCCGCAAGCGACTGCGGCGTGGGGAACAAGCGGATTGTCTCGCCATCCGGCAATGGCGCCGGTTCGCCGAAACGCTCGAGCAGGCGCGTCGCGAGCGTGCGCGCGGCAGCGACACTGATCTGCTGGCCGAGCACGGCGCGCACCGCGATCTCGAAACCGTCCCAGCCGCCGGGCAGGCGCTGACCGGGATGTTTTCGAACATGGCCGTGCAATCGTGGATCGCCCGCGAGTTGCGCGGTTATCGCGGCGATGTCGGCATCCACGTCGAACAGGCGACGCACGCGCGCGCAAATCGCTTGCAGCCGTGCCGTGTCCGGGAAATCGACCGTCAACGCGAGCGCGTCCTCGCCGCGCATCCGCGTCACGCGCAGCGATCCGGCCTTGCCGTCGAACGCGAAGCGGCGCGTGTAGCCGTGCCCATCCACGTGTTCGAGCCCGGGAATCGCGCGGCGCGCGAAGAACGCCAGCAGCGCGGAAAAATCGTAGGGCGCGCGGAACGGCACGCGCAGCGTCAACGCGCCGCTCGCCGGTGTGGACTGTTCACGCCGGATGACGCGTGGCGCACGCCCGTAGCCGTCTAGGAAAGCGGTGTTGAAGCGGCGCAGGCTCGCATAACCGGCCGCGTGCGCGATGCGCGTGACCGGCAACGCGGTCTCCGTGAGCAGCTTCTTCGCGAACAGCAGGCGTCGCGTCGCCGCGATTTCCGCCGGACCCGCGCCAAGTTCCGCGACGAACAGGCGGCGCAGGTGACGCTCGCCGACGCCGATGCGGCGCGCGAGTTGCGCGACGGATGCTTCGTCCAGCGCGCCGGCGTCGATCATGCGCAGCGCCGCCGCGACGAGTTCGCTGCTTGCGCGCGTCGCCGGCGTGGCGGGCGCCGCTTCCGGCCGGCAACGCAGGCACGGCCGGTAGCCGGCACTCGCGGCGGCCGCCGCGTTCGCGAAGTACTCGACGTTGCGCGAGAGCGCTGCCGGCGCCGGACACACCGGCCGGCAATAGATGCCGGTCGTGCGCACGGCGGTGAAGAACAGGCCGTCGAAACGCGCGTCGCGCGTCAGGCGCGCTTGTTCGCAGATTTTTGGATCGAGAGCGGATGCCGTGGACATGGCGGCGATCCTAACGCCATGACCATCCCTAAACTAGCCGTTTTCGGCCATGAATGTCAGTTGCGAAATTGTTATTTCCGGGTTACAGGTTCTTGTTGCGTGGTGATTGCTGCCTGCAGGACTTCCAAGACCGCGTCGCTGACGGCTTGCGGCTGGGTCATCTGGACATTGTGTTCGGAATCCGGGACCGCCCGCACGACCCCGATGCTGGATTGCAACGCCATTTGATCGAACAGGAACAGGTGAACGCGATTTACCGCATCCATGTGCTCCTTCGTTTCATCGGGCCGAAGTTTCGTGCGCGGCGAAGATGCCAGCACAATCAACGGCATCGCGCCGTACCAGCGCCGCGCGGTGCGCACCTGATCGGAACTTTTCTCGTGGATGCTTAGATTTTCGGTCAGTGTGGCCTGCTGATATGCGGGCGAGAGGTGAACTTTTAGATAGGCGGCGTTGATCGCGGCACTGAAGTGCGGATCCGTATCCGGGACGCAGCGCTTGTAGAGTTCTGATCCTGCCACGAAGCCGGTCCTCGACGCCGCGACGCATTCGCGCAGTCCCTGCCAGAACGGTTCGAGCTGTGCGTGATATTGCGCGTAAGTGCGCTGCTGCGGATCCAGCCGCCACGCACTTTGAACCCAATCTTCCTCCGACGGATCGATGAGCACCAAGCCGGCTACTTCGTCGCGATGCAGGTCGGCGTACAAGCGCACATTCATGCCGCCGTAGGAATGGCCAACGAGGATGTAGGGTGGCTTGATCGCCGCCGCCGTCAGCAGTCGGCGCAAGTCGTCGACGATGTTCGCGCTGGTTCCCGCGCGCCGACCCGGATCGCTGTAACCAGACCCGGCGCGGTCATAGGAGCAAGCTTGCGTGTGCGCGGCAACGACCGGTTGCACCAGCGCCCATACGTCGGTCTCGTCGGTGAGTCCCGAATCGAACACGACCGTGGGAGTACCCTTGCCAATGCAATAAAGGTTCAGCCTGCGCCCCGGCTCGACTTCCACGAGGTGTTGGGGATGCGTATATGCAGGATCGTCGATAACGACGGCACTCTTCGCCGCAGTACTTATCGAGCAGTACAGCATCAAAAAAAGGAATGTGGAGGCGCGAAGCCGCTGGTCTGTGGTCACGAAATCGTTCCTTGGCAAATTGGTCTGCCGACGAGATTCCATCAAAACCCGTATTTCAGGAATCCGCCATCGACGGCGACGACCTCGCCGGTGATGTAGCTCGCCGCCGGCAGGCACAGGAACGCGACCGCCGCGGCGACTTCCTCCGCCTCGCCGATGCGCGCGAGCGGCGTGCGTTGCAATACCTCGTCCAGGTAATCCGGATCGGCGAGCGCGCTTTCCGTGCGCTGCGTGCGGATGTACCACGGCGCGACCGCATTCACGCGAATGCCGTCCTCGGCCCATTCGCAGGCAAGATTCTTCGTGAGCTGCCCGAGCGCCGCTTTCGACATGCCGTACGGCGCACCGGTGCGCACATGCGTTGCGCCCGACACCGAACCAATGTTCACGATCGCCGCGTTCGCATGTTCGACCAGGTGCGGGTGCGCGAGCCGGCACAGCGCGAATGCGGCGATGACATTCGTCTCGATCAGCGCGCGCACGTCGGCGTCATCGTACTCGAGCGTCGGTTTGCGCAGGTTCGTGCCGGCGTTGTTCACGAGCAGCGACAGCGCGGTATCCAGGTCCGCGATCCAGTCGAAGATTTCCAGGCGCTGTTCGGCGTTCGCGACGTCGGCCGCAAACGCGAGGATTTCGCGCTCGGGAAATTCCTCGGCGAGTTCCGCACGCGCGGATTCCAGGTGCGCCTCGTCGCGCGCGACCATCAGCACGTCCGCGCCGAGCGCGGCGAATTCGCGCGCGCAGGCCAGGCCAATGCCGCGGCTCGCGCCGGTGATCAGGCAGGTTTGGCCGTCCAGACGCCAACGTGCGGGATTCGTCGTCATTGCCGTGTCCGATCGCTTGCAGTGCATGCACCTGCGGCGCAGACTGTACGCAATTCACCGGGAGACCGCCATGAAAATCACCGCTGCCGCGCTTGCCGTTCTCGCCCTCGGACTATCCGCCTGCGGCGCTGACGCACCGCCGCCACCGCAGGCCGCCGCCGCGCAACCGGCGCAGCCGCTGCCGGATTCGAACGTGTTCAGCACCGACGTCAAGGCGTTGCAAAAAGCCAAGGACGTGCAGAACACCGTCGATGAGCAGAAGAAGGCGCAGGATCAGGCGATTCAGGATTCTGGAGGGTGAGAACGAGCGTTTGCGCGATGCGTTGAAGCGCAGCGCGCGCGAGTTCGAACGCCACGAGCCTGGAGCGAGTGGCTGGGTTGCTTGGCGAGCGCCGGACGCGCGAGCCTAGCAACAGTCCGAGCGCAGCGAGGTGGTTCCTCAGCGCATCGAACAAAAACAGTAGGCATACACGCCCAGCTTGCCGTCGCTCGCCGATTGCAGCAGGCGCAACGGTTCGCGGATTTGCGGCTGATTGAGCAAGCCCAGCGGCATCTGCGGCAACACCGCGTTCGCAAAGCGCACGAGCGCGTCGTTGCCCATGTTCATCGCCAGGCGTTCCCAGAACGTGGGCGGCTTCTCCACGTAAGTCACGCGGTAGTTGTCACCCAGGTTCGCGGCTTGCGCGGCGGCGGCGATCGCGTCTTCCAGGCCGCCAAGCCTGTCGACGAGCCCGCGCGCTTGCGCCTGCGTGCCGCTCCACACGCGGCCCTGCGCGATCGCGTCGATCTGCTCCGGCGTCTTGTGCCGCGCGGCCGCGACCTTGGTGATGAAATTGCGGTAGCCGTTTTCGATTACCGCCTGCAACGCCGTGCCGACATTGGGATCCAGCGCGCGGCGCGGATCGATCGGATCGGCGAGCGGCGTGGTGCCGATGCCATCGGTGTGCACACCGATGCGCGCCAGCGTGTTCGGGATGTTCATCATGATGCCGAAAATGCCGATCGAGCCGGTGATCGTGGTCGGCTCGGCAAAAATTTCGGTGCCATCCATCGAGATCCAGTAGCCGCCGGAGGCGGCGACATTGCCCATCGACACGATCACGGGTTTGCCCGCGGTCTTGGTCAGCTCCACCTCGCGCCGGACCAGCTCGGACGAGAACGCGTCGCCGCCGGGTGAATTCACGCGCAGCACGAGGGCCTTGATGTCGTCGTCGTCGCGCGCGTGGCGGATGAGCTTCGCCGTGGACACGCCGCCGACGGTGCCTTGCGGCTGGTCGCCCGGAAGGATTTCGCCCTCGGCCACGACGACCGCGACTTGCGGACGCGTGTCCAGCGGATGTTCGCGTTCGACCAGCGCTGCATAATCGGCGAAATCGATCTGGCGGTAGCTGTGGCGATCGCGCACGCCCTCGGCGATCAGCATCTGACGCGCCTCGTCCGGGGTGGCGAGCTTGTCGACGAGCTTGGCGGCGAGCGCGAGCTTGGCCATGTCGCCGTTCACGGATTTCACCGCGTCGGCATAATTCGCGATCTGCGCGGAAATTGCCGCGGCGTCCAGATGCCGCGCGGCCGCAATGTCCTTGAGGTAATCGCCCCACAAATCGTTCATCCAGAACAGGTCGGCCTCCTTGGCTTCGGGCGACGCATCGTTGCGCACGTAGGGCTCGGGATAGGATTTGAACGTGCCGACCTTGAACACGTGCACGTCCACGCGCAACCAGTCCAGCGCGTCCTTGAAGTAGTTGCGGTAGGCGCCGAAACCGGTGAGCAGCACGCCTTCGAGCGAAGCCGGGTGCAGCAGGATCGTGTTCGCATGCGCGGCGAGGTAGTACTGGCCCTGGGTCATGCCGTTGGAAACCGCGATCACCGGCTTGCCGGTCGCCTTGAAGCGCTCCAGTGCCGCGCCGATCTCGCGCGACGTCGACAGGCCGGCGCTCTCGATGCCGTCCGGCTCGAGCACGATGCGCGCGATGCGCGGGTCCCTGGCCGCCGCGTCGATCGCGGTGAGGATGTCGCGCAACTGCGTTTGCCGGGACTTGTCGCCGGCCAGGCTCGACAACGCGCGTTGCGCGGCATCGTTCGTGTATTGCTCGACGATGGCGCCCTTGGGATCGAGCACCAGCGCGGTCTTGTTCTGGAGTCTGGCCGTGCCGGTGCGCAGCGCGGCGAAGAAGCCGATCAGCACAATGAGCGCGATGACACCAAACACGAGGCGCCGGGTGAAATTGAACAGGCTCCAGATGCCGACGAAGAAGCGCACCAGGATGCCGCGTTGTTGCTCAGCCATGGAATTCTCCGGAGAGTTCGCGCAAGCCTAACCGATCGCGCCCGGCCGGGCACGCGCTGAAGGTCATGTCCGTGCCAGGAGTGCGCGCGACTCGCGCGCGAAGCGCACGAACAGCAGCACCGCGGCGACGCTCAGGCCGGCGATGAGGCCCGTCCACATGCCCGGCGCGCCGTGGCCGAAGTGGAAGCACAGCAGGTAACCGGCCGGCATGCCGATGCCCCAGTACGCCAGGGTCGTGATCGCCATCGGCCCGGTGGTGTCCTTGAGCCCGCGCAGCGCGCCGTTCGCGGTGACCTGGATGCCATCGGAAAACTGGAACGCCGCCGCAAACAGCAACAACTGCGCCGCGACGGCGGCGACGGTGGCATCGTCCGTGTACAAGCGCGCGATCACCTGCGGAAATACCGCCATCAGCACGCAGGACGCGACTTGCGAGGCGAGCGAGGCGCCGATGCCGGCGAATCCCGCCCAGCGCACGCCGTCCGCATCGCCGCCGCCCGCCGCGCGGCCCACGCGCACGGTCGTGGCCATGGCCAGGCCCAGCGGCACCATGAACGTGACCGAGGCGACGTTGATCGCGATCTGGTGGCCGGCGACGATGTCCTGCCCGAGCGATCCGATCAGCAGCGCGGCCGTGACGAACAGGCTCGCTTCCATGAACAGCGAGATGCCCATCGGCACGCCCAGCCGCAACAGTTCGTAAAGCGCAGCCGGTTGTGGCCATTGCCAGCGCTCGAACGGCGCGTAAGCCGCATAGTGGCGACGGCGTGCGATATAGGTCGCGAACGCGGCAAACTGGATCCACAACACCGTCGCCGTGGCCATGCCTGAACCCTGCGCGCCGTGCGGCGGCAAACCGAACGCACCGTACATGAACACGTAGCCGATGGGCGCGAGCAGCACCAATCCGAATGCGCCGAAATACATGGTCGGGCGGGTCAACGCCAAACCTTCGGAGAATCCGCGCAACGCAAAATAGCCGGTCAGCGCCGGCGCGCCCCAGGAAATCGCATGCAGGAACAACTGCGCCTGGGCGGCGATGTCCGGGGCGATGCCCATCCAGCGCAGCAAGCCGCCGGCATGGCGCACGGCGAAAAACAGCACGATGCCGATGCCGGCAGCCAGCCACAACGCCTGCCGCAGCAGCGCGCCGATGGACTCGCGCTCACCGGCGCCGTGGCGATGCGCCACCGATGGCGGCATCGCCATCATCACGCCAATCGCCGCCACCAGCGCGAGCATCCACACGTTCGTGCCGATCGCCACGCCAGCGAGGGTCTGCGCATCGTAGTGTCCGGCGAGCAGGGTATCGACCACGTTCATGCCGACCGCAGACAACTGGCCGAGCACCAGCGGCGCGGCAAGCGTCAGGGTTTCGCGCAGTTCGCGGTGCAGGCGCGGCGGCAGTCGGACGGACATGCGTATCGAAAATCGCCACAGGGCCGCGCAGTGTAACCGCCCGGCATGACTTTCGCCGCTGCCGCATGCCGCGGATTCGGCTAAAGTGCGCGCGATGAGCGCCACCCAATCCCCGCCGCCGGCTCCCGATCCCGCCACCATGCCACGCTGCCTCAACTGCGGCGCGAACCTGCATGGTGCGCATTGCCACGCCTGCGGCCAGCCGGTGAAGGGCATGATCCGGCCGCTGTCGGGCATGCTGCACGATGTCGCGGACACCATCTTCAACATCGACTCGCGCATCTTCCATACCCTGCTGCCGTTGTATTTCCGGCCCGGTTTCCTGACCCGCGAATACTTCGCCGGCCGCCGCGTCCGCTACGTCACCCCGTTCCGACTGTACTTTTTCCTCAGCGTGCTCGCGTTCTTCACGATCCAGTTCACGCTCGGCGAATCGCACCTGGGCAAGTACATGGTCAATTTCGACGACGACGCAGCGCCGGGCATTTCGTCAGCGATGACGCCGCAGGAAGTGATCGCGCGGCGCGATGCCGCGTTGGCCAGGCTCGAATCCGCCACGGCCATCACGCACGCGGCGATTTCGGCGACGCCGGCACCCGGCGACGTGAACAAGGAAATCGCCGCCGGGATGGCAAGAGCCGCCGTGAAAATCCGCAAGGAAGCCGATCAGCGCCTGGCCTGGTTGCAACAGGTCGCCGATGCCGAAGCCAAGGGCCAAGCGCCACCGGCCGATCCCGATCTGAACTCGATCAGTTTCAACGACAAGGCTTGGGACGCGAAAACCAATCCCGTGCGCATTCGCTGGCTGCCGGATTTTGCCAATGCGAAACTCAACGCCGCCATCGGCCACGCCAAGGACAATATTCCACGCATCCGCAAGGACCCGGCCCTGCTCATCGCCGGCGCACTCAGCGTGTTGCCGCAGGTTCTGTTCGTGCTGATGCCGCTGTTCGCGCTCCTGCTCAAGATCTTCTTCATCTTCAAGCGCCGCCTGTACATGGAACACCTGATCGTGGCATTGCACAGCCATGCGTTCGTGTTCCTGTCGCTGCTGTTGTTCGCGCTCGCCGGATTCGCGCACGCCTGGGCGTTGACCGGTGCGACGTGGCTTGCGCCGCCGCTCGCCGTGGCGCTGACGGTGATGGGGTGGTGGATTCCGATTTATTTGTTCGTGATGCAGAAGAAAGTCTACGGTCAGGGCTGGTTCTTCACCACCCTGAAGTTCGGCGCGATCGGCATCTGCTACACGATCATGGTTTCCCTTGGAATCGCCACGGCCTTCGTCATCAGCCTGGCCACGGTATGATCGTCTACGAGGTCAACCTCGACATCGCTGCGGCGGCATTCGACGAATACCGTGCCTGGCTCGATGCACACGTACGGCAGATGCTCGCCCTGCCGGGTTTCGTGTCCGCGCAAGTCCTCGAAGTGCGCGAGCCGCCACCCGCCGCCGGGCGGCGCCACCTGAGCGTGGCGTACCGGCTCGTGGATGCGCCGGCGCTGGAACGCTACCTGCGCGAAGACGCACCGCGCCTGCGCGCCGAGGGCAGCGCGCGCTTCGGCGGGCAATTCGGCGCCACGCGGCGGATCCTGCAACCGGCGTGATCAGCGCCCGTGCGGATGCGGCACTGGACGCGGATGCGGCGGCATCGGCTTGGCCAATTCCGCGCTGCGCTGTCCCGGCGCCATCTTCAGCATCCGCTGCCGATAGGCTTCGCGTTCGTTGTCGGGCAGACTGCGCCAGGTTTGATGAAACGCGCGGCGTTCGGCTGGCGTCAGCGCTTGCAGCATCTGCCGCGTGGGCTTGCGTTCATCCGGCGGAATCGCGCGGAGGAATTCGCGCGCGTTGCCCGCCCGGTTCTGCGCTTCCGCGCCCGCAACGAAGGCGCGCCGCTCGTCCGGGCTCATTTGCCCGAATTTTTCCCGCAATGCCGCACGTTGCGCCGGTGGCAGGCTGGCGAAACGCTTGAACGCCTGGCGAATGTGTTCCTGCTGCGCCGGCGGCAGGCGTTTGAATTTCTCGTAGCGTTGACGCAGTTGCGAGCGCTGTTCCGGCGTCAGGCTGTTCCATTTCTGGAACCGCTGGCGCATGTTCTCGCGTTGCTCCGGGTTCATGCCGGCCCAGCGCTGGGCACCGCGCTGCAGGCGCTGTTGGGCGGCGGGCGAAAGCGTGTCCCACTTGCCCCGCGCCGGCGCCAGTACCTGCCGTTCGTCCGCACTCAAGCTCGACCACGGGATCGACGCGGCTGGCGCGTTGGCAACGGGCGCCGCTTGTTCCTGCGCCCAGCCGACGATGCACGGCAGCCAGATTGCCGCAATCAGGATTGCGCGCGCGCAGCCGTGCCGGGTCATGGGTGCGCTTCCTGTGCGGCCTTCGGCGAAGCCTGGGTCGACTTCAGCACCGCGGCATCTTCGGCCAATCCCATGGGGTCGAGCCCATCGACGGCATCGGCGTAATCGCCGAGATAGCCGATCAGATCCAGATCCGGCGACCGTTTGGGATTGGCGTGCTGCGTCATTGTGGTGTTGTCCTGTTTGGCTGCCGGCGGCGCGGCCGATGAAGGTTGCGATGGCAGTGTCTGCACGGCCAACGCCAGCGTAACGGTGGCTGCCAGTGGCCACATCAGCCGTTGTGGTCCTCGTCCTGGGCATCGAGCCAGGCGTAGAAATCCAGATCCTGCACCATGTCCAGATTGTCGCCGCTGGCGATCATGTCCAGATCGCCAGCGTTCAAACCGCTGCCCGCCTTGGCAGTCGCTGCCTGCGCCGGCGCAGCTGCCGGCGTCGCCACGCTCGGCGGACGGCGCGCCTGCCATACGCCCACCGCGAGCAGCAGTGCGCACGCACCGGCCAGACCCGCCGGCATGAACAGCCAGCCGGCACGGCGGCGCGGCGCACGCTGTGCCAGCGCCGCCTGACGCGCGCGATTCAGGCGCGCCAAGGCGGGCGCATCCAGATCGCGCGCGGATTCATCGAGCAGCGATCTGGCCCGTTCGGTCCAGCCCGGAAATTCGTTCGTGTTCATGCGTGATCCTCCAGCGCGCGGCGCAGCGCGGCCAGCGCGCGCGACAAATGCGTCTTCACGCTGCCCTCGCTGCAACGCATGCTACTCGCCGTGGCGGCGACGTCGAAGCCTTCCCACACGCGCAGCAGGAAGGCCTGGCGCTGGCGCAGGGGCAAGCGTTGCAGCGCCGCTTCCAGCGCCTGTGCGGCTTCGGTTCCGGCCAGGCGCAACAGCGGGCCGGGATCGTTCGTGTCCGGCGCCTGCGCGATTTCGTCGCGCTCGTCGTCTTCGTCGTCCGCACGCGTCCAAACCTGCAGCCAGCGGCTGCGCACGTTGCGCCGGCGATGCCAGTCGTTCAGGCGGCTGTCGAGCACCCGATAGAACAGCGGCGCCCAGTCGGCGGCCGGTTTGGCGGCATAATGGCGCGCGAAACCGAACATCGCGTCCTGCACCAGGTCCAGCGCTTCGTCGCGGTTGCACGTGGCGAGCTCGGCCATGCGCAAGGCGCGGCGTTCGACGCTTTTCAAGAACTGATCGAGCGTGCGCTCGCCGGTGTGTACCGCATCCACGCGCGCGGGGTTCCAGATGGCCGGGGCCGACAAGGCGATTGTATGCGTCATGGCATTCGGGGATAAGGTCACGCACTTCCCACAACGCAGGGGACCGCGCGCGGTTGACAGAAAAACAGGGTAAACCGCGTACCCATCCGCTACGTGTTTTGCACAGCTGTCGGGACGGGTTCGTACCGGGCTTGCCGGGATCGCGAAATGTACCAATGTATACCAAATTTTGGATTGCAACTCGTTGATATATAAAATCTATTTTTGAGTGATTAAAATTTCGCCAAGCCGATAGCAGGCACGCAACGGCGGGCTCGCGCCCGGGCTATCCTGCTGGCCATGCACAGGTTTATCCACAGTTATTGTGGATAAGCGGGAAAACTCTTCCCATCCAATGTCTTGACGCAAATTTTTGAGCATCCACTTACGATCTTCACGCAAGTCATGATTTTTGCGCTTACACATCCGTGTTGTTCTCCATGAATTCCCGTCTGCCCGCGATCGTGCGCGTGGCGGTTCCGGTGCCGCTGCCGCAGTTGTTCGACTATCTGCCGCCGCCCGGGATCGCCGCCGATTCGATCGCGCGCGGCGCCCGTGTTGCCGTGCCGTTCGGCCGCAACCGGCGCGTGGGTATCGTGATGGGGATCGCCGATTCTGAAATCCCCGTTGCGCGCTTGAAGCGGATCGCGTGCGTACTCGATCCGCAGCCGTTGCTGACGGGAGAATTGCTCGCGACGCTGGAATGGACCGCGCGCTACTACCAGCATCCGCTCGGCGAGGTGCTCGATGCGGCGCTGCCGGCGACGCTGCGCACGACCAAGCCATTGCCGGGCGACGGCGCGCCAGCACTTGTCCTCGTCGCGCCCGATGCAAGCGCCAAACCCGGCAGCGCCAGTACATGTTTGCTGGAATTGTTGCGCGCCGGGCCCATGCCGTTTTCGACACTCGACGCACAGCTTCCGGACTGGCGCCGCGCCGCGGCCAACCTGCGCCGGCGCGGTCTGGTCGAAACGATCCGCATCGCCACGACCTCGTTGCCACGCGCGCGCATCCAACCGCCGCCCCTGACCGGCGAGCAATGCGGCGCCATCGCCGCGATTGCCGAATCCTGCGGCCGCTTCACGCCCTTCGTGCTGGATGGCATCACCGGCAGCGGCAAGACCGAGGTGTACCTTGCCTTGGCCGAACAATCGCTCGCGCGCGGCGAACAGGTGCTGGTGCTGGTGCCGGAAATCGGCCTGACGCCGCAGTTGCTGCGGCGCTTCCGCGAACGCCTCGCCGCACCGGTGCATGCCCTGCATTCGGATCTTGCCGATGGCGAGCGCACGCGTGCCTGGCTCGCTGCCGCGCGCGCAGAACCTTGCGTCATCCTCGGCACGCGCTCGGCCGTGTTCGTGCCGTTGCCGAAAGCCGGGTTGATCGTCGTCGATGAGGAACACGACACCTCGTTCAAGCAGCAGGACGGTTTGCGCTACCACGCGCGCGATCTGGCGCTGGTGCGCGGCAAGGCGCTGCGCGTGCCGGTCGTGCTCGGCTCGGCGACGCCAGCGCTGGAGACACTCGCCAATGTCGAATCCGGGCGCTATCGCCCATTGCATTTGAGTGCGCGGCCCGGCGGCGCCCGCGTGCCGCAATTCCACATCGTGGATTTGCGCGGCAAGCCGTTGCGCGATGGTTTGGCGCCGGAACTCATCGCCGGCGTGCGCGCCTGCCTCGCACGCGGCGAGCAGGCTTTGTTGTTCCGCAACCGGCGCGGCTATTCGCCGGTGCTGGCCTGCCGCGCCTGCGGCTGGCATGCCGACTGCGCGCGCTGCGACAAACCGCTGACCTGGCATCGCGGCGATGCACGATTGCGCTGCCATCACTGCGGCGCGCAGCAACGCGTGCCCGCGCAATGCCCGCAATGCGGCAACGCGGAGCTCGCGCCACTGGGTTTTGGCACCGAACGCATGGAACAGGCGCTCGCCGGCCTGTTTCCCGGCACGCCCGTCATCCGCATCGACCGCGAGACCACGCGCAACAAGGACTCGCTCGAGAACCTGCTCGGCAAGCTCGCGCCGGACGCGCCCGGCATCCTCGTCGGCACGCAGATGCTGGCCAAGGGTCATGACTTGCCAAACCTGACGTTTGTCGGCCTGATCGGCGTGGATGGCGGCTTGTTCAGCGTGGATTTCCGCGCGACCGAACGCCTGTGCCAGCTCATCGTGCAAGTGGCCGGACGCGCCGGGCGCGCGCTCAAGCCCGGGCAGGTCTGGCTGCAAACCCACCAGCCCGAGCACCCGCTGCTGCGCGATCTGCTGCGCGAGAGCTATGCCCGCGTCGCGCAGGAATTGCTCGCCGAACGCCGCGAAGCAGGCCTGCCGCCCTACGCACACATGGCCCTGCTGCGTGCCGAGGCCAAGACGCAAACCGCGACGGATGAATTTCTGGGCGCCGCCGCGCAGCTTGCAGCGAACCCTGATGGCGTGAGCCTGCTCGGCCCCCTGCCCGCGCCGATGCCGCGCCGTGCCGGCTCGCATCGCGGCCAACTGCTGGCGAGCGCCGTCGAGCGCGTGCGCCTGCATGCCTTCCTGGCCGATTGGCTCGCGCGCGTACGCGAGTTGTCGGCGGCGCGCCGCGTGCGCTGGTCGATCGATGTCGATCCGGTGGATTTGTACTGAGTGCAACGCGCTCGGAACGCGTATCGACCGACTAGCTCTTCGACTTGCGCTTGTCGCGCACGGACCATATCTTGTTTTGTTCGCGCATCTCGAACAGCCCGGTGGCCTTGATTAGTTCGCCCAACTTCCTGTAGCCGTAGTTGCGTGCGTCGAACGATGCCTGATTTGCGATTTGATTGCCAACGGCGCCGAGGTTCGACCAGCCGTCCTCGCCCGATGCTGCCGCAATCGCGTTACGCAACAATTGCACCAGCTTGGTATCCGCCTTCAATTCATTCGTCGTTTTCTTGCCTGTCCCGACAGGCGAGCCGTTCTCCAAGGTTGCCGCAACCGACTCTCCCAGCCCGTCGAGGTAAATGAAAGTGGAGCAGGCGTTGACGAATGGCAGTGGCGTCTTGCGCTCACCAAAGCCAACCACCTTTGCACCGTTGGTGAGGATTCGCATCACCAGCGGCGTGAAATCCGCATCGCTGGAGACAAGGCAGAAGGCATCGAGCTTCTGTGTGTACAGCAGATCCATTGCATCGATGATGAGTGCAATGTCGCTGGCGTTCTTGCCCTTGCTGTAGTCGAATTGCTGGATCGGCCGTATGGCGTACTCGTGCAGCACGGCTTCCCACGATTTCAACGACGAACTCTTCCAGTTGCCGTAGGCGCGACGGATGTTCGCCACGCCATACTTGGCGATCTCGGAAAGAATAAGGTCGATCTTGGCCGCGGGCGAATTGTCGGCGTCGATAAGCAGCGCGATGCGCGTATCGGAAACTTCCATACCGGCGTCCTCATCTCGTCAATGCGTCCCAGCATAGACCATCCGACACCGAACAAAACGGCCCGGTTGCCCGGGCCGTTCTGAACTCTGCGATTTTGATCCGGCTTCAGGCCGCGAATGCCGCGCGCATCTTCTTCATCGCGTTGACCTCGACCTGGCGGATGCGCTCGGCGGAGACGCCGTATTCGTCGGCCAGTTCCTGGAGCGTGGCCTTTTCGCCGTCGCCGAGCCAGCGCCGCGTGATGATGTCGCGCGAGCGCGCGTCGAGCTTGGCCAAGCCATTTTGCAGCGAATCCAGTTCGGAATCTTGCTGGCTTTCGCTCTCCAGCGTCTGGTACGGGTCGGCGCCGTGATCGACCAGATACGCGACCGGCGCGGGCTTCTCGTCGTCATCGGCATCGGTCGGCGCGTCGAAGGCCATGTCGTGGCCGGAAAGGCGCGATTCCATCTCCCGCACGTCGGCGGTGGTCACGCCCAGGTCCTTGGCGACGGCGGCGACTTCGGCCGCGTTCATCCAGCCCAGGCGCTTCTTGCTCTTGCGCAGGTTGAAGAACAACTTGCGCTGCGCCTTGGTCGTGGCGATCTTGACGATGCGCCAGTTGCGCAGGATGAACTCGTGCATTTCGGCGCGGATCCAGTGCACGGCGAACGACACCAGGCGTACGCCCACGTCCGGATCGAAGCGCTTGACCGCCTTCATCAATCCGATGTTGCCTTCCTGGATCAGGTCGGCCAGTTGCAAACCATAACCGGAATAGCCGCGTGCGACGTGCACGACGAAACGCAGGTGCGCCATGACCAGGCGCCGGGCGGCGTCGAGGTCGTTTTCGCCAGCGTACTGGCGGGCGAGCGCCTGCTCTTCCTCCACCGTGAGCACCGGAATCTGGTGCACGGCATTGACGTAGGCATCCAGGCTGCCGAGCGCACTGGGGATCGGCAGGTTGTTGGGAATCAAAGCGGCAGCGGTCATGGATTCACCCTCCCATTTGATGCGATTTTAGCACTCGTGGACTTGGAGTGCTAAACAAGGCCTGAAGTTCACTCCGGCCTTGCGGCCGGATTTACTGCACTACATGGTACATTAAATGGTGGCGCGTGTCCATCCCGTCACACCCTTGATTTCCCGCCGTCGCGCTTGCAGATGACGGATATCAATGCGCGCCCGCGGAAATCCCCCCACACTCGCGCATCCATTCCGCTTTCCCGCAAGACAACCGCGTGAGGCTACCCATGAAAGTCGAAGATGTGATGACACGCAATCCGGTCACCGTCAGCGCCGCCAGCAGCGTGTTCGAGGCGATGCGCCTGATGCTCGATCACCATGTCAGCGGTTTGCCGGTCGTGGATGCGGGCGGCGCCCTGGTCGGCATCGTCACCGAAGGCGATTTCATGCGCCGCGTCGAACTGGGAACGGAAAAAAAGCGCCGGCGCTGGGTCGAATTCCTGACCAGCCCGGGCCGGCTCGCCGGGGAATACACCGAAGCGCATGGCTTGTCCGTGCGTGACATCATGTCCCGGGACTTGCAAACGGTGTCGCCCGCTGCGCCGCTCGCCGACGCCGTCGCGCTGATGGAAAAGCACCGCATCAAGCGCTTGCCCGCAATTGCGAACGGGCGCCTGGCCGGCATCGTCAGCCGCGCCGACCTGATGCGCGCGTTCCTGACGCGCCTGCCGGTACTCTCGGGCAATGCCATCACCTCCGATACCGCCTTGCGTGAACGCATCGCGGCCGAAATCGAACGCGAAGCCTGGGGACCGAGCGCGCTCGTGCATGTCACCGTCGACGGCGGCGTGGCGACGCTCAATGGCGTTCTGGTGGACGAACGCGTGCGCGCGGCATTGCGCGTGCTGGCGGAGAACGTCGTCGGCGCCGGCCGCGTGCGCGACCGGCTCGCCACGATCGAGCCGATGACCGGCGCGGTAATTCGCGCCTCGGGCGAGCACGAAGTGGCCTAAAGCAGGCGCGCGGCCGCGCGCGCCGCGATCCATTCCTCGTTGGTCGGCTCCACGACGACCAGCACCCGGCTCGCGGACGTGGAGATGACCGGCGCGTTGGCCGCGTTCGCCGCCGCATCGATTTCCACGCCGAGAAAGCCCAGGCGCGCGCATGCGCGTTCGCGGATTTCC
This sequence comes from Pseudomonadota bacterium, assembly GCA_018240545.1. Taxonomy (GTDB): domain Bacteria; phylum Pseudomonadota; class Gammaproteobacteria; order Xanthomonadales; family Rhodanobacteraceae; genus Rudaea. The sequence goes on along the minus strand of JAFEFP010000006.1, from coordinate 6,937 downwards.
GGCCGATGCTCGCCCACGCCGGCAGTGAAAGCGAGCAGTTCCAGGCCGCCCAGCACCGCCGCCAGCGCACCGATCTCGCGCACGAGGCGCTGCACGTACAGGTCCAGCGCCTCGCGCGCGGGCTCCTCGCCTTCGCGCGCAAGCAGCACGCGCGGATCTGCGGAAATCCCGGACACGCCGAGCAGGCCGGAATCGTGATACAGCATGTGGCCGACGTCCTCGAGCGTGAGCTTGCGGATCTGCATGAGGTGGATCACCACGCCCGGATCCAGCGCGCCGCAGCGCGTGTTCATCATCAACCCGTCGAGCGCGGAAAATCCCATCGTGGTGGCGACGCTGGCGAGTTTTTGCATCGCGCACAGGCTGGCGCCGCTGCCCAAGTGCGCGCACACGGTGCGCCCACGGGCGCGTTCGCCATGGCGTTCACCGAGCGCCAGCGCGAGGTATTCGTAGCTCAATCCGTGGAAGCCGTAACGGCGCAAACCTTGCTCGCGCAATGCGCGCGGCAAGGGCAACATCTGCTCGACCGCCGGCATGTCGCGATGGAATCCGGTATCGAAGCAGGCGACCTGCGGCAACTGCGGCTGCGTGGCGAGCAGCTCGGCGATGGCCTCCAGCGCGAACGGCTGGTGCAACGGCGCCAGCGGAACGTAGCTGCGCAGGTCGGCGAGGACGGCGGCATCCACGCGCACCGGGTCGAAGTACTTCGCCCCGCCATGCACGACGCGATGCGCAACGGCAACGAGGCGATCGTCGCCGAGGCACTCGCGCACGCGCTCGCGGATGCGCGCGAGCGCCGCGCGATACGCACCGTCTGCCGACGATGCCAATGGCGCTGCGGCGGCGCCGGATTCTTCGAACACCGCATTGGCACTGCCGATGTTCACCGCCTTGCCGCCCCACGGTGGTGCGCGCGGCAGCGTGGCCGCGTCGAACAGCGCGAACTTGATGCTGGACGAGCCGCAGTTGAGCACCAGGATGCGGTCGCTCACGGCGGCGCGGCCCGGTTGCGATGCGCGACGAGCAGCGCCAGCGCGCACGAAGCCATGCGCGATTCGCAATTGTCGGCACGACTGGTCAGCACGATCGGCACGCGCGCGCCCATGACGATGCCGGCGCTGGAAGCCCCGCCCAGGTATTCGAGTTGCTTGGCCAGCATGTTGCCGCTTTCCAGATCCGGCACGACCAGCACGTCGGCGCGGCCGGCGACGTCCGACTTGATGCCCTTGATGCGTGCGGCCTCGGCCGATACCGCGTTGTCGAAGGCGAGCGGGCCATCCAGGATGCCGCCCGTGATCTGGCCGCGGTCCGCCATCTTGCACAACGCCGCGGCGTCGAGCGTGGCCGGCATGCGCGGATTGACCAGCTCGACCGCCGCGAGGATCGCCACGCGCGGGGTCTGCACGCCGATGACCCGCGCCAGGGCGATCGCGTTGCGCACGATGTCGGCCTTTTCCTCCAGCGTCGGCGCGATGTTGACCGCGGCGTCGGTGATGAGGAACGGGCGCGGGTAGGCCGGCGTGTGCATCAGGAAGCAATGCGTGATGCGCCGCGCCGTGCGCATTCCCGCATCGGCCGGCACGACGGCGCCCATGAGCTCGTCGGTGTGCAGGCTGCCCTTCATCAAGGCCTCGACCGTGCCGGTGCGCGCGAGTGCGACCGCCCGTGCCGCCGCGTCGTGGCTGTGCGCGGCATCCTCGATGGCGATGCCCTTGAGCGCGAGACGGTTCGCGCGGGCGATGCGTTCGAGCTTGGCGCGCGGCGCCACCAGCACCGGATCGATCAACCCGGCCTTGCGCGCATCCAGCGCCGCGCTCAGACTCGGCGCATCGCACGGATGCACCACGGCCATGCGGATCGCGCCGAGCGGCCTGGCGCGCGCAAGCAGCATGCGCTCGAGCGCGTCCTTCTTCGTTTTTGCGTTCATGCCCTGCTCCTCGACGAGCCAGTGCCAATGCTAGCGCACCGGCAACCCGGCCGACGCTAGGCCGGGATGGGCAATGCGCTGGCCGGTGGCAGGCGCCAATCGATTTCGGTCTGGCCGTGCTCGCGCAGCCACGCGTTCGCGCGGGAAAAATGCCCGCAACCGATGAAACCGCGATGCGCGGACAGCGGCGAGGGATGCGGCGCCTTCAGCACGCAATGTCTGTGCGTGTCGATCAGACGGCCCTTGGCTTGCGCGTGGCTGCCCCAGAGCAGGAAGACGAGGTTCTCGCGCTCGCGGTTGAGCGCATCCACGCAGGCATCGGTAAAGCCTTCCCAGCCCTTGCCCTGGTGCGCCCCGGCCAACCCGCGTTCGACCGTCAGCACCGCATTGAGCAGCAGTACGCCCTGTCGCGCCCACGGCAGCAGGCAGCCGTGGTCCGGACGCGGCAGGCGCAGGTCGCGCTCGATTTCCTTGAAGATGTTTTCCAGCGACGGAGGCGCACTCACGCCGGGCAGCACGGAAAAACACAGGCCGTGCGCCTGACCGGGGCCGTGGTACGGATCCTGGCCGAGGATGACGACTTTCACGGCATCGAACGGCGTCGTGTCGAGTGCGGCGAAGATATTCTTCGGCGCCGGAAATATCGCCTTGCCGGTACGTAACTCGCTGCGCAGGAAATCGGACAGCGCGTGCATTTCCGGGCGCTCGAAATACGCGCCGACGCGCGCCTTCCACGACGCCTCCAGCTTCAAGTCGTGCATGGAACCCGGCTCACGCCGCCGCGTTGCGGTGCTTCTCGCGCAAGTGCCGCGACACACGCATCTGGAACAGCAGCTTGGTGATCAGCAATCGTTCCTCGATGGGCTTCTGCACCAGATCGTTCGCGCCCGCGCGCAGCAAGGCGGCCTGGTTCTGCGGATTGTCGTCGCCAGTCATGATCAGCACCGGCAGCTGGCCCTTGCCGTAGCCGAACTCGGTGCGGATGCGCTCGAGCAGGTCGCCGCCGGTCAGCTCGCCTTTCAAATTCACGTCCGACAACACCACGTCGGCGCCGACACGTCCCTGCACCATGCCGGTCTCCAGGTGCGCGACGGCGTCCTCGACGCTGGTCACGTGCAACACGGTCAGGCCGTATTTCTCCAGCATGCGGCGCGTGGCCAGCGCGACGACGCGGCTGTCCTCCACGTACAGAACCTCGCCGCTGACGTGGGATTCGGGATGCACGTAGCCGCGGATGAACGCCGACAGCGCGTTGAAGCCCAGCGACTTGTCGAAATAATCGGTGACGGCATCACCCAATTCACGGTTGACGAGGCGCTCGTTCACGTCGCCGGAGACCACGATGATCGGGATATAGGCCTGCGGCGAGTGCTCGCGGATATGCTGCGCCAGCACGAGCCCATCCATGTCCGGCAGGCGCAGGGCGGTGGTGACGAGATCGACGACCCCGGCATCGAGTTGCTTCTTGGCCTCCTCGCCGCTTTCGCAGGCAAGCACGCTGACGCCGGGCAGGTCGGCCTTGAGCAATTGCTCGATCAGGCGGCGCACGACCCTGGAGCCATCCACCACCATCACGCGCGGGGTTTCGCTGGCAATGTGGCGTGTCAGTGCGGCTTCGGCCACGGCTCTATCCCGGCAGTCCGCGGACAATATGCCGCGAGGCGGCGAGGAAAGCGCCGAGCCAGCCGAGTGCAGCGGCACCGGCAAGCACGGCCAGCATCTGCGCCAGGCCCAAGCCATGCACGGCGAAGGCATGGTCATACGCGGCCGCGAGCTGCGTCAGCGGCGTGGCAAGGAAAACCTGGACGATTCCGATCAGCATCAGGCTCAACACCCCGGCGAACGTACCGTACCACAGCCCGGAATACAAAAACGGACGGCGCACGAATCCGGCCTCGGCGCCTAGCAACTGCATCACCGCGATCTCCTCGCTGCGCCCGGCAATGTCCAGCCGCACCGTGTTGCCGATCACGAGCAGGGCAGCGAGCGCGAGCAATGCGGCCATCACCTGCGCGCCGCGCGATCCCAGCGCAAGGATCGCATTCAGGCGCTGCCGCCATTGCGCATCGTACTGCACCTGATCGACCAGCGGATCGCCGCGCAACGCCGTCACCAGTGCATCCGGATCGCCACGCGGATCCACGACCAGCACCGCCGGCAGGGGATTGTAGTGCAAAACCTTGAGCGCCTCGGCAAAGCCGGAGCGATCGCGGAACTCGGCCAGTCCCTGTTCCGGGGTCTTCACCACGACACTGGCGGCGTCCGCGCGCGCGCGCAGGCGCGCGGCCAGTGCCTGCACGGCGTCGGCTTTCGTGTCCGCCTTCAGGAACGCGCTGACCGCGCTGGCCTCGCCGACATCCCCGGCAAGGCCGCGCGCATTGTCGACCAGCAGCCAGAACAGCAATGGCAGGGCTAGCGCAAAACCGAGCACGGTGAGCGTGAGTGCCGTCGCCCACGGTCGCGCAGCGAGGCGGCCCAGGCTCGAGAACAGGCTGTACAGGTGCTGCTCGCGCCAGGCGCGCAGGGAGTACCTGGCGCGCGGTTCCGGCACAGCGGGCCTGGGGCGATTCTTCCCGATGCGGCGGTTCATGGGCTGATGCGGTAAGGCTTGAAATCGTCGATCAACTTGCCATGCTCGAGCACCAGTACGCGCTTGCCCATGCGCTTGACCAGGGGCAGGTCGTGGCTGGCCACGAGCACCGTGGTGCCAACCTGCTCGAACTCGCCGAACAAGGCCATGATCTCGGCCGCGAGTTGCGGATCGAGGTTGCCGGTGGGCTCGTCGGCGATCAGCACCGGCGGCTTGGCCACGATCGCGCGCGCGATGCCCACGCGCTGCTGTTCGCCCGCCGACAACATCGACGGCGCGGATTTCTCGCGTTCGAGCAATCCGACCTTTTCCAGCGCCGCGCGCACGCGCCGGACGACTTCCTCGCGCGGCGCGCCAATGATGACGAGTGGCAAGGCGACATTGTCGAACACGCTGCGATCGAGCAGCAAACGGTGATCCTGGAACACCATGCCCACGCCGCGACGCACGCGTGCGATGCCGCGTCGGCGAACGCCGCCGAGATTGCGACCGTTGACGGTGACCTGTCCGCGCGTCGGCCGCTCGAGCAGGGCGACGAGGCGCAACAGCGTGCTTTTCCCCGCGCCCGAATGCCCGGTCACGAATGCCATCTCGCCGGCGCCGAGCGCGAAACTCAGATCGCTCAGCGCATCATGGCCGCTCGGGTAACGCTTGGCGACGCGATCGAACGCGATCATTTGACGAGCTGGTTCATGTCGAAGATCGGCAGCAGGATCGCCAGCACGATGAACAGCACCATCGCGCCGACGACGAGGATCACGAGCGGACCGAGCACGGAGGTCAGCGTCGTCATCCAGCGATCGAGTTCGCGCTGCTGCTGGTTCGCGGCCTCCTCGAGCATGCGCTCCAGTTCCCCGGCGCGCTCGCCGCTGGCGATCAGGCGCAGCGCGACGGGTGGAAAATAACCGGATTCACCGAGGCTGCGCGAGAAGCTGCCGCCCTCGCGCACCTTCAGCGCCGCGCGCTTGACCGCCGCGCGCATCGGCAGATTGGGCATCACCTGCGCGCCGATCCGCAAGGCGTCGAGCAGGGGCACGGCGCTCGCGGTGAGCAGGGCCAGTGTGCGCGTGCAACGCGCGGTGTTCGCCGCACGGATCAGGCTGCCGACGAGCGGAACGCGCAGCAGGAATTCGTGCCAGCGATAGCGCATCGGTTCGACGCGCAGGGCGAAGCGTCCGCCGATCGCGGCGGCGACGAGCACGATCAGCAGCAGCCAGCCCCACGACTTCACGAACGCCGACAACGCCAGCAATGCGCGCGTCGGCAGCGGCAGCACCTGATGCATCTGGGTGAACACGCCTACGATTTGCGGCACGACGTAGGCAAGCAGCCCGGTCACCACGGCGATGGCGACGAGCGTCAGCAGCAACGGATACGCGAGCGCCGCCCACACCTTTTGATTGAGCGCGTCGCGCGCCTCCGAATAATCGGCAAGGCGCGCGAGCACCTGGTCGAGCTTGCCCGATTGCTCGCCCGCGGAAACCGAGGCGCGATAGATTTCCGGGAAACTCTCCGGCGCGTCGGCCAATCCTGCCGCAAGACTCGAGCCTTCCATCACCTTCGCGCGCAAGCTGACGACCAGCGTGCGCACGCGCACATCGTCGTTCTGCTCGGCCAGTGCGGCAAGCGCTTCATCGACCGGCAATCCGGCTTTCAGCAACGTGGCAAGCTGGCGCGTGAGCAACGCAAGCTGCGCGCCGGACAGGCCGCGCCGGAACAGGCCAGCTTGTTGTTTGGCCTCGGCAACGGGCACGACTTCAAGCGGATTGAGTCCATCGTCGCGCAAGCTCGCGCGCACGCTGCGCGCGGTGTCGCCTTGCAGCACGCCGCGGCGGATCTTGCCGGCGGCGTCGAGGGCCTGGTAGGCGAAGGCGGGCATGCCGCCAGTTTACGTCAGGCGCCGCCCGCGAGCTTGCTGCGGCGGATGCCGTAGGCGAAATAGATGACGAGTCCAATCGTGACCCAGATCAGGAATACGCTCCAGGTGACCCAGGCCAGTTCTGACAGCAGCCAGATCGAAAACAAGATCCCGATGACGGGCACGACCGGCACCCACGGCGTGCGGAACGCGCGCGGCAGGTCGGGCTTGCGCTGGCGCAGAACGATCACCGAGGCGCAGATGACGATAAACGCCGAAAGCACGCCGATGTTGACGAGCTTGGCGACCTCGCCGATCGGGAAAAAGCCGGCGACCAGTGCGGTGAACGCGCCCAGCGCCAGTGTCGTGCGGTGCGGCGTGCCGTAACGCGGATGCGTGTGCGCGAACCACGCCGGCAGCAGGCCGTCGCGCGCGAGCGCGAACCAGATGCGCGCCGCGGCCAGCATGAAGGCGAAGATCACGCTCAGGATGCTCGCGATCGCGGTCGCCGAGATCGCCGCGCCGATCCATTTCATGCCGCGCGCCTCGAACGCCATCGCCA
>JAFEFP010000069.1 GCA_018240545.1 Pseudomonadota bacterium | reverse complement strand
GATCGACATCATGATCGGCGAGGGCCCGGCCGCGCGCTCGATCAAGCTCGACCTGCCGCCGTTCACCCTGATTGGCGCGACCACGCGCGCGGGCCTGCTGACGAGCCCCCTGCGCGACCGCTTCGGCATCGTCCAGCGCCTGGAGTTCTACACGCCGGACGAACTGGCCGCAATCGTGCGCCGTTCGGCGAAAATCCTCGGCATCGCCTGCGCGGACGACGGTGCCGCGCAGATCGCGCAGCGCTCGCGCGGCACGCCACGCATCGCCAACCGCCTGTTGCGGCGCGTGCGCGACTACGCCCAGGTCAAGGCCGGTGGCACGATCACGCGCGAAGTCGCCATTGCCGCGATGGGCATGCTCAAGGTCGACGCCGAAGGTTTCGACGCGCTCGACCGGCGCCTGCTGGAAACCATCATCGAGCATTTCGACGGCGGCCCGGTCGGCGCGGATTCGCTCGCCGCGGCGCTGTCGGAGGAGCGTGGCACGATCGAGGACGTGCTCGAACCCTTCCTGATCCAGCAAGGGTTCCTGATGCGCACCGCGCGCGGGCGCGTGGCCACGAACAAGGCCTATCGGCATCTGGGCCTGAAGACGCCGCGCCGCGCCGATTTGTTCGTGGAACCCGAACCCGAAGGCGGGCCGTGAGCGCGAAGCCGGTGTTCACCTGGCCCGTGCGCGTGTACTGGGAAGACACCGACGCCGGCGGCGTCGTTTACCACGCGGCCTACCTGCGATTTCTCGAACGCGCGCGCAGCGAATGGTTGCGCGCCTGCGGTGTGGCGCAGCAACGCCTGCGCGAAGAACACGGCATCCTGTTTGTCGTCGCCGACATGCAAGTGAGATTTCTCGCGCCCGCCCGACTCGACGACGTGCTGCACGCGGACATCACCGCGTTCACGCGGCGTTCGGCCTCGATGCGCTTCGCGCAATGTATACTCCGGTCCGCGGACGGCGCGCGGCTGATCGAAGCCGACGTGCGCGCCGCCTGCATCGACGCGGCCAGCTACAAGCCGCGCCGCATCCCGGATCACCTGCTGACGGAGCACCTGCGCGAATGACTGATGGCATCAATGTCCTGCAACTGGCGCTCAACGCCAGCCTGTTCGTCAAGGTCGTCATGGCGATCCTGCTCGTGTTTTCGTTCCTGTCGTGGGTGATCATCTTCCGCAAGATGAACGTGTTCGCCCGCGCCATGAAGGGTGCGGACGATTTCGAGGAGCGCTTCTGGTCCGGCGCGGACCTGGCTGGATTGTTCCGCGACGTCACCGCGAACGGCGACCGCATCACCGGCATCGAGAGCATCTTCGAGGCGGGATTCCGCGAATTCGCGCGCCTGCGCCAGCGCCGGCACATGGACCCGCGCACGATCCTGGAGGGCGCCCAGCGTGGCATGCGCGTGGCGCTCACGCGCGAGCTGGACCGCCTCGAGCAGAACCTGGAATTCCTTGCCAACGTCGGTTCGATCAGCCCCTACGTCGGCCTGCTCGGCACCGTGGCCGGCATCATGGTCGCATTCGTGGGCCTGGCCAATGTCAAGGAGGCGACCATCGCCATGGTCGCGCCCGGCATTTCCGAAGCGCTGATTGCCACCGCGATGGGCCTGATCGCGGCGATTCCCGCGCAATGGGCGTACAACCGCTACGCGACCAAGGTCGAGCGCATCCTCACCCGTTACGACACTTTCGTGGAGGAGTTCTCCTCGATCCTGCAGCGCCAGGCCCACCTCGACGAGGCTTGACCCCGGCATGACGCGTCAAACGTTGGAATAGTGCCATGCAAGTAACCGGACGCATCCGCAAGCGCCGCAAGCTCAAATCCGAGATCAACGTCGTACCCTACATCGACGTGATGCTGGTGCTGCTCATCATCTTCATGGTCACCGCGCCGCTGCTCAACCTCGGCGTCGACATCCAGTTGCCGCAGTCGGCGGCGAAGGCGGTGCAGGCCAACAGCGAGCCGGTCGTGATCAGCGTGGACAAGGACGGTCAGTTGTACCTGACCCTGGGCACGGCCAAGCGCGAGGGCATCGACGCCGACAACCTCGTGCGCAAGGTCACCGCCTTCGTGCACCAGAATCCGCATGTGCCGGTGCTGATCGCCGGCGACGACCGCGCCACCTACGGGCAGGTCTACGGCATCCTGCCGGCGTTGCAGCAGGCCGGCGTGACCAAGGTCGGCCTGATGAGCCAGCCGGAACAGCAGCCGCGGCGTTGAATCCGGTCATGGAAAGCTTCGGCGACAAGCTGCGCGCGTGGATCCTGGCGGCGCTGGTGCACCTTGGCGTTGTCGCATTGTTGTTCGCCGGCCTGTTGTGGACGACCACGACGCGGCCGATCAGCCTGCCCGGACCGATCATCGAGGCCGAATTGGTCGGCATCAGCGCAGCGCCGAAACCGGCCGCCGCGCGGCCGTCGAAGCCGGTTCCGGCCAAGCCCGCGCCGCCGGCGCCCGCGCCGCCCAAGCCACCCGAACCCAAGCCGCAGCCGCCGAGTGAAGTCCAGCAGCAGGATCGCATCGAGCGCGAAAGAATCGCCGAACTCGCGCAGCAGAAGGCCGCTGAGGCCAAGCGCGCCGAGGAAGAGCGCCAGCGCCAGGAACAGGTGCTGCTCGACCAGCAGCAGCGGCAGGAGCGCGAACGCATGCAGCAGCTTGCGCAGATCCGCAAGGAACGCGAGGCGGCCGACCGCAAACTGAAGCTGGAACGGGAAAAGCTGGCGCAGCTGCGGGATTTGAGCAAAGCCAAGCCGGCCCCGGCGCAGCCGGTGCCCGCGGCCGAGCAGGCCAAGTCGGGAACCAATGGCAACGACGACAGTCTGCAAGCACAATACTTCGCGGCGATCCAGAACGCCGTGACCAACAACTGGTTGCGGCCGGACAGTGCCCAGCCGGGCTTGCGCTGCATGCTGCGCATCGTGCAGATTCCCGGCGGCGACGTGATCGGCGTGCAATTGGTCAACCCGTGCAATGCCGACCCGCTCACGCGCGCTTCGATCGAACAGGCGGTCAAGCGCGCCGCGCCGTTGCCGTACCAGGGTTACGAAAAGGCGTTCCAGCGCGAAATCGACTTCAATTTCACCTACGACGGATGAAACCCGCCATGAGCCAACGGATTCTTGCCAGACTTCTCGCCGCACTCGCCCTGTGGGGTGTCGCCAACGCGGCGCTCGCCCAGGGCCTGAGCAGCGACGTGCCGACCATCGACATCAAGAACGGCACGGCCAGCGCGATCCCGATCACGGTCGTGCCGTTCGCATTCGAAGGCGCCGGACTGCCTCCGGACACGGATGTCGCGGCCGTGATCGGCAGCGATCTGAACCGCAGCGGCCAGTTCCGCACCCTGCCCAAGAACGACATCGTCGAATATCCCGCGCGCGGCAGCGAGATCAAGTTTCCGACCTGGAACCTGCTCAAGCAGGCTTACATCCTCGTCGGTCGCGAGATCGAGAATCCTGGCGGTGGCGCGATCCGCGTCGAATTCGAACTGTTCGACGTGGCCAAGCAGCAACAACTGCTGGCGCTGGCGATCACCGGCCAGCGCACGGGGCTGCGTGATGTCGCCCACCAGATCGCCGATCTCGCCTACGAGAAGATCACCGGCGTGCGCGGCGCGTTCTGGACGCGCATCGCCTACGTCACGTCGACCGGCACGGGCAACAACATCCAGTACGCGCTGATGGTCGCCGATTCGGATGGCTTCAACCCGCAGACCGTGGTGCGCTCGCGCGAGCCGTTGCTCTCGCCGGCCTGGTCGCCGGATGGCGCGAAATTGGCCTACGTCTCGTTCGAGCGCGGCAATTCCTCGATCTACATCCAGGAGATCGCCACCGGCGCGCGCGAGGCGGTGTCCACCCGCAAGGGCATCAATGGCGCACCGGCATTCTCGCCGGATGGCCTGAAACTGGCGCTGACGCTGTCCTTTGCCGGGCACCCGAACATCTATGTGATGGATCTGGCCAGCAAGCAGCTGACCCAGCTCACCAAGGGCTACGCGATCGATACCGAGCCGAAATGGATGCCGGACGGGCAAAGCCTGATTTTCACGTCCGACCGTTCAGGCAAGCCTCAGCTTTACCAGATTTCCGCATCCGGTGGCGCTGCGACGCGCATTACCTTCCAGGGTGACTACAACGCCAATGCCTCGATCGCCTGGGACGGCAAGCACATCGCTATGGTGCAGGGCAACGGAAATGTGTATCGTATTGCGGTTTTGGACAGAACCACGGGCGACTCGAAGCCGATCTCCGTCGGCAACCTGGACGATCATCCGAGTTACGCTCCGAATGGAAGCATGCTGCTGTACACCGCGACCGAAGGCTACCGCGATGTGTTGTACGCGGTTTCCGCCAATGGCAGGGTCCGGCAGCGCCTCGTGCTGGCGGACGGCGACGTGCGCGAACCGACATGGTCGCCTTACCGTCAGCGCGGGCAGTGATTCCGCCCGGTCGGCGGATTTTGTTACCCAGTCATAACTGATAATGAGGCAAGAAATGAAACTCCCGATTCGAGTCATCCTGACAGCTGTCGTCGCGAGTGCCGCCCTGGCGGCCTGTGCCGGCAAGAACACCAAACCCGCGGCTCCCGAGGCGCAAGCCCCGCAAGCCGCCGCGCAACCGGAAAACAACGGCGGCAAGTACACCGTCGACAGCCTGGACAGCGATTCCTGCCTGCGCCAGCGCGTGGTCTACTTCGATTTCGACAAGAGCGAGATCAAGCCGGAATTCCAGGCCCAGATCGCCTGTCATGCGGCCTACCTGCGCCAGTTCCCGGGCGCGCGCGTGACCCTGGAAGGCAATGCCGACGAACGCGGCACGCGTGAGTACAACCTTGGCCTCGGCGAGCGCCGCGGCAATGCGGTCGACAGCGCCCTGACCGCCGCCGGTGCATCCGCCAGCCAGCTCAACGTCGTCAGCTACGGCGAAGAACGTCCGGTGTGCAAGGAGCACAACGAAGGCTGCTGGCAGAAAAACCGCCGCGTCGAAATCGTCTACACGGCAAAGCAGTAATCATCCGCAGTCGATGAACGAGGGCCGGATGGCTGCCCAGCCATTCGGCCCTTTGTCTTGGAGAGTCCCGCATGCGCACGAAATTCGGTTCGATCGCACTGGCCGCGGCGATGGCCGCCGTCTTCATCGCTCCCGCGCACGCACAGCGGCTGAGCCTGGCCGAACGCGTGGCCAAGCTCGAACAGGAACAGGGCCAGGGCGGCGCCCAGGCCAATATCCAGCTCGTCAACCAGATCAACGCGTTGCAGTCGCAACTGCAGAACCTGCAAGGACAGATCGAGGAATTGCGGCATCAGGTCGATGAGTTGAAGAGCCACGGCAAGGATCAGTACATCGACCTGGACTCGCGCATTGGCCGTCTGGAAGGCCGCAATCCGGGCACGGCTCCCGCTGCCGTCGCGCCCGCGATTGCGAATGGTGCTGCCATGCAGGACGTGCAACTGGGCAATCCGCAGAGCGCACCGGCGCCGGGGCAAGCCGCGCCAACCCCGACACCGGCTGCCACGCTGCCGGGCATGGCGGCGGCGACGCCGGCCGCACCGGCACCGGCCGCAACGGCGCCACCGGCGGACGCCGCGGCCGCCCCGCCTGTCGCGCCGCAGGCACCCGCGCAGGACCCCAAGACCGCCTACGACACGGCTTTCAGCGCGCTCAAGGACGGCCGTTACGCCGAATCAGCACGGTTGTTCCAGGCCTTCATCATGCAGTTTCCGAACGACGAGCTGACGCCGAATGCTTACTACTGGCTCGGTGAAAGCTACTACGTCACCCAGAATTACCCCGTGTCCATGGACACCTTCCGCAAACTGCTCGCACAGTTCCCGAACAGCCAGAAGGCGCCCGACGCCCTGCTCAAGGTCGGCTATTGCCAGTACGAGCTCAAGCAGTGGGATCAGGCGCAGGCGACATTGAACCAGGTCCTGCAACAGTATCCCAACACGACCGTGGCTAATCTGGCGCAGGGCCGGCTGCGGGCATTGCGGATCGAATCCCAGCAACGCTGAACTCGATGGCCGAGACCGACACCGCAGGGCGTCTGCGCGTCACCGAGATCTTCCACTCCCTGCAGGGCGAGGCGCGTGACGCCGGTCGGCCGACCGTGTTCGTGCGCCTCACCGGTTGCCCGCTGCGTTGCGTGTGGTGCGACACCGAATACGCCTTCCAGGGCGGACAGTGGCGTGCCATCGACGACATCGTGGCAGACGTGGCCACGCACCAAACGCAACACGTCTGCGTAACCGGCGGCGAGCCGCTGGCGCAGAAGCGTTGCCTCGATTTGCTTGCGCGCCTGTGCGACGCCGGATTCGACGTGTCGCTGGAAACCTCCGGCGCCCTGGATGTCAGCGGCGTCGATGCACGCGTCAGCCGCGTGATGGACCTCAAGGCACCGGGCTCCGGCGAATCCGCGCGCAACCTGTGGAGCAATCTGGATGTGCTGACGAAGCACGATCAAATCAAGTTCGTCCTCGCCGATCGCGCCGATTACGCTTGGGCCGTCGGCGTGCTGCGCGAATACGCGTTGCCTGCGCGCTGCGAGGTCCTGTTCTCGCCGGTGTGGGGAAAGCTCGCGCCGCGCGATCTGGCCCAGTGGATACTCGACGATCGCCTGCCGGTGCGCATGCAGTTGCAGTTGCACAAGATCCTGTGGGGCGGGGAACCGGGAAGGTGACATGAAACGTGCGGTGGTGCTGGTATCCGGTGGCATGGATTCGGCGGTCGCGCTGGCGCTTGCGCGCGAGCAGGGTTTCGCCTGCCATGCCCTGAGCGTCGATTACGGCCAGCGCCATGCTTCGGAACTGACCGCCGCGCACAACGTGTCGCGCCTGTTGGGCGCCATCGAGCACAAGGTCGTGCGCGTGGACCTGCGCCGCATCGGCGGCTCGGCGCTCACGGCCGACATCGACGTTCCCGAGCAAGGCGGGGCCGGCATCCCTGTCACTTACGTGCCCGCGCGCAACACGATCATGCTGGCGGTGGCGCTGGGCTGGGCCGAAGTGCTCGGCGCACAGGACATCTTCTGCGGCGTGAATGCGGTGGATTATTCGGGCTACCCCGATTGCCGGCCGGCATTCATTGCCGCGTTCGAGCAACTCGCCAATCTCGCCACCAAGGCCGGCGTCGAAGGCAACAAACAGCATGTCCACGCACCGCTGATTCGCCTGAGCAAGGCGCAAATCGTCACCGAAGGCATGCGCCTGGGTGTGGATTTCACCGCGACCGTGTCGTGCTACCGGGCCGACGCGGACGGTCGCGCCTGCGGGCATTGCGACGCCTGCCGCCTGCGCGCGCAAGGTTTCGCCGCCGCCGGCGTTGCCGATCCCACCCGCTACCGTTAAACTGCGCGCCCCCTCGCGTGTATTCCCGGGCCGTTAGCTCAGAGGTAGAGCAGCGGACTTTTAATCCGTTGGTCGATGGTTCGACTCCATCACGGCCCACCACCTAGGCATCCGACGCAGTCCGTCAAAGTCCGCAAGACCCTAATAACCCGCATCAAAATGCGGGTTTTTTGTGCGCAGGCATCCGGTAGCGTCCGCTTGCATCCGGGAAAAATGTGAGTAGGATAGTGAGTAGAAGTTCGAGGTTATCTACTCACCTACTCATAAAACGAGGCTCGCCGTGCTTACGGATACGAAACTACGTGGCCTGAAGCCGCGTGCGTCGCTCTACCGGATCGCCGATGCGAATGGTTTGTGTATCGAGGTGCCCACAAGCGGAGCGCGTTTGTGGCGCTTCCGGTATCGCTTCAACGGCAAGCCAAGCATGCTCGCGCTGGGCGAGTACCCCGAAGTGCCCTTGCTCGACGCGCGCGGTCGCCGCGACGATGCCCGCAAGCTGCTCAAAGCCGGCACCAACCCTGCCGACGTGGCGCGCGCTGCAAAGGCTACGCGAGCGGAATACGCCGGGAACACGTTCGGCGCGATTGCCGCTGAATTGATCGACAAGCGCGAGCGCGAAGGATTGTCTGCCGGCACCATCTACCGCGAACGGCAATGGCTGAAAAAAGACCTTGCGCCTTACCTTGGAACGCTGCCGATCAAGGACGTTACCGTGCCCGTGCTACTTGCCGCCCTGCGCCGCATCGAGTCACGCGCCGTGGAAACCGCGCATCGCGCGCGCGGCCTGTGTGTGCAGGTGTTCCGCTACGCGGTTCAGACCGGGCGAGCGGAACGTAACGTCGCCGAAGATACGCGTGGCGCACTCACCGCCCCGAAGGCCGGACACTTTGCCAGCCTCACAGAACCCGCGCAGGTTGCGCCGCTGTTGCGCGCAATGTGGAACTACACCGGCACGCCAGCCGTGAACGCCGCAATCAAACTCGCGCCGCTGCTGTTCGTGCGCCCCGGTGAACTGCGCACCATGCGCTGGGCGGATGTTGACCTTGATGCCGCTGAATGGCGCTACACGACGACTAAGACAGACACGGCGCACATAGTGCCGTTGGCGTCTCAGGCTGTGACCATCTTGCGCGACCTGCGCCCTTTCACAAATCGCAGTGAGTACGTATTTCCAAGCGCGCGAGGGGCAGGGCGGCCAATGTCCGAGAACGCGGTGAACGTTGCGCTTCGCACAATGGGCTATGACGGCGAGACGATGACAGGCCACGGCTTCCGCGCGATGGCACGCACGATTCTTGACGAAGTTCTAGGCTTCCGCGTCGATTACATTGAGCACCAGCTAGCGCACGCGGTGAAAGACCCGAACGGGCGCGCGTACAACCGCACGGCGCATCTGCCCGAACGGCGCAAAATGATGCAGGCATGGGCGGACTATCTGGACACCCTGCGCACGGGCGCAAAGGTGGTTCCGATCAGGCGCCGCGCAGGATCATGAAGTCCACTCCCGGCGCGCGACGCGAAGCGAACCTTGTCGATCTATGTGACAGGGCCAAGAGGGGCGATTCCTTCTCCGCAGTGATTGTGCTCGGTACGGCAATTCGCTACTTGGGGGCAGGCAAAGCGTTGCCGCTGCCCGTAGCGGAATACCTCGCAGCCGCATTGCAAAAGGCAATAGACAATCCGCGGCAGGCGTCCCATGCCTTGGGGCTTGTTAGGACAGGGCGACCGGGGAAAGAATACGGCGAACGCGAAAACAAGATTCTGGACGCCTTGCTAAAACTTCGAGCTCAGGGCGTGCCCATGAGCAGTAACAGCACTGTGCGACACAACGCCGCGCAGCAAGTGGCGGCGCAGTTCCATGTTAGTGAGAAAACCGTCATTCGCATCCACAAGGCCTATCTGGCATTTTTCAATTTTGGCGCGCCGAAGCCAGCCAAGAAAAAAGCCCAAAAATCCCCCCGGTAATTATTGGGGGCATCGCCTGACAGCGGATTTTGTAATTCTGTCCCTGCCGCATCCAGCGGTCGCCGCAGCCATCCGGCATCGGCGAAATAGACGGCCACAGCGATGCAACTCCAACTTCGGCTAATTCGGCTCCCCGAGGTCAAAAAATTGACCGGGCTTTGCCGTTCGGCAATCTACGAAAAAATCCGGGTCGATTTTCCGCGACAGGTCAAGATCGGAGATCGCGGGTCGGCATGGGTTGAATCCGAAGTGGAGCAATGGATTGCGTCACGGATCGCAGCACGCGATGCCAAGTGATCGCTCGTCTTGATCCGGAGAAAGTAATG
>JAFEFP010000068.1 GCA_018240545.1 Pseudomonadota bacterium | reverse complement strand
GCAGAATCCGTAGCGGCCTTCCTCGATGCGCTTGAGTGCCTTGTCGATTTTCGCAATCAACTTGCGGTAGCGGTCGCGGGTGCGCAGTTCCAGCGAGTTTTCGGTTTCGCGCGTGGCGCGCTCGGCCTCGTCGCCGACGTCGCGCACTTCATCGCGCAGGTTGTCGATGGTCTGCTTGGATTCCTCGACCAGGTCCTCGCGCCACTTCTGCAACTTCGCGCGGAAATACGCGAGCTGCTTCGGACCCATGTATTCCTCGCGCACGCCCGGACGGTAGTGCGCCGGCAGATCGATGATCGTGGTGCTGGGCAGGGCATAACGACCGTCCTCACTGGTGACGGTGTCCTTTTCGGTCAATACGGCCGACATTTTTCCTTTCTTTGGCGTGGCCACGGCCTTGTGCGGCGCGGCCTTCTTGTGGGGTTTGACCGGCGCCGGGCGTGCGGCCTTCCTGGCTGCCGGCTTGGCTGCCGGTTTTTTCGCCACGACCTTCTTCGCCGGCTTGGCGGGTTTGCGCGACGCGGCTTTCGGCGCCGGTTTGTGCGCCGGCTTTTTCGCCACCGGTTTCTTGGCCGGTTTGGCGGGTTTCTTCGCGGCGGGCTTCTTCGCAGCCGGCTTGCGTTTGGAATTTGCCATGTGTTTCACCAACATTGTCCCTCAGCGGTCGCGTGTTATAGCCTAAGCGGCACCCCGCATCAACCTTTTCCGTGACTCGACTCATTCTCTTCTTGCTCGCGGGCTACAAACGCCTGCTCAGTCCGTTGCTTGGCGACCGTTGCCGCTTCCATCCGAGTTGCTCGGATTACGCACGCGTTGCGGTGGCGCGATTCGGGCCGCTGCGTGGCGGGCTGCTTGCGCTGTGGCGCATCGCGCGCTGCCAGCCGTTGTGCCGCGGCGGGTTCGATCCGGTGCCGGAAAGGTTTACGATGCGGCGTTTGCCCGACAAGGAATCGCAATGAGCGACTGGCTGATCGTCAACGCCGACATCGTCAACGAGGGCCGGCGTTTCGCGGGCGACGTGCGCGTGCGCGGCGCGCGCATCGAGGCGGTCGCGCCGCACCTCGCCGCCGGCCCGAACGAACGCGTGTTCGACGCGCGCGGGCGCTTGCTCGTGCCCGGCATGATCGACGACCACGTGCATTTTCGCGAACCCGGCTACACCGCCAAGGCCGACCTCGCCTCGGAATCGCGCGCGGCGGTCGCCGGCGGCGTCACCGCTTTCATCGACATGCCGAACACGAATCCGCCGACCTTGACCCACGCCCTGCTGGAGGAAAAATACGCGCTCGCCGCGCGCCGTTCGGCGATCAACTACGCTTTTTATTTTGGCGCCAGCAACGACAACCTGGACGCGATCCGCGCGCTCGATCCGCGCACCGTTCCCGGGGTGAAGGTGTTCCTGTGCGAATCGACCGGCAACCTGTGCGTGAGCGACCCGGCGACGCTGGACGGCGTGTTCCGCGATTCCCCCGTGCTCGTGGCCGTGCACTGCGAGGACGACCGCATCGTCCACGCCAACATCGACCGCTCCAAGGCGCAATACGGCGACGACATTCCGATGCGCATGCACGCGGACATCCGCTCGCGCCAGGCCTGTTTCGAATCCACCCAATGGGCGGTGACAACCGCGCGCCGCCATGGCACGCGCCTGCACGTGCTGCACGTGTCCACCGCCGACGAACTGGTATTGTTCGAAACCGGGCCCATCGCCGGCAAGCGCATCACCGCCGAGACCTGCGTGCATTTCCTGCGTTTCACCGACGCGGACTACGCGCGCCTCGGCGGACGCATCAAATGCAATCCGTCGATCAAGGCCGCGTCCGACCGCGACGCGCTGCTTGCCGCGCTCGTGGACACGCGCCTGGACATCCTCGCCACCGACCACGCGCCGCATTTGTCCGAAGAAAAAGCGCGTGCCTACACACAATGCCCATCGGGAATTCCGCTGATCCAGTTTGCCTTGCAATCGGCGCTGGAACACGTGTTCGATGGCCGGCTGACGCTCGAACGTCTTGTTGCAACGACGGCGCACGCACCGGCGACACTGTTCGCGATCAAGGATCGCGGTTTCCTGCGCGAGGGCTACTGTGCCGACATGACCTTGATCGACCTCGAAACCCCGCAAACCGTGAAGTCGAGCGATGTGTTGTCCAAGTGTGGCTGGTCACCGTTCGAGGGCGACACCTTCCGCTCATCGATCGCAGCCACCTGGGTCAACGGGCATCTGGCCTGGCATGAAGGCCAGCTCGATGCCAGCCGGCAAGGCCAGCGCCTGGAGTTCGGCCGATGAATCCACCTTCCCCCCTCTCACGCCTGCGCAAGAGAATCCGGGTGAGGGAAATTTGCGCCATCGCGCTGCTGGCGATGACGACTCCGGCCACCGGTGCCGATCGCGTCCGACTGCCCGCCCACCTGCAACAAGGCCAGCTTGTGATCGGCCATGTCCCGCCCGGAACGCGCATCGAGTTCGACGGCCGCGATCTGCGCATCGGCGCCAACGGTAGCTTCGTGTTCGGTCTGCAGCGCGACGCACCGCCGCGCGTCGTATTGACGACACGCGAAGCCAACGACCAGACGCGCACGCTCACGCTCGACGTCGAGCAGCGCAGCTACCCGACCGAGCGCGTCAATGGCCTGCCGCAGCAGACGGTGACGCCGAGTCCCGAGGTCCTCGCGCGCATCGAGCGCGAACAGGCCGCCGTGCAGGCCGCGCGCACGCGCGACGACGCGCGCGAAGATTTTGCGCACGGCTTCGAGTTGCCGGTGCAGGGCGCGCGCATCAGCGGCGTCTATGGCAGCCAGCGCATCGACAACGGCGTGCCCAAGGCGCCGCACATGGGCCTGGACATGGCCGTGCCGGCCGGCACGCCGATCCACGCACCCGCCGATGGCGTCGTCAGCTTCGCCGCGAAGGATCTGTTCCTGACCGGCGGCACCGTGCTGATCGACCACGGTTTTGGCCTGGATTCATCCTTCCTGCACATGAGCCGCATCGACGTGAAAGTCGGCCAGCGCGTGCAGCGCGGTGACGTCATCGGCCTGGCCGGCATGACCGGCCGCGCCACCGGTCCGCACGTGCATTGGGGATTCAACTGGTTTGGCGTGCGCCTCGACCCGGCATTGTTGCCGAAACCAAAATCCTAGAATCCGCCCAACACGCCTTTCGAGGCCACCGCCACCGCGTCGTGCGCGTGCAGGCTCTCGTGGTGCGTGGCGCGGATGTGGAAGTCGGCGACGCGCTCGTCGGATTCCAGCGCCGCGCGGATGCGGCGCGCGGCATCCTCGCAGAACATCGGATTCTCCCCGTTCAGCCGCGCGAAGGCCTGTTCGTCCTCGCGCTTGACCGCGGTCTGCACCGGCGTGCCGAGCGACCTTTCGATACCGTCGATCCATTCGTCCAGCGGCAGATCGAATCCCGGCGCCAGCCGCACGCGCACCTGCGCCGTGCTGCGCTGGCTGTGTGGTGTCGCGCAGACGCCCTGCTCGCTGCCAAGCCAGTGCTCGACGGCGGCGTGATCCAGCGCCCTGCCGCGCGCGAAGTCCGTGGCGAAGCGTTGCTGGATGGATTGCCGCGCCAGTGCGGCCGAGGCCGGGCATGTGCTCGAATACGGCACGTCCACCTGCAATTCCAGCGCGAAATGACCCTGTGCCAGCGTGGCGGAAACCTCGACCGGATAGGCCTTCCAGCCGCTGTTGTCGCTGACCAGCGCCGGGCGTCGCAACAAGTGCTCGAACGCAATGCGTACCCGCGCACGGTCGGACAAGCCGGCGTGCGAGGCGAGGAAATCGCGCAACAACCGCCGCAGCGATGCGGGCGTCAACGGCTCGGCGCCCAAGGCGCGATCCAGCAACAGGTACAACCGCGACATGTGGATGCCACGCGCGGCGGGATCGGCGAGATTCACGAATGCCGACACGCGTGCCGCCGATTGCACCGCGACGCCGTCTGCGCCGACGAGGCGTACTGGCAAGGCGATGTTTTCCATGCCGACCCAATCGAGCGCGCCGGCGGCGCAGGCATGCGCGCGGCTGGCGACATCGGGCAGGCAACGAACCGGATTCGGCTGCATGGAAATCACTATTCGCAAGAGCGCAAAAGACGAATTCTAGCGCACGCCCGCCGGCTGGCGCTTCGCGGAACGCGCTTCGCGCCAAGTCGTCCACAGTGCGGACCAGCGCCCCGCGTGCGGATGCGCGCGCAGCCATTGCAGCGGATCGACCACGCGCAACGCCCTGGCGGTGCGCTGCCGATCGAGCGCGACGCGCACGCGCAACGGCAATGCGCGCGCGGCGCTCACGCCGAGCGCGCCGTTGCCTTCGAGCACGAGTTCGTCGAGAAAATCCTTGATCAGCATGTTCCGCGCCGGCGACTCGTAGGCGAGTTCCGTGCGCGTCAACGCGTAGCGCGCCAGCAAGCCCAGCGGCAAGGGCAGGTGCGCCTCGTTGGCGTCGATCCGGGGCAGGCTGCGCAGCAGATGCGACAATGTCCACAATGCAGCATCGGCTTCGGGATTGCCGCCGTCCGCGCCGAACACCGCCTCCTGCGCGCGCGCGACCGCGCCGAAGAACGGTTCGAGCTGCTCGATCAGGGCGTCCAGGGTGCCGGCTCCGGGCGCATCCAGTTGCGCCAGTGCGCCATCGGCCAGCGCCGGCCACAGGGCGGGATCGGTCTCGCGCACGGCCGCGGCGGAAAACAAGGCCGCGGTGATCGGATGGCCGGGATTGCCGAACGCGGCGTCCGCCAGTTCCTGACCCCACCACGCGAGCTTGGTCGCGGCCACGTGCGGTTCGCGGATATGGAATGCCGCCTCGCTCAATTCGTGGACCAGACAGCCGAACGCGCCGGCAAGCGGGCGCTGCGCGGCGGGCAGGAAAACCGCGACGACGGCGTTCTCGGGACTGGCCGCCAGCCATTTCTGCTCGAAACCCGCGAAGGCGGCCGCCGTTTCGTTCATCGTTCGTCCAGCCCGAACGCGGCGAGCAAGTTCGCGGGCGCATCGATCACGCGATCCGCACCCCAGGCACGCGGATCCTCGCCGTCCAGATAGCCCCAGCCGGCGGCGAATGTGCGCATGCCGGCGCGGTGTCCGGCCTCGATGTCGCGCAAATCGTCACCGACATAAATGCAATTCGCGGCGGCAACACCGGCGATCTCGCAGGCGCGCAGGATCGGCGCGGGATCGGGCTTCTTCTCCGGCAGGCAATCGCCCGACACCAGCGCGGCACAGCGCGAATCCAGTTGCAGCGACGCCAGCAGCGCGCGTGCGAGATGCCCGGGCTTGTTGGTGACGATGCCCCAGGGAACGGCACGGCTTTCCAACCGGCCGAGCACCGTGTCCATGCCGGGGAACAGGGCCGATTTTTCGGCGATCGCACCGGCATACAACTCGAGAAACCTCGGCAACAACGCTTCGACGCGGTTCTCGTCGGCATCCGGAAAGCCGCGACGCACCATCGCCCGCCCGCCCTTGGACACGACCGTTGCAATGCCCGCGGCGCCCGCCACCGAGCCGCCCTGCTCCACCAGCAATCGGCGCATGGCGACGATCATGTCCGGCGCCGAATCGACCAAGGTGCCATCGAGATCGAAAAAGACCGCGTCGGGAATGGATTGCTGGATCACGCCGGTTTCCGCGCACAGGCCAGATAGTTTACCCGGGTATTTCCCACCTTCGCGGCGTACCGCGTAAGCGGGTTGTAGGCAATGCCGCTCAGGTCCTCCAGCTCCAGCCCGGCGTTGCGCAGCGCGAGCGCCAGCTCGGCGGGCCGGATGAATTGCGCGTAATGATGCGTGCCGCGCGGCAACAGCCGCAACCCATACTCGGCACCCACGATGGCGGCGGCAAACGCGAGCGGCGTGCGATTGAGCGTGGACACGAACAGGCGCCCGCCGGGCTTGAGCAAGGCGGCGCAAGCGCCAATCACGCTTCCAGGATCCGGAACGTGTTCGAGCATTTCCATGCACGTCACCGCGTCGAACATGCCCGGTATTTCCGCGGCGAGTGCCTCGACCGCCATCTCGCGGTAATCGACCCGCACACCCGATTCATGCAGGTGCAGGCGCGCGACTTCCAGCACGCGCGGCGCCAGATCGATGGCGACCACGGCCGCACCGGCGCGCGCCAGCGCCTCGGACAGGATGCCGCCGCCGCAGCCTACATCCAGCACGCGTGCGCCCTTGAGCACGACGCGTTCGGCAATGTAGTTCAGGCGCACCGGGTTGAGGTCATGCAAGGGACGCGACTCGCCATCCCGGTCCCACCACCTGGCCGCCAGGCGATCGAACCTGGCGGTTTCCGCGGCGTTGACGTTGCCGGCGCTCATGTCACGCGGCCGCGATGCGCCCGCGCCACGCCCGCGCTTTTGCACGCAAGGCGTCCATGTCCATTGCACACAATGCGCCGTTTTCCATTTTGCGCATACCGGCGATCCAGACGTCGCTGACCTGCTGGCGGCCGGTCGCGTAGACCAGTTGCGAGACGATGTTGTAGACCGGCTGTGTCTCCAGCGCGTCCAGGCGTACCGCGGCCAGATCCGCCTGTTTGCCGCGGACGATCGAACCGATGCGCTCGCCCAGCCCCAGCGCACGCGCGCCGTTGAGCGTGCCCGCCTGCAGGGTGAACGCCGCATCGAAGGCGCTGGCGTCGCCCGCCACCCCCTTGGCCAGCAACGCCGCGGTGCGCAGCTCGCCAAACATGTCCAGGTCGTTGTTGGAGGCACAGCCATCGGTGCCGATGGCGAGGTTCACGCCGGCACGGCGCAATTTCTCGGCCGGGCAAAATCCGCTGGCAAGTTTCAGGTTCGACTCCGGGCAATGCACGACCGACACCCCGTACTGGGCGCAGGCGCCGACTTCCGCATCGGTCAACTGCGTCATGTGCACGGCGATCAGGCGCTCGTCGACCAGGCCCAGCGCCTGCAGGCGCGCAAACGGACGTTGCCCGTGCTGCGTGCGCGCGTCCTCGATCTCCTGCGCCGTCTCGTGCAAGTGCAGGTGCACGGGAATGTCGAGCTGATCCGACAGCACGCGGATGCGCGCGAAACTCTCGTCGGACACCGTGTACGGCGCGTGCGGCGCCAGCGCCGCAGACACGAGCTTCTCGCCCTTGAATTCGTCGTGCACGGCCAGGTTCTTGTCGAAATATTCGTCACGCGTGCTCGCCCACGCACTCGGGAACTCGATGAACGGCAGGCCGATCACGGCGCGAAAGCCGTGGCGCAGGTAGGTTGCCGCCTGCACATCCGGAAAGAAATAGTTCTCGTTGCAACAGGTGGTGCCGCCGCGCAGCATTTCGGCGATCGCCAGCTCCACGCCGTCGCGCACGTATTCAGGGCCCATGACGCGAGCTTCGGCGGGCCAGATGTGCTCTTGCAGCCAGGTCATCAGCGGCAAGTCGTCGGCCAGGCCGCGCATCAGGGTCATGGGATTGTGCGTGTGCGCGTTGACCAGGCCCGGAATCAGCGCGTGCTCGGACAGCCCGACGCGCCGCACATTTGTATACTTTGCCCGCGCCACGGCAAGCGGCAGGATCTCGGCGATGACCTCGCCGGCCAGCGCCACGGCGTGGTCTTCCAGCACCGCGCCGTGCGGTTCGACCGGGATGACCCAGCGCGCTTCGAGGACTTGATCGATGTCGTTCATTCTCTGCTCGTCATTCCGGCAGGGACTGCCGGAATCCAGAGGCCAAGGATGGCTGCGTTATCGAATCACGCAGGGTTGCATCCTGCAACCTGGATCCCGGCAATCCCTGCCGGGAAGACGAATCGGCAAGCCGCTCGCGCGTCGCGCTCGCGGGGCGAATTCGTCACTTCACGCGACCCACGTATTCGCCCGTCCGCGTATCGACCTTGATCTTCTCGCCCTGCGGCACGAACAACGGCACGCGCACGACCGCGCCGGTTTCCAGCGTGGCCGGCTTGCCGCCGGTGCCGGCGGTGTCGCCCTTCACACCGGGGTCGGTTTCGGTGATCAGCAGCTCGACGAAGTTCGGCGGCGCCACGGTCAGCGGCGAACCGTTCCACAGCGTGACGATGCATTCCTCGTTGCCCTTGAGCCATTTCTCCGCGTCGGCCATCGCGGCCTTGTCGGCGGCAAGTTGCTCGTGGGTTTCCGGGTGCATGAAGTGCCAGAACTCGCCGTCGCTGTACAGGTATTCCATGTCCTGGTCGATGACATCGGCCGCTTCCAGCGAATCGGTCGATTTCATCGTCAATTCGGTGGTCCGGCCGGTCTTGAGGTTGCGGTATTTGACGCGGGTGAAGGCCTGACCTTTCCCGGGCTTGACGTACTCCGTGTCGACGATCGTGCATGGATAGCCGTCGACGATGATCTTCATGCCGTTCTTGACGTCGTTCATGCCGTAGGCCATTTGTAAAACTCCGTGAGTAAGCGGGTGCCGCCGGGGAAAGCGACTAGAATGGGGACATTCGAAAAATTTGGCCGCCAATGATAACCGCAAGCCCCCTGCCCGCGCAGCCATCCCGCCCCTGGCAGCGACTGTGGCGGGACGCGATCACCGACCCCCGCGAGTTGCTCGAACTGCTCGATCTGGGCGATCTGGCCGGTACGGTGCTGCCCGATGCCGATACCGGCTTTTCGATGCGCGTGCCGCGCGGATTCGTCGCCCGCATGCGCCGTGGCGATCGCTCGGACCCCTTGCTGCTGCAGGTGCTGCCGCAAGCCGCCGAGTTGCTGGAAGTCGCCGGATTCGGCCACGATGCCGTCGCCGATCTGGACGCACGCATGGCTCCCGGCGTGCTGCACAAGTACGTCGGACGCGCCCTGCTCATCACCACCGGTGCGTGCGCCGTCAATTGCCGCTACTGCTTCCGGCGACACTTCCCGTATGCCGGACAAACCGCGGCCGCCGACCATTGGCAGACCGCAGTCGCCGCAATCCGCGCCGATGTGTCGATCGAGGAAGTGATCCTGTCCGGCGGCGATCCCCTGTCGCTGGCAACGGCCAAGCTCGCCGAGCTTGCGGCCGCGCTGGCCGGCATCGCGCACGTGCGCCGGTTGCGCATCCACACGCGCCTGCCGATCGTGCTGCCGGAACGCGTCGACGCCGACCTGCTCGCCTGGTTGCGGGCAACGCCCTGGCCGGTCGCCGTCGTGTTGCATGCCAATCATGCCAACGAGATCGATGCGGCGGTCGCTGCCGCCTGTCAGCGCTTGCGCGATACCGGCGCCATCGTGCTCAACCAGTCCGTGCTGCTGCGCGGCGTGAACGACAGTGCCGATGCGTTGGCGGAGCTGTCGGCGCGCCTGTTCGACTGCGGCGTCGTGCCCTATTACCTGCATCAACTCGACCCCGTTGCCGGCGCCGCGCACTTTTCGGTCGACGACGACCGCGCGCGGGATCTGGTCGCGCACTTGCGGGAACGGCTGCCCGGCTATCTGGTGCCGCGCCTGGTGCGCGAAATCCCCGGATCAGCGGCGAAAGTGCCGTTGTGACCGCTGCCGCTGGCAAAGCAGCCGGTTATCGAGTAAAACCTAGGTCGCACAGGAACCGCGGGCGATGGGCAAACAGGAAAACGTCATCAAGCTGCTGCTGATCGAGGACTCGGTCGAGGAAGCGGAGCAGTTGATCAGCATGCTGCGCAACGGCGGCATCGCCGTGCGGCCGGCGCGCGCCGGCGTCGGCGATGAACTGGCGACACAGCTGGACGCGCACACACCGGACCTGATTCTGGTCAATCTCGCTGCGCGCGGTCTCGCGCTCAAGGACGTCGCCGCCGCCGCCAATGCCACTGGCAAGGATGTTGCCGTGATCGCGGTCACGGCCAAAGACGATGAAGATACAAAA
>JAFEFP010000067.1 GCA_018240545.1 Pseudomonadota bacterium | reverse complement strand
CGGCACCGAATTCGGCCTGTGGGTTTCCATCGACGGCGGTGGCCACTGGGCGCAGTTCAAGGGCGGGGATTTCCCGGCCGTCGCGGTGCGCGACCTCGCCATCCAGCCGCGCGACGATGCGCTGGTACTGGCCACGCACGGCCGCGGCATCTGGATCGTCGACGACATCACGCCGCTGCGCAACCTGAGCGCGCAGGCGTTGAACGCGGAGGCCGGCTTCCTGCCGGTGCAGGCAGCGCAGCAGCGCATCAGCGCGTTCGGCGGCTGGACCGATGGCGACGCCAGCTTCACCGGTCCGAATCCCAAGGATGGCGCGCGCATCGCCTATTACCAGAAGTCGCGCCATCTGTTCGGCAAGCTCAAGATCGACATCCTCGATGCGAAGGGCGAGGTCATCGACTCGGTCCCGGCGAACGTGCGCCGCGGCATCAACCTCGTGTACTGGTCGATGCGCGCCAAGCCGCCGCGCGTGCCGCCGGCCGCGCAGATCGCGTTCAATTCCACGCAGGGTGCGCGCGTGCCGCCCGGCACCTACACGGTGCGCATGACCAAGGGCAACGCGACGTTCGAAACCCAGCTCGAGGTTGGCCTGGATCGCCGCGCGAACTACACCGTGGCCGACCGCCAGGCGCAGTACGACGCGGCGCAGCGTGTCAGCGCGCTGTTCGGACGCATGAGCGATCTCGTCTACCAGCTCAACGCGGTGCGCGCGCAGGCGGATGCGGACGCGGCCAAGCTCGGCGAGAAGGACGCGCTGCGCAAGCAACTGGCCACGCTCGGCGACAAGGCCGACGAGATCCGCAAGAAGATCGTCGCGACCAAGCAGGGCGGCGCGATCACCGGCGAGGAACGCCTGCGCGAGCATGCCGATGCCTTGTACGGCGCGATCATGTCCTACGACGGCAAGCCGGCCGATTACCAGCTCGCGCGCATCGACTCGCTCACGCGCGAACTCGACGACGTCGCCAAACAGTTCGCCGACTTGCAGAAGAACGAACTGGCCAAGGCGAACGCGGCGCTGCAATCGGCCAGGCACGCTCCGATCACGGTGCCTGCCGGCGCGCCCTCTGACAAATCCGGTGGCAGCGCGGAAGCGGCGAAGGCGTATTTCAGCCGCTTCGAGCGGGATTGAAATCGAAACGCACGATGCGTGGCGAATTCCACGCATCGTGCGAATCGATCACTCGCCGTCGCGCAAGCCCAACCGCCGCGCGATCAGATGGTCGAGGCTGGCCTTGCCCGGTCCGGCAAGGAACAGCCAGACGAAGATCAGGATGTAGAGGAATTCGTCGAGTTCGACGAATTCGTCCAGGCTCGTTACGTTCTTGATCACGACGAAGGCGATGGCCACGACCATGTTGAAGGCCAGCACCAGCGAGGTGAAACGCGTGAGCAGGCCGAGCATGAGCAGGGCGCCGCCGAGGAACTCGACGCCGGCGGATAATGGCGCGCTCCACATCGGCAGCGGCAGGCCCCAGTCGACGAAGCGCGCGATCGCGCCGTCGAGGTTGTGCAACTTGCCCCAGCCGGTTTCCAGCCAGAAATAGCCGAAGCCCAGGCGCAGGACGAGCGGGCCGAGCCAACGCGTTCTTGCGCAGAGGTCGAGCAGCGATTGTTGGTAACGCAACAGTCTGGCGAACATGGTTTCTCCCTTGTGGATCGGATGGTTCGACCGATTGCCGCCTGCCCGTGCGGCGGCATGACGGGCAGTATTGACCCGACGCCCGGCGGATTTCTTTCGCGCCGCAACATGGATTTCCACATCACGTTAACGAGCCATGCGTAGTATCCGCACGGGGTGAAAGACGACGCTGCCTTCGCGGGTCTAGAACACGTCCGCGCAATCGCCGCTCGCATTCAAGGCGGCAACGTGAGACGTTCACTCCACAAACAAACCCATTCAGAGGACTACCCATGAAAGCTTCCGCCATCAAGAGTCTCGCGCTCGCCACCGCCGTTGCCGGTCTGTTCGCGGTCGCCACCGCCAGTGCGGCCAATGCCGCTGCGGGCGATCACGCACAGGTGAAGTGCATGCATTCGAACGCGTGCAAGGGACAAGGTTCGTGCAAGAGCAAGGCGAACGCCTGCAAGGGCCAGAACGCGTGCAAGGGCCAAAGCTTCACCATGCAGAAGGACGAAGCTTCCTGCAAGGCGGCGCAAGAGGCGGCCAAGGCCAAGTAATCGGGCTTGTACCATCGCGACGGCCGGCCGACACGGTGCCGGCCGTCGTCATTTTCCCATGAACGGAAATTCCGACCCGCGATTGCCGGCGCTGGGCTTTGGCCTCGGCCTGCGTGCCGACCACTACGAGGCCTTGCTCGACAAGCCGCATGGCGTGGACTGGCTCGAGGCGATCTCCGAAAATTATTTCGTGCCCGGCGGCCGCCCGCGCGACTGGCTGCGGCGCATGCGCGAGCAATATCCCATCGTGCTGCACGGCGTGTCCCTGTCCATCGGCAGCCAGGATCCGCTGGATGCCGATTACCTGCGCCAGTTGAAGCAACTGGCCGACGAAACCGAACCGGCCTGGATCTCCGATCACCTGTGCTGGACCGGCGCGCACGGCCGCAACCTGCACGACCTGTTGCCCTTGCCCTACACGCAGGAAAGCGTCGCGCACGTGAGCGCGCGCGTGCGCGAGGTGCAGGATGTTCTCGGCCGTCGCCTCCTGCTGGAAAACGTATCCAGCTATGTCGAATTCAAGGCTTCGACGATGCCGGAATGGGAATTCCTCGCCGCCATCGCCGAACAAGCCGATTGCCTGATCCTGCTCGACGTCAACAACATCCACGTCAGCGCGCGCAATCACGGTTTTGATCCACGCGCCTATCTCGCCGGTATTCCGGTCCGACGCGTGCAGCAGTTCCATCTCGCCGGCCACACCTTCCAGAACAACCTCATCATCGACACCCACGACCAGCCGGTTTCCGATCCGGTGTGGGACTTGTACGCGGATGCCGTGCGCCGTTTCGGCGCGGTATCAACGATGATCGAGCGCGACGACAACATCCCGCCGCTGGCGCAATTGCTGGCCGAACTCGACCACGCGCGCGCCATCACCGAGCCGATCCTGCGGGCAGCGGCATGACGACGCTGACGCGATTGCAGGACGACTTCCAGCGCCGCATCCTCGGCGGCGATGCGGCGATCCTCGGCGCCGTCGTCGGCAACACGACCGCGGATGCGGCCGAACGCGTGGGCGTGTACGTGCACGCGTACTCGGCGCGCCTGGTCGAGGCGCTGGAGAACGAATTCCTCACCCTGCGTTTCGCGGCGGGCGATGAAACCGGCGCGGAAATGTTGCGCGACTACGTGGCGGCGACGCCATCGACCCTGCGCAACGTGCGCTGGTATGGCAAGGATCTTGCGCAATTCCTGCGCGTGGCACCACGCTGGCGCAAGACACCCGCGTTTGCGGAATTGGCGGAACTGGATTGGGCCATCAGCGTGTCGTTCGACGCGGCGGATGAGACCTGCATCACCGAAGCGGACATCGCCGTCGTCCCGTTCGAGCGCTGGGGCGAGATGATCCTGCGCCTGCCGCAGCACGTACGACTTGTCACCAGTGCATGGAACGTGTGGACCGTGCGACAGGCGCGCGATCGCGGGCAGGCGTGTCCGGAATTGCAGCGTCTGGAATATCCGCAAACCTGGATCGTCTCGCGCCGCGATTTCGAGGTCCACTATCGCCAGCTCGAAGCCGACGAGGCCGTGGCGCTGGAGACCATCGCTTCCGGCGCACCGTTTGCGGACGTCTGCGCAGCCCTGTGCGGATGGCATGCGCAGGAAGAAGTCGCCTTGCGTGCCGCCG
This sequence comes from Pseudomonadota bacterium, assembly GCA_018240545.1. Classification (GTDB taxonomy): domain Bacteria; phylum Pseudomonadota; class Gammaproteobacteria; order Xanthomonadales; family Rhodanobacteraceae; genus Rudaea. The sequence continues at coordinate 6,108 of JAFEFP010000067.1, read as the reverse complement.
GCCTGCTCAAGGCCTGGCTCGGCAACGGCTGGATATCAGGCGCCGTACTTCCGGATTGACTGACACCAATGCGTTGACAGGCGGGCTGTCAGGGCACAATCCACACGAAGCCGATTCGAACGCCGTATAAACCTTGCCCGTCATTCCGGCAGGGACTGCCGGAATCCAGTGGCCAGGGATGGCATCCTCGCGGTCTGGATGTCCCTCAACCCGCTGTCGCGGGTTTCGACCAGGCCGGCATGACGTGACGCGATGATGCGAGAATCCCGATAGACTCAGGCTTGCCGTTGCGGAGGATGCTGCATGGCTGCATTGCAATCAGACGTACTGGTCATCGGTGGCGGCCTTGCCGGCATCGTCACGGCGCTCGAGTGCCTGCGTGCCGGGCAGCGCGTCGCGCTCATCGATCGCGACACGCCCGAGCGCTTGGGCGGACTTGCGCTGTGGGCATTCGGCGGCATGGCCCTGGTCGGCACGCCGTTGCAGGCGCGCATGAAGATTCCCGATACGCCCGAGCGCGCGCTTGCCGATTGGGTCCGCTTCGGCGAACTGGATCCCGACGATACGTATCCAATGCAATGGGCGCATCAATACGTCGAGCATTCGCGCGTGCAGGTGCACGACTGGTTGCTGGGCGAAGGCGTGCGCTTCATGCCGGCGGTGAACTGGGTCGAGCGCGGCCTGCACGGCGATGGCAACAGCCTGCCACGCTACCACATCGTCTGGGGCACCTCGTGCGAGCTGACGCGCCGCATGATCGCGGCGCTGCGCGGCGCCGACCACGGGCGCTTGACGTTGTTGCACCGCCATCGCGTCACGCAACTGGAACGCCAGGCGGGAATGAGCAGTGGCGCCGTTGCGATCGACGAGCAGAGCGGCGCCGAAGTGCGCATCGATGCGCCGGCCGTGGTGCTGGCGATGGGTGGCATCAATGGCAGTCACGAAGAAGTCCGGCGCAACTGGCCGCGGGATCGTCCGCGACCGGCGACGATGCTCAACGGCGCGCATCCGTTTGCCGATGGCCGTCTGCACCACCTCGCCACCGGATTGGGCGCACAAATCACGCATGCCGGCGAAATGTGGAACTATGCCGCCGGTTTCCCGCATCCGTATCCACACTTCGCAGGCCATGGCCTTTCGACCATTCCGTGCAAGTCGGCGCTGTGGCTGGATCATCGCGGCGAGCGCATCGGACCTGTGCCACTCGTCACCGGCTTCGACACGCACTGGCTGTGCCGGCGCGTGGCCGCGCAGGAAAAGCCCTGGACCTGGCACCTGCTGAACTGGCGCATCGCCATCAAGGAGTTCGCGATCTCCGGCGCCGAGCACAACCAACGCATCCACGACAGGCAATTCGCGCTGTTCCTCAAGGAAACCCTGTTCGGCAACCACCGCCTCGTGCGCCAGATGCAGCGCGAGAGCCCGCATTTCCTCGTCGATGACACGCTCACCGGCCTCGCCGCGAAGATGAATGCGCTGACGCAGTCGCACGATGTCGATGCGCACGTGCTGCAGGCGACGGCGGATGCGTTCGATGCGAATTTCGCCAACGGTGCGAAACTCGAAAACGACGAACAGATCCGTCGTATCCGCCATGCGCGGCAGTGGGGACCGGATCGCCTGCGCACCTGCAAACCCGCGCCGCTGCAAAAGCCGGGTACGGGGCCCTTCATCGCGATCCAGATGCAGCTCGTAACGCGCAAGAGCCTGGGCGGCCTGCGCACCGACCTGCACAGCCGCGTGCTCGACGCGAACGACAATCCGATTCCCGGACTGTACTGCGTGGGTGAGGCGGCCGGATTCGGCGGTGGCGGCGCCTGCGGCAGGCGTTCGCTCGAGGGCACCTTCCTGCCCGGTTGTATCCTTACCGCGCGCGCCGCAGCGCGTTCGATCACCGGCAAGGAAAATCTCTGATGGGCTTGAGCAATCCCGCCACCGCACTGGACTATCGCCGCCTCGCGCAGCGGCGCCTGCCGCGCTTCCTGTTCGACTACATCGACGGCGCGGCGGGGGACGAGCTCACGCTGGCTGCCAATGTCGCCGACCTTGCCGCGCTGCGCCTGCGCCAGCGCGTGCTGGTGAACGTGGAAAGCGTGGACACGCGCACGACGCTCGCGGGCGAGGATTGCGCGATGCCGCTGGCGCTCGCGCCGGTCGGCATGGCGGGCATGATGGCGCGGCGCGGCGAAGCGCAGGCCGTACGCGCGGCGAATGCGGCGGGCGTGCCGTTCACGCTGTCCACCGTCGGCATCTGTCCGCTCGATGAAGTGCGGGCCGCGAGCACCAAGCCATTCTGGTTCCAGTTGTACATGATCCGCGACCGCGCGCTCATCGTCGCGCTGCTCGAGCGCGCCTGGGCCGCCGGTTGCCGCACGCTCGTGTTCACCATCGACCTGCCGATTCCCGGGATGCGCCATCGCGACACGCGCAACGGCATCGGCGGCAAGGGCCTGCGCGCGGCGCTGCTCAAGGCGGCTCAGCTGTTGCCGCGCCCGCACTGGTTGTGGAACGTGGCGCTGCGTGGCCGACCGCTGAACTTCGGCAACCTGACCGAGCAAGTGCCTGGCGCGCGCGATCTCACCGCGTTCTGGGCCTGGGTGAATTCGCAATTCGATACCCGCGTGACCTGGCGCGACATCGACTGGCTGCGCACGCACTGGAAAGGCAAGCTGCTGCTCAAGGGTATCCTCGACGCGCAAGACGCGCGCTCTGCGGTGAAGGTCGGCGCGGACGGCATCGTGGTTTCCAACCACGGCGGACGCCAGCTCGACGGCGCGGCCTCATCGATTTCCAAGCTGCCGGCGATCGCGCAGGTCGTCGGCACGCAAGCCGAAGTATTGCTCGATGGCGGCGTGCGCAGCGGCGCGGACATTTTCAAGGCGCTGGCGCTGGGTGCGCGCGGCGTGCTGATCGGCCGCCCCTGGGTGTGGGAGCTGGCCGGTGCCGGCGTGGCCGGCCTGCGTGATCTGCTTGGCACGTTGCAGCGCGAACTGAAACTGACCATGACCATGGCGGGCGTCACCCGCGTTGCTGACATCAACGCCAGCCACATCGACCGCACCTGATTCATCACAGGAGTTTTCCATGCCCAACGGTGCACAAGCCCTGCTGAAAACCCTGGCTGATGCCGGCATCGAGGTGTGTTTTTCCAATCCCGGCACGTCCGAGATGCACTTCGTCGCGGCGTTGGATGGCGAACCCCGCGTGCGCGCCGTGCTGGCTTTGTTCGAAGGCGTGGCCACCGGCGCTGCCGACGGTTACGCGCGCATGGCGGGGAAACCTGCGGCGACGCTGCTGCATCTGGGTTGCGGCCTTGGCAACGGCCTGGCCAACCTGCACAACGCGCGCAAGGGCAAGGTGCCGGTACTCAACATCGTCGGCGATCACGCAACCTATCACGTGCAATACGACGCGCAGTTGCAGTCGGATATCGAAACCGTCGCGCGCAATGTCTCGCCGGAATTCGTGCGCACGGCGAAATCGACGGGTGATCTTTGCCGCGATGCCGTGGATGCCATCGCCGCCGCGCGCGGCCTGCCCGGCAAGGTCGCCACCCTGATCCTGCCGGCGGACGTGTCCTGGAGCGAGGGCGGCGTGCCGTGCGCGCCACCGCCCGCACCGTCGCCGCCGCCGGCGGACGATGTTGCCGTGCGCGCCATCGCGGATGTGATTCGCTCTGGCGAAAATACCGCGCTGCTGCTCGGCGGCAACGCGACGCGCGAGAACGCGCTGCTCGTCGCTGCGCGCATCGCTGCGCACAGCGGTGTCACGGTGCTGTCGGAAACTTTCCCGACGCGCCTTGAACGCGGCGCGGGCCTGCCGCCGGTCGAACGCATCGCGTATCTGGCGGAACTGGCCAGCGTGCAACTCGCGGACGTGAAGCATCTCGTCCTCGTCGATGCCAAGGCGCCGGTATCGTTCTTCGGTTATCCGGACAAGAAGAGCAATCTCGTGCCCGACACCTGCACCGTGCATACGCTCGCCACGCCCGCGCAGGATGCGGTCGCGAGCCTGGAAAAACTCGCCGCCGCGCTAGACGCGACGCAGGCGCAACCGGCCTTGCAGGCCGCACGGCGTCCGGTGCGACCCCGCGGCAAACTCACCGCCGCCAAGGTGTTCAAGGCCGTCGGACATCTGCTGCCCGAGCGCGCCATCGTCGTCGATGAAGCGATCACCTCCGGCCTGATGCTCGGGGTCATGACCGCCGGCGCGCCGCGCCACGACCTCATCACGCTCACCGGCGGCGCGATCGGCCAGGGTTTGCCGAGCGCGGTCGGTGCGGCCGTGGCCTGTCCGGATCGCCCGGTGCTGGCGCTCGTGGGTGACGGCTCGTCGATGTACACGATCCAGGCGCTGTGGACGATGGCGCGCGAGCGGCTCGACGTCACCACGATCCTCTTCAACAACGCCTCGTACTCGGTGCTCAATGTGGAACTCGAACGCGTCGGTGCGGACACGATCGGACCCAAGGCGCGCGCGCAACTGGACCTGCATGGCCCGGTGCTGGACTTCGCGCGCCTTTCGCAGGGCATGGGCGTGCACGCGGTGCGCGCGGATACCGCCGAAGATTTCTGCAAGGCGCTCGAATACGCACTGGCGCATCCCGGCCCGCACCTGATCGAGGCCATGGTGCCCGAGGCGCTCGGCGGCGCCAGGCGCCGCATCCTGCCGTGGATGTTGCGCGCATTGCCAAGCCTGCCGCAGTCGGTTGCGCGCGCGCTCAAGCGCAAGATCGCGCCGTGAGGGCGTCGCTGTGCAACGCCGCGCCATGAACGCGGACGCCGTCTTCAGCGTGGAGCGTAGATCGCGCCGAGGCGGTCTACGCTGCCCGGAATGCGCTCAAGGTGCGGGTACCTCGGTCCGCCGTGGTAGTCGACGCGATAGGTGCGGAACCGGTTGGCGTTCTTGACCAGAAGCTCGATGGGCTGGCCGTGTGTTCTTGCGGCTTGCAATGCGCGCGTGAATTCCTCGGCCTTGTATTCGGTTCCATCGACGGCGACCAGCGTGCCACCGGGTCCGATTCCGGCCTTGAATGCCGGGCTGTTCCAGATGACTTCGGTGATCCTTGCGCTGTCGGCATCGAGGGTCAGGCCAATGGAAACAGCGAAATCGGCGACCTTGGCAACGCTCTCGCCATTCTTCTGGTACTCGCTGGCCGTGTCCGTGTACGCGAGTCGCCAGCCGGCGGCCGCGATGCCGTCGAGCGGCGACACATGGGCATCGAGGCGGGCGCGCAGGAATGCCGCCCAATCATGCGGCGCGACGGCGTTCAGCGCCGCGACGACGTCGTCGAACGTATAGGTCTTCACCTTCAAGGCGCCATCGTCGATGCCGAAGAACGCGCGCGCAAAATCGTCGAGGGATTTTCTCTCGTGCGAGAGTTCGCGCAGCTTGGCATCGACTGCCAGCCATACCAGCGCGCCGGCGCTGTAATATTCCTCGCTGAGCTGGTAATTGGCGTACGGCAGCGGTCGGCGCTGCGCCAGCACCGGATCGGTCGTCGTGTCCTGCAGGTCGCGCCAGGCAAAGCCCGGTCGCGCATCCGCATACATCGCCGCGACGCGCGCAATCTCGTCGCGCGCCTGCTCCTGCGTGCGCAGGCCCGAGCGCGCGGCGAGCACGTCGCCCCAATACTGGGTCAGGCCCTCGTAGACCCAGATCAGCGCGGCGTCCACGGGTACGTTGAAGTTGGGCGTGGCGAGGCCGGCCGGCCGCCGGAACTTGCCGTTCCAGGAATGTGTGTACTCGTGCGGCAACAGGTCGCGACCGCCGGCGAGCCGCGTCCATTCGGTAAAGTACGCGGCCGGCACGCCGTTCTCGCTGGATCGGTGGTGTTCGAGGCCGATCTCGCCGAGCTGGCCCGAGAGGGCCAGCAGGAAATCGTAATGGTCGTAGTGTTGCGAGCGGTAGAGTTTGTATGCCTGCCGCACCAGTTCCCGGTGTGCCTTGACCTGTTCGGGCTTGATGTCGAGGAATCGGTCCTCGTCGGCGACGATGTTCAGGCGCACGGGGATCTTCGCGCCGGGATCCAGGCCGATTTGCCGGAAATGACGGCCGGCGAAGATCGGCGAGTCGACGAGCGTGGCGAAATCCACCGTCCGGAAGCTG
>JAFEFP010000066.1 GCA_018240545.1 Pseudomonadota bacterium | reverse complement strand
CCAGATCAAGGGCAACAAGGACATCAAGACCGAGGACCTGCTCAAGGGCCTGAAGAACATCGGCCTGTCCGACGGCGAGCCGTTCGACCGCCTGTCCTTGGACCGCGTGACCCAGGAACTGACCCGCCAGTATTACAACCGCGGCAAGTACAACGTGACGGTCAAGCCGACCGTGATCGGCCTGGACCGCAACCGCGTCGAGCTGTCGATCATCATTGCCGAGGGCAAGGTCGCCAAGATCAAGCAGATCAACGTCGTCGGCAATCATGCCTACACGCAGGCGCAGATCCGCGACGATTTCGAATCCGACACGTCGAACTGGACGTCGTGGTATTCCAAGGACGACCAGTACTCGCGCGAGAAACTGTCGGGAGACCTGGAAAAGCTCAACTCGTTCTACCTCGACCGCGGCTATGCCGACTTCAACATCGATTCGACCCAGGTCAGCATCAGCCCGGACAAGCGCACGATGTACATCACCGCCGACATCTCCGAAGGCAATGTGTACAAGATCTCCGACGTCAAGCTCAGCGGCGACCTGGTGCTGACCGAAGCGGACATGCGCAAGCTCATCATCACCCGCGACGGCGAGGTCTTTTCCCGGCAGAAACTCGAAAAATCCGCGCAACAGATGACCGCCGTGCTCGCCAACATCGGTTACGCCTTCGCCCAGGTCACGCCGATCCCGACCATCAACCGCGAAAACCGCACCGTCGGCATCAATTTCTTCGTCAATCCGGGCAAACGCGTGTACGTGCGCCGCATCGTGTTCAAGGGCAATCATGTCACCCAGGACGAGGTGATGCGCCGCGAGATGCGCCAGCTCGAGGGCGCCTGGTACTCGCAAGCCGCGATCGACCGCTCCAAGGTGCGCCTGCAGCGCCTGGGCTATTTCAAGAAAGTCGACATCACTACGCCCAAGGTCCCGGGCACGGACGATCAGGTCGATGTCGACATCAGTGTCGAGGAAACCTCGTCCGGCGCGTTCACGTTCGGGGTTGGCTACTCGCAGGTCTACGGCCTCGTCCTGAGCACCTCGGTGTCGCAGAACAATTTTCTCGGCACCGGCGACCGCGCAGCACTCACGGTTTCCAAGAGCGACTTCGTGACCAAGTACGCCCTGTCCTACTACCAGCCCTACCTGACGCCGTCCGGCATCGGCCTGGGTTACGATCTTTCGTACTCCAAACTGAATCAGCAGGAAGCCAACCTTGCCAACTATTTGAGCAATACGGGCGCGTTCTCCACCTACATCGGCCTGCCGGTGACGGAGAACGACACGGTCAACCTGCAACTGGGCGTCAGCAAGACCAAGATCCTGACCGGCTATCCGGTTCCGGAGCTGGATGCCAGCGGCAATCCGGTCAAGGATGCCAACGGCAACATCGTCTATTACACCACGTACTACTCGCCCCAGCCCATCGTCGACTACATCAAGCGCCTGGATCATCAGACCTTCCATGAATGGTCGATCACGGCCTCATGGGCGCATGACACGCGCAACAAGTACTTCAACCCGACCCATGGCTCGTTGCAGCAGTTCTCCGCCGAGGTGGCCCTTCCCGGCTCCACGGTCGAGTACTACAAGCTGATCTACCGCTATGCGCAGTACCTGCCCATTACCGAAGGACTGACCTTCGAGGGATCCACCACGATCGGCTACGGCAATACCTGGCGCGCGGCCAACGGTATCGATCCGGAAACCGGTGCACCGGTCAAGGTGAACGGCCTGCCGTTCTTCGAGGACTTCTACGCCGGCGGCGTCTCCGACGTGCGCAGCTTCCGCGACAACACGCTCGGCCCGTATGCACTCGCGCCCGGCTGCACCGACGCCAGCAACTATTATTGCCGCCAGCCGCTCGGCGGCAACCTGAAGACGGTCGCCTCGTTCGAGCTGATCTTCCCGACACCCTTCGTCAAGGACGACAGCGCCACGCGGCTGTCCTGGTACCTGGATGTCGGCAACGTGTTCAACCAGAACAACCCCTCGCTCGGCAACAGCCTGTACAGCAACAATGGGTTTTCCTGGGACGAGTTGCGCGCGTCCACGGGCATCTCCTTGCACTGGCAAGCGCCGGTTGGCCCGATCGTCATCAACCTGGGACGACCGATCCGTTCCAAGCCCGGCGATATCGGCGAAACCCTGCAATTCAACTTCGGCACGACATTCTAAAGGCGGCGCAAGCATCTGTCGTAGCGGCATTTTTGTGGACAAGGGCTGTGCAAAATCCGCCCTTTGCGTATGATTCGGGCAGGCGCGGCAGGGCGAAGGGTTCCCGGGTGATGTCGAGCACGGGCAAATGGCGGGCGGTCGGGACAATCGGGCTGGCGCTCGCGCTGCTGCCGTTTCTGGCGGCGGCCCAGGCCACCGCATCCAAGATCGGCTATGTCGATCTCAAGCGCCTGATCGATAACGCGCCGCAGATGGCGCAAAGCCGGCTTGCGCTGCAGCGCGAATTCGCCCCGCGCGATGCCGCGCTCAAGGCCGACGAGGCACGTCTGACGGATCTCAACAAGCGTTACACGCGTGACGCGCAGATCATGACCAAGGCCGATGCCGATGCGCTCAAACGCCAGATCGACACGCTTGATGGCGCCATCAAGCGCACGCGCGAAGCCTTGCGTAACGACTTGAACGTGCGCGCGGCCGCCGACCGCGACCGCATCTGGCAACAGATCAACGACACCGTGATCGACTATGCGCGCACCCATGGCTACGATCTGGTCGTGCCAAGTCCCGTGGTCTACGCCAATCCGCGCGTCGACATCACCGATGCCGTGCTCGATCAGCTGCGCCACGCCAAACCGGCTGCGGGGACGACGCCGTGAGCGCGCCCCAGCACACGCTCGCCGAACTCGCCGCGCGATTCGACCTGCAACTGCGTGGCGACGCCACCCGCGTCATCGCCGGCGTCGGCACGCTGGAATCGGCGGTGGCGGAGCAACTGGCCTTCCTCGCCAATCCGCATTACCGCCCGCAGCTCGCAAGCACACGTGCGGGCGCCGTGGTCCTGCGCGCGGCCGATGCGCAGGCGTGTCCCGGCGCCTGCCTGGTTGCTGCCGATCCGTATGTCGCGTTCGCCAGGATCGCCGCCTTGTTCGAGCCGTCGACGCCACCAACGCCGGGCATCCATTCCAGCGCCGCAGTCGCGGCAAGCGCCGTCGTCGCCGCGGATGCCTCGGTCGGCCCGTGCTGCGTCATCGGCGAAGGCGCCCGCGTCGATGCCGGCGCCGTGCTTGGGCCGCATTGCATCGTCGGCGAACGTTGTCATGTCGGCGCGCAGGCAAACCTGGTTGCGCGCGTCACGCTGGTCCGCGACGTCACGCTGGGCAAACGCGTGCTCGTGCATCCGGGTGCGGTGCTCGGCGCGGACGGTTTCGGTCTTGCCTTCGACAAGTCCGCTGCCGATCAGGGCGCCTGGATCAAGGTGCCGCAGCTCGGCGGCGTGCGCATCGGCGACGATTGCGAGATCGGCGCCAACACCACCATCGACCGCGGTGCGATCGGCGACACCGTGCTCGAAGAAGACGTACGCCTGGACAACCAGATCCAGATCGCGCACAACGTGCGCATCGGCGCGCACACCGCGATGGCCGGCTGCGCGGCCGTGGCTGGCAGCGCGAAAATCGGCCGCTACTGTCTGATCGGCGGCGGCGCTGGCATACTGGGCCATCTCGAAATCGCCGACCACGTCACCGTCACCGCGCGGGCGCTGGTCACCCATTCGATCCGTGCCGCCGGCGAATACTCATCCGGCGTGCCGTTGCAGGAAAATCCGCAGTGGCGGCGCAACGCGGCGCGTTTCAAGCACCTGGACGAACTCGCCCGTCGCTTGCAGGCCCTGGAAAAAAAGGACGCCAAACCATGACCGAATCCGCTTCCCGCATCGCCCTGCCGGTGGATGCCGAGCGCATCATGTCGATGCTGCCGCACCGCTATCCCTTCCTGCTGGTCGACCGCGTCACCGAGCTCGATCCGAACAAGCGCCTGCTCGCGTACAAGAACGTCACCGTCAACGAGCCGTTTTTCCAGGGTCACTTCCCGGGGCACCCGGTCATGCCCGGGGTGCTGATCGTCGAAGCGCTGGCACAGGCCTCGGGTCTGCTCGTTTTCCTGTCCACGCCGAAGCGCGAAGCGCAGCCGATGTACTACCTGGTCAAGGTGGACAAGGCCAAGTTCATGCAACTCGTCGTGCCCGGCGACCAGCTCGTGCTCGAAGTCGAACTCAAGCGCATGATCCGGCGCATGGGCCTGTTCGCCTGCCGCGCCCTGGTCGATGGCAAGCCGGTCGCCGAGGCCGAGTTGATGTGCGCGGAGAGCAGCGCCGGATGATCCACGCCAGCGCCATCATCGACCCGGGCGCGACGCTCGGCGCCAACGTCGATGTCGGCCCCTATGCAGTGATCGGTGCCGAGGTGGAGGTCGGTGACGGCACCACGATCGGCGCGCACGCGGTGATCCAGGGCCCGACCCGGATCGGGCGCGACAACCGCATCTGGCAATTCGCCTCGGTGGGCGCCGAACCGCAGGACAAGAAATTCCGCGGCGAACGCAGCGAGCTCGTCATCGGCAACCGCAACACCATCCGCGAATTCACCACGATCAACCGCGGCACTGGCGACGGCGGCGGCGCCACGCGCATCGGCGACGACAACTGGATCATGGCCTATGTGCACATCGCCCACGATTGCCATGTCGGCAACCAGACGATCTTCTCCAACAACGCCACACTCGCCGGGCATGTCGAAGTGGGCGACTATGCGATCCTGTCGGGATTTTCCGGCGTGCACCAGTTCTGTCGCATCGGCGAACACGCGTTCGTCGGCATGGGTTGCCTGATCAACGGCGACGTGCCGCCCTTCGTCATCGTCGCCAACGACTATGGCCGTCCGCGCGGCATCAACAGCGAAGGACTCAAGCGCCGCGGTTTCTCGCCGGAGCGCATCGCCGCGATCAAGCGTGCCTACAAGACGCTGTACGTCTCGAAGAAGCCGCTCGAGGAGGCCCGCGCCGAACTGACGCGCGCCGCGCAGGAAGCCCCGGACGTGGCGCGCATGCTCGACTTCATCGAGCGCGGGCAGCGCAGCCTGATGCGATGACCCCGGACGCAAGTCCGCTGTTCGTCCTCGTCGCCGGCGAAGCATCCGGCGACCTGCTCGGCGCCGGGTTGATCGCCGGCCTGCGCGAGCGTTTCCCGGGCGCACGCTTCGCCGGCATAGGCGGCCCGCAAATGGCCGCGGCAGGCATGGCCATCTGGCATCCGGCAGAAACGCTGTCGGTGATGGGACTGGTCGAGGTGCTGCGCCATTTGCCGCGATTGCTGGCCATCCGGCGCGATGCATGCAAACGCACATTGCGGCATCCGCCCGCGGTGTTCATCGGCATCGATGCGCCGGATTTCAATCTCGGCCTCGAACGCAAGCTCAAGCGCGCCGGCATCCGCACCGTGCATTATGTCAGCCCGTCGATCTGGGCTTGGCGCGAATCGCGCGCGGCCAGGATCGGCACCTGTGCCGACCGCGTGCTGTGCCTGTTCCCGATGGAACCGCCAATCTACGCGCGTCATGGTGTGGAGGCGCGATTCGTCGGCCACCCGCTCGCCGACGCATTCCCGCTCGAACCCGGCCAGGACGCAGCCCGCGCCGAGCTGGGGCTTCCCGCCGACGCGCCGGTGCTCGCCCTGTTGCCCGGCAGCCGGCTCGGCGAAATCCGCCGCATGGGCCCTGACTTCCTGGGTGCGGCGGCGATCCTGAACAGCGCCTTGCCGGACTTGCGCATCGTCGCGCCAATGGCGAATGCGCGATGCCGCGCGGTGTTTTCCGCGCTGGCCCCGCTTCCGGCCAATCTGAGCATCATCGACGGCAAGGCGCATGCCGCGATGATGGCCGCCGATGCCGTGCTGCTGGCTTCGGGAACCGCCGCACTCGAGGCCATGCTGGCCAAGCGCCCCATGGTCGTCGCCTACAAGCTGGCCCCCCTTACCCATTGCCTCGTCAAGCGCCTGGGCCTGCTGCGCACGGATGTCTTTTCCCTGCCCAACATCCTCGCCGGCAAGCGTCTGGTCCCGGAACTGATGCAGGACGCCTGCACGCCTGCGGCGCTCGCCGCGGCGCTGCTGCCCTCGCTGCGCTCGCGCGCGCTGCCGGCGGATCTGCGCGTCGAATTCCGCCGCCTGCACGAGTCCTTGCGCGGTGGTGGCAGCAGGGCGGCCGCCGCGGCGATCGCGCAACTGTGCGCCGCGTCAGCGGGCGCTCACGTGCAGCCGTTATGATGCGGTCATGACTGCCGCGCACCCCAAACGCACGCGCATTGCCACCGTCGTCGTCGCGATCGGCTTCGCCGTCGTGCTGCTGCTTGGGCCCTTCGCTTCGGGCGACCTCGACGAGAGCCTGTTCGCCCTGTCGCTGATCATCGCCTGCGCCTTGCTCGTCGCGTTCGCGACGCGGCGCCCGGCCTTTGCGCTGGCCGTGCCGGCAGTCGTGTTCGGCGGCCTGCTGGTCGCCGGGGCGATCAAGTTCAAGTACCTGACCACGCCACTGCTCGCGCCGGATCTGTACTACTTCATCAACCGCGATCTGCTCGATGTCGCCCACCATTACCCCAGCCTCATGGTCGCGCTGGTTGCCGGCGCAGTGCTGATCCCGGGTTTGCTGGTCGGAGTCTGGCTGCTGGACCGTCCGCGTCTTTTCGCACACCTTCATCCGGCGCCGCGGCGCCTCGTGCAGGGTATCGGCGCGCTGGCCGCCATGGCCATGCTCGTCGCAGTGGACACCCCGCGTGGTCCGTTCGCCGACGTGTTCGACAAGGGCATGTGGGCGATGATGAATGACCGCAATTACATCGTCGATTTCTTCGCTTCGTTCTGGCAAACGCAAATCGTCGTGCCGAAGCCGGCGGCGGATGCCGACCGGACCCTGACCTGGACCCAATCGTCGGCCGACAATCCGCCCACCTGCGCCAGGAACCGCTGTGCACAGCAGAAGTTTGCCAGCGCCCAGACCCACCCCGACATCGTCTCCATCCTCGAGGAGAGCACGTTCGATGCGTCCATGCTCGGGGACTGCACGATCGCGGCGCTGTGCAAGCGCAAGATGTTCGAGGCCGACGGGCGCACGCGCGCGCATGGTCCGGCGACGATGCATGTGTGGGGCGGCGGCACGTGGACGTCCGAGTTTTCGCTGCTCACGGGCCTGAATCACCTGAGTTTCGGCGAAGCCGGACTGTATGCGCCCTACAACCTCGCGCCGCGCGTGGCCTACACATTGCCGCGCGTGCTGCATGCGGCCGGTTATCGCGTCATCGCCATCTATCCCATGACCGGCGATTTCATCAACGCACGCAATGCCTACAAGGACTACGGCTTCGACAAGTTCTACGACGGCGCCGACTACGGGCTGTCGTGGGAGTCGCCGGACAGCGACCTGGTGCAGGTCTTCGACCGCATCTACGCGCAGGAAAAGAAAACCATCGGCAAGCAGCCGCTGTTCGTCATGATGCTGACCCTGCGCCAGCACGGCCCGCACATGGACCCGTACAAGACGATGCCACCGCCGTTCGACAAGCCGCTGTTTCCCGGGCACTGGAAACCGAAGGACCTGGACGACTGGCTGAACCTGAATCTGGCCAATTACCTGTATCGCCTGGCAGGTTCGGACACGGCGATCTCGCACATCGAGAAAACCCTGCTCGACAGCGGACGGCCCGCGCTGCTGTTCCACTTCGGCGACCATCAGCCATCGTTCGAAGGCGCGATCCGCGCATTGCGCAAGATCGTGCCGCCGAGCGTGCCAGATTCGAACTTCATCACCTACTTCATGCTCAAGAGCAACTACAAGCCGGCACGCAGCGGCTACAGTTACCCGGCATTGGACATCAGCTTTGCCGGCAGCCTGATCCTCGACATCGCCGGCATCCCGAAGGACACGTTCTTCCAGGCCAATGCGCTGATGCGCGAACGCTGCCAGGGCCGTTATTTGGACTGCCCGAACAAGCCCTTGCTCGACGCCTACGACAACTACGTCTTCGACACGCTGCACGCCGTGCATGAATGAGCCGTTGACTGCGGGCGTGGACGAAGCCGGTCGTGGCCCGCTGGCCGGACCCGTCGTGGTGGCCGCGGTGATCCTCGATCCGACGCGGCCGATCGCCGGACTCGCCGACTCCAAGGCGCTCAGCGCAATTCGACGCGCTGCGCTGGACGTGCAGATTCGCGAACACGCACTGGCCTTCAGTGTGGTCGAAGTCGGCGTCATCGACATCGACCGGCTCAACATCCTGCAAGCCACCCTGCTGGGCATGGCACGCGCCCTGGCCGCGCTCGTGCCGGCTGCCGAACTTGCATTGATCGACGGCAATCGTCTGCCGCGGGATCTGGCCTGCCCGGCCCGCGCCATCGTCGATGGCGATGTCACGGAGCCTGCGATCAGCGCCGCATCGATCCTGGCCAAGGTCGCGCGCGACCGTATCCTGTGCGATCTGGACACGCGCCATCCCGGTTATGGCTTCGCCCGGCACAAGGGCTACCCGACCCCGGAGCACTTCGCCGCGCTGGAACGCCTCGGTCCCTGCGCGGCGCACCGGCGCAGCTTCGCGCCGGTGCAGCGATCCCTGTTTGCGGGATGACTTCCCGCCTGTTTCGCCGCGGCGCCCCGGGCGTTACAGTGGCGCCATGTCCGAACGCCTGAGACTGTCCAACTACATCGATGGCCGCGCCGATCCGCCGCGCGGCGGCAAATGGCTCGACGTGTTCGAACCGGCCACCGGTACGCACTACGCCGACTGCCCCGACTCGGATGCCGCTGACATCGATGCGGCGGTCGCTGCCGCGCAGCGCGCGTATCCTGCCTGGGCGGCCCTGCCGGCCGCACAGCGCGCGCAGTTCCTGGAACGGATCGCCGACCTGCTCGAGGCGCGCCTGGATGAATTCGCACAAGCCGAATCGCGAGACAGCGGAAAACCCGTTGCGCTGGCACGCAGCCTCGACATCCCGCGCGCGGTTTCGAACCTGCGCTTTTTTGCCGGCGCGATCACGCAGTTCGCCAGCGAGGCGCATGCGATGGGCGAAGCCGCGATCAACTACACCCTGCGCCAGGCGCTGGGCGCGGTCGCCTGCATCTCGCCGTGGAACCTGCCGCTGTACCTGTTCACGTGGAAGATCGCGCCGGCGCTCGCCGCCGGCAATACCGTCGTTGCAAAGCCGTCCGAAATCACGCCGCTGACGGCATGGATGTTCGCCACGGTTTGCATAGCCGCGGGACTTCCGCCCGGCGTGCTCAACATCGTCCACGGCAGCGGCGCGAGCGCCGGAAAAGCATTGGTCGAACATCCGGGCATCAAGGCCGTTTCGTTCACCGGTTCCACGCGCACCGGCGCGGCCATAGCCAGCGCGCTCGCGCCACGCTTCGTGAAAGCCTCGCTGGAAATGGGCGGCAAGAATCCCACCATCGTCTTCGCGGATTGGGAAGGCAGCGACGCGAACTGGGTGACCCTGGTGCACTCGGCGTTTTCCAACCAGGGCCAGATCTGCCTGTGCGGTTCGCGCATCCTCGTCGAGCGCACGATCTACGACAAGTTCAAGAGTATCTTTGTGGAAAAAGTCCGCGCGCTGCGCGTCGGCGATCCGCAGGACTCGTCCAGCGACCTCGGCGCGCTCGTATCGCGCGCGCATTTCGACAAGGTCATGGGCCACATCGCGCTGGCGCGCGAGGAAGGCGGAACGATCCTGTGCGGCGGCGAAGCCGTACGCCTGTCAGGACGTTGCGCCGGCGGCTGGTTCGTGGTCCCGACGCTGATCGAGGGCTTGGATGCGCGGTGCCGCACCAATCAGGAGGAAATCTTCGGGCCGGTCGCAACGCTCATCCCGTTCGATGGCGAGGACGAGGCCATCGCGCTGGCGAATGCGACGAACTACGGCCTCGCCGCGTCCGTGTGGACGACGCATCTGGCGCGCGCGCACCGCGTCGC
>JAFEFP010000065.1 GCA_018240545.1 Pseudomonadota bacterium | reverse complement strand
GGTTGAGCGAGGTCTCGTAACCCTTGTAGACCACGCCCATGCCGCCGCGACCGAGCGTGCCGAGAAGTCGATAGTGCCCGATGGTGTTCATTTGCGACCCTTGCCCTGGTGGCGTCCGCCGCAGTCCTGCCGCGGCCCGCTTGCGCCTGCCTCAACGCACCACATGCGCAAAGGATGACAGGCATGGGCCGGCCCAGACGCCCCGTGGCCAGGGCGTCCGTGTTTCGAGGGGTTTCCTCGGTGACTTTCGCTTCGCGCCGAAGAAGTTACCCGGTTGGCGCAGATGCGCGGGAGTCTTGCTTCGGTCGGCACTTCCCGGATGCGGGGAGAAACCGCGTCGCATGCGCAATCAGAATTTGCAGCGCCGCCTTCCGTGGCATCTGGATTTCGGCATTTCCTGCCGGGATCACGGGCCGGTGCCGCAGTCCTACTTGAGATGATTCTCAAACAATCCGTAGATCCGCTTGTATTCGTCCAGCCACGAATCCGCGTTCGTGAACCCGTGCCGGTCGAGCGGATACAGCGAGATGCTGAAGTTGTCCTTGTGCAGTTCGATCAGGCGTTCGTACAGGCGCGCCGAATCCTGGAACATCACGTTGTTGTCGATCACGCCGTGGCAGATGAGCAGGGGATCGCGCAAGTTGTTTGCGAACTCAATCGGCGAGGAGCGCCGGTAGGCGAGCGGATCGTCCTGCGGGCGGTTGAGGATGTCCGAGGTGTAGCCGTCGTCGTACAGCATCCAGTCGCTGACCGGGCGCAGCGCCGCACCGGCGGCGAATTCACCGGGCGCACGGAACAGCGCCATCAGGGTCATGAAGCCGCCATAGGAACCGCCGTAGATGCCGACGCGTTTCGGGTCGGCGTTCCAGTGCTTGACCATCCAGGCCTTGCCGTCGAGCAGGTCTTCGAGTTCCGGATGGCCCATGTCGCGATAGATCGCGGTGCGCCAGGCGCGGCCATAGCCTTCCGAAGCGCGGTAATCCAGATCGATCACGACATAGCCGTGTTGCAGCAGCAGGTTCGCGAACATCTGCTCGCGGAAGTAGTACGACCAGTTCGCGGTGACATCCTGCAGGTAACCCGCGCCGTGGACGAAGATCACGGCCGGATGCGGCCTGGATTTGTCGTAGTCGGACGGCGCGTAGAATTTGGCCCAGATCGAGCCCTTGAAATGGCTCGACGGCACCTGCACGAATTGCGGCGCGACCCAGTGCAGCGCCTGGTATTGCGCGGTGCGCGTGTCGGTGAGTTCATGCGCACTGCCGCTGCCATCAGCGTTGGCGACGGCCAGTTGCGGCGGCACATAGGCAGACGAATGCACGACGAGCAGTTGCGTGCCGTCGTGCGACAGCGCGAACGAATCCATGCCCTGGTAGTGCGTCACGCGCTGCAGCTCGCCGCCGCCGACGCCGACGCGATACACGTCATAGGCCCAGGGTTTTTCCGCGTTCGCGCGCACGTAGAACCAGCGCCCGTCGGCGGACAGCACCGGATGCGAGGTCTCGAAATCGCCACGTGTGAGTTGCCGCGCCTTGCCGCCGAGCGGCTTGGCATACAAATGCGCGTAACCGGATGCTTCGGACACGTACCACAGCGTGCGGCTGTCGTTCTCCCAGCCGAATTCGTTGAAGTTCCAGTTGATCCAGGCGTCGTCGTGCAGGCGTTCCTGCAGCGCGGGTTGCGGCCGTGCCGGATCGAGCGTCACCAGCCAGCGATCCTTGTTGTCGATCGCGCGCAGTTGCACGGCGGCATGCGCACCGTCGCGCGAGAACGCGATGCCGGCGATTTCCAGATCGCGTGTCTTGCCCGGTTTGGAGGGCTTGCCCGTTTTTCCACTTTTATCTTTTGCTGCATCGGGCGCTTTCAGCAAGCCAGCCTTCACATTCTCGGCGCGAATCGCGGCGAGTGGGTCGTCGTGGATGCCGGGCAGGGCGTCGACGTCGATTTTCGTTTGCGTGCGTTTGTCGAGGTCGAACAGCCACAGCGTCTGCGGCGCGGGCGCGTTGCGGCCGGCGTTGCGACGCAGCGGCTCGAATTCCGGGTAGCCGGTATCGGTGACGTAACGGATCAGCTTGGGCTGTTCGCCGCGCGTATAGTCCTTTTCCACGGTGATTGCGAGCAGCCAACGCGCGTCGGGCGAAAGCTCCGAATCGACGAGCTTGACCTTGTCGCCGAGGTAAAACGGCAGCGGCGCGCGGCTGGCGTCGCCGCGCTGCATGGCCTGCGCGTGCTCGCGGCTTTCCTGCTTGTCCTTGTCCAGCTTCTGCAGGGTCGTGAACAGGCGCAGTTGTTCGGCGCGCAGCACGTCGTCCTTGGGCGCGGCGTCCGGATCGTTTTCCGTTTTCAGGACTGCTGCCGGCGCCGTCGTGCCGCTCGCGACGTCGTGCACGAACCAGTCATCGCCGCTGCGGAAACTGAGCAAGCGGCCGTCGGCCGAGAATTGCAGGTCACCCTGGCGTTGTTCGTTGCGCGTGACTTGCGTCGTCGTACCGTTGCGCAGGTTGCGCAAGAACACGTCGCCGTTGCGCACGAAGGCGGCATGCGAGTCCGTGGCAGCGTAGACAGTGTGATTGCCGTCCGCAGCGGCCATTGCCGCCGCCTCGACGCGGCTGTCCGCGCCCGTGGCCAGGTCGATGCGGTGCAGGTCGGACACGGGCGAACCGTTGCGCTTGAGCCGGTAGTACGCGCTGCGCCCGTCGACGCTGAAATACGGCGCGCCGCCGCTTTGCTCGAATTCCTCCGGCACCTGGATCTGCCCGGCGATCCAGTCCGGATCGGCCATGATTTGCTCGAGCGTCAGCGGTGCCGACGCCGTTTGGGCCGTCGCGGCGACGCAGAGCAGGGCGAGAGGTGCGACGAGGGCGAAACGGATCATGGCGGACTCCGGTGAAAAAGGCGCAGCATAACGCGAAGCCGGCGCATCGCAAGCCGCCACAAGTCATGGCGTGCTGGCAGCGGCAGGGCAAATGCGGCACCATTCGAGCCCGCGTCGAGGAAGCCCCATGCCGTTGCCCTGCATCGAGATCGAGACCGCGCCGAATCCGCGCCATGCCGTGATCTGGCTGCACGGGCTCGGCGCCGACGGCAACGATTTCGCGCCGATCGTGCCGGAACTCGTCGCCTCGCGCTGGCCGCCGCTGCGCTTCGTGTTTCCGCATGCGCCGGTGCGGCCGATCACCATCAACGGCGGCATGGCGATGCGCGCCTGGTACGACATCTCCGGCCTGGAAATCGCGCAGCGCCAGGACGAGGCCGGCATCCGCGCCTCGATCGGCCTGCTCGAGGCATTGATCCAACGCGAATCCGCGCGTGGCATCGCGACCGAAAACGTGTTCCTCGCCGGATTCTCGCAGGGCGGCGCGATCGTGCTCGCCGGCGGCATCCGGCATGCGCAGCGCCTCGGCGGCATCGTCGCACTGTCCACGTACCTGCCGATGGCGGAAAAAACCGATGCCGAAGCAGGCGCCGCGAACCGTTCCACGCCGATCTTCATGGCCCACGGCATGCTCGACCCGACCATCTCGCACGCGCTCGGCGAGATGAGCCGGGATTACCTGCTCCAGCGCGGCTATGCGGTGGAATGGCATGCCTATCCGATGGCGCATCAGGTGTGTGCAGCGGAGATCGCGGATCTTCGCCAGTGGCTTGGGTCGCGGTTTTCCGGCCCATGACCCCGGCGTCCGCCGCAGAACGCCCGCGCTGGTTGCCGGATTTCTGCAGCCTGCCGGTTTTGTTCGCGGTGATGGTGGTGGCCGAGTTGCTCGTGCTGGTGGCCGAGATTGCGCCCAGCGACGAAACCCGGCCGCTGCTGCCGCGCCTGGCCACGGTGAGCGTGTTCGCGCAATGGCTCGCGCTGATCTGCGCAGTGTGCCTGTGCAAGCTGCGTCCGCAACTGGAAAAGCTGTCGCCGTTGCTGGGCGTCATCGCCGCTTACGCGCTGATGCTGGCCATCACCGTCATCGGCAGCGCGCTGGTCTTCGAGATCGATCACCAGCTTGACCTGAGGCTGACCCTGCCGGCGCAATTCCAGGGTCGTTTCGTCTGGCGCAGCGCCGCCCTGTGCGCGCTGCTTGGCGCGGCGCTGTTGCGCTATTTTTACGTGATCGAGCAGTGGCGCGCGCGCGTGCGTGCCGAGTCCAAGGCGCGCTTCGAGGCCTTGCAGGCGCGCATCCGGCCGCATTTCCTGTTCAACAGCATGAACACGATCGCGAGCCTGATCCGCACGCGCCCGACCGAGGCCGAACGCGCGGTGGAGGACTTGTCCGACCTGTTCCGCGCGGCGCTCGGCAACGACGCGGCGCTGAGCACGCTCGGCACCGAACTCGACCTGATGCGCCGGTACCTGGACATCGAAAAACTGCGCCTTGGCGAGCGCTTGCGCGTGGACATGGCGGTGGACGGACTGCCGCAGGAGCTGCCGATTCCGGCACTGCTGCTGCAACCGCTGGCGGAAAACGCGATCTACCACGGCATCGCGCAACTGCCCGAAGGCGGTACGGTGTCGATGCGCGGTCGCCGCGAACACGGTGCGGTGGTGCTGGAAATCCGCAATCCGCAACCGCCGCCGGCTGCGCGCGCCGCGCCACGCCACGGCATGGCGCTGGACAACACGCGTGCGCGCATCGCGTACCATTTCGGCGAGCGCGGAAGACTCGATATCGACAACGCTGCCGACGAATTCGTCTGCGTGATAACGTTGCCCCATGAAGATCCTGATCGTCGACGATGAGCCCCTGGCGCGCGAGCGCCTCATCGCGCTCTTGCGCGATTGTGGAAATGTGGAAATCGCGGGCGAGGCCGGGGACGGCCGCGCGGCCCTGGAGGCCGCCGCACGCCTGCATCCGGACCTCGTCCTGCTCGATATCCGCATGCCGCTGATGGACGGTCTGGAGACCGCGCGCCACCTGGCCGGATTCGACGCGCCGCCGGCGATCGTGTTCTGCACCGCCTACGACGAGCACGCGCTGGCCGCCTTCGACACCGGCGCGCTCGACTACCTGGTCAAGCCGGTGCGCATCGAACGCCTGCGCACGGCGCTCGAGCGCGCGCGCCGCTTCGGCAGCGAGGACCTTGCGCGGCTCGGCGCCGCCGCCGGCAAGGCGGCGCGACGCGGACACCTGTGCGCACGCGTGCGCGGCAACCTGGTCCTCGTGCCGGTCGCCGACATCCAGTATCTGCTCGCCGAGGACAAGTACGTCGCCGTGCACCATGCCAGGGGCGAGGTGCTGATCGAGGAATCGCTCAAGGCGCTGGAGGAGGAATTCGGCGAACGCTTCGTGCGCATCCATCGCAACTGCCTGGTCGCGCGCGAGCGCCTCGCCGGGCTCGTGCGCGGGCCCGACGGCAGCATCCACGCGCGCATCGATGGCGTGGCGACGACGCTGGAGGTCAGCCGCCGCAACCTGCCCGCACTGCGCAAGCTGGTGCGCTCCCTGTGACGGTATTGCGCATTGCCACGCGCAAGAGCGCCCTGGCGCTGTGGCAGGCCGAGCATGTCGCCGCGCGCTTGCGCAGCGCGCATCCGCAGTTGGGCGTGGAACTCGTACCGCTGACCACGCGCGGGGACCGCATTCTCGACCGGCCGCTGGCCGACATCGGCGGCAAGGGCCTGTTCCTCAAGGAACTCGAAGTCGCGCTGGCGCGGCGCGAGGCCGACATCGCCGTGCATTCGTTCAAGGACGTGCCGATGCGCCTGGACGAGGGCTTCGCCATCGGCGCCGTGCTCGAACGCGCCGATCCGGCCGATGCCTTCGTTTCGGCACGGTTTGCGCACCTGGATGAATTGCCGCCGGGTGCGCGGGTGGGCACTTCATCGCTGCGCCGGCAGGCGCAGCTGCGCGCGCGGCGCCCGGATCTGCGCCTCGCGGACCTGCGCGGCAACGTCAATACGCGCCTGGCCAGACTCGATGCCGGCGACTACGACGCGATCGTGCTCGCCTGCGCGGGTCTGGAACGCCTGGGCCTCGCCGCACGCATCCGCAGCCGGCTCGAACCGCCGCATTGGCTGCCGGCCGCCGGGCAGGGCGCGATCGCGGTGGAACGGCGTGCCGGTGACCGGCGCACGGCCGAACTGATAGCGCCGCTGCACGATGGCGCCACGGCGGGATGCGTCGACGCCGAGCGCGCGATGACGCGCCGTCTGGAAGGCAGTTGCCAGGTGCCGATCGCGGCGTTCTGCATCGAGACCGAAATCGGCCTGCACCTGTCGGGATTGGTCGGTGACGCCAGCAGAGGCAAACTCATCCGCGCCGAGGACGATGGTCAATCCGAAGCGCCCGAAGCGCTGGGCGAGCGCGTCGCACGCCAGTTGCTGGAACTGGGCGCGGGTGAATTGCTGCTCCGACAGTCTGATTGAATTCGTCTCACCGTCATCCCGGCAGGGAATGCCGGGATCCAGAATGCAGGATGCGGTCGCAGATTGACAGCAAGCTGCCCTCCATGGCACCTGGATTCCG
Source organism: Pseudomonadota bacterium (assembly GCA_018240545.1). GTDB lineage: Bacteria > Pseudomonadota > Gammaproteobacteria > Xanthomonadales > Rhodanobacteraceae > Rudaea. The sequence continues at coordinate 3,641 of JAFEFP010000065.1, read as the reverse complement.
GCACTCCCTGCCGGAATGACAGCGGTTCAAGTTGCAGCGCAGCTTAGAAGCTGTAAACCAGATTCGTCGTGAGCAGGCTGTCGGTCTTCTTGAACCCGGCTTCCACCTGCGAATTGTGGCGGACCTGGTAACCGACCTTGAGCGCGAGCTTGCTGTTCATCTTCACCGCGAGGCCGGCGTCGTTCTGGAAGAACTTGTTGCCGCTGCCGGCTTCGGTGACGAACGTGTCGACGAACGCGACCGTGTCGCTGAAGTTGTGCCTGTAGGCGATCTTGCCGCGGGCGACGGCATTGCTCTGCGAATCCGGCGTGACCTTGACCGGCGGCGACAGCGGATCGACCGGCAGCAGGGTGTAGGACGCCGGCTGCACGACCTTGTAGCCCGGTCCGATTTCCACCGCGAGTTCGTCGCTGGCGTTCTTCAGGATCTGGTAGCCATAGCCGATCGAAACGGTGTACTGGTAGTCGTAGGGCGAGAACTCGTCGTGCTCGTAGCGTGCCGCACCGACGATGTAGCTGCGCTCGTCGAACCTGTAGCCGAGCGAAGCCCCGGCTTCGTAGCGGTTTGCGGTCAGATCGTAGCCGGCCGGCGTGTTGGCCTTGTTGCGCAGCGCGGTGAGGTAGAAATCGTCCGTCCACTGATCGTCATTGAACTTGATGTCGAGCTTGGCGTTCAGGTTCTGCGACTTGGTGTTGCCGCTGGCGATGGACAGGCCGGCCTCGCCGCTGCCGGACCAGCCCTGTGGCGGTGGCGGGGGTGGATCGGCGAACGCGGCCAGCGGCAGCGCGAGCAAGACGGCGGATGCGAGCAATGTCGTTTTCATCGGAATTCCTTGTTCTTGGGGGACACGCCGCGCGCAACGCGGCGGGCGCGCATTGTAAGTGCGCGCTCGCACCAGAATGAGTGCGGGTGCGCGGCGCGTACAAGCCAGGTTCAGGGAACGCATGTCCACGCATTGCCGCAAGGCACCGTCAGCAAGCGCCCTGGCAACGCGATGAACGCGGCAAGCTCAGGGATGAAAGGGCCAGAACTGCGGGATCAGCCACATCGACAGCGCGCAGAACATCGCGATCAACGGAATGCCGACCTTCATGAAATCGGTGAAACGGTAACTGCCCGCCGCGTAGACCATGGTGTTGGTCGGATACCCGACCGGCGTCGCAAACGAGGTCGCCGCGGCGAACGCAACGCAGATCACGAACGGCGTCGGATTGACCTGCATGACGTGCGCGACGGAAATCGCGATCGGCACCATCAGCACCACGGACGGGTTGTGCCCCATCATTTCGGTGAGCAGCGCGGTGAGCAGGTACACCATCAGCAGCACGGCCAGCGGACCGTGCTCGCCGACGAGGTGCATGCCGGCAGCCACGACTTCGCGCGCGAGGCCGGTTTTTTCCAGCGCGATCCCGAGCGGCAGGATCGCGCCGAGCAGGACGATGACCTTCCAGTCCATGGCCTCGTACACATCGTCGAAGGAAAAGCACCCTGTCAGCGCCATCGCCACACAGCCAAGCAGCGCGCTGGCGACGATCGGCAGCAGCCCCAGGCCGGCGACGACCACCACCGCGGCGAGAATGCCGATCGCCAGCGGCGCCTTGCGCCGGGAGGCACGTGAGTCGCCGCGTTCACTGAGTATCACCAGGCCCGACTCGCGCCGCCATTGGCGCAGGGCCGGCTCGTCGACCAGCAACAGCAGGATGTCGCCCACTTCCAGGCGCGTGTACTTGAGCTGCTCGCGCAGGATGCGGCTGCGCCGCTGCACCGCGAGCACGGTGGCGTTGTACGTCCAGCGGAAGTCGATGCCCTCGACCGTATCGCCGATCACGCGCGCGCCGGGCGCGACCAGCGCTTCGATCAGCACGCGACGGCCGGATTCGCCGGTATCCGGCAGATCGAGCACGGGCGCGATCTCCAGCTTGAGCTTGTGCTTGAATTCCTCCAGGCGCTGCCAGTCCCCGCGCGCGAGCAGCACATCGCCTTCGCGCAGTTCCTGTTCGCGCGGCGCCCACAGGTGCTCTTCCCCGCGCAGCAACTCCAGCACATAGACGCCGAAACGCTCGCCGAGCGTGGCCGCGGCGACGGATTCGCCGATCAGCGGCGAATCGGCGAGCACGCGCAGTTCGGTCACGAACTTGCCTAGTTCGAGGTTTTCCGAATGTTCCGTGTCGATGTGGCGCGGCAGCAGCCAGCGCCCGATCAACATCAGGTAGACGATGCCGGCGACGGCAAGCAGCGCGCCGAGCCGGGTGAAATCGAACACGCCGAATTCGGGCAGGCCATGCTGCACGGCCAAACTGTTCGTGAGCAGGTTCGACGAGGTGCCCAACAACGTGCACACGCCGCCCATTTGCGCGGCGTAAGACATCGGGATCAGCACGCGTGCCGGCGAGGTCCGGGCGCGCGCGCACACGCTCAGCGTCACCGGCAGGAAGGTCGCGACCAGCGCGGTGTTCTTCACGAACGCGCCGAGGAAGCAGACGATGACGAGGATCGCAAGCGTCAGCAGCCACGGTCTCTGGATGCGCGCCAATGCGAGGATCAGCGGATCCAGCGCACCGGTACCGACGATGCCCGCGTTCAATGCGAACATCGCCGCGACCACCACGGTCGCCTCGTTGCTGAAGCCGGACAAGCCCTCGGCCGGCGTGAGGATGCCGAACACGATCAGAGCGGTGAGCACGAGCAGGCCGACGACGTCGTAGCGCAGTCTTTCGCTGACGAACAGCGCCATCGCGCCAATCACGATGGCGGCGACGGCCCAGGCTTGCCAGGTCATGCGGTGGCCCCCGTCGTCATGGCAGGCGCGGGCGGGGGCGATGTCGGGTTCCGGGATTCCATGCGCCCATCATAACGGATGCCTCGCGCGGCACCGCGCATGCCTTACCATAAGGATATGGACCGATATGAACGCATCTTGACCCTGCACCGGATCCTCAAATCCTCGCGTTATCCGGTGCCGCTGGCCAGGATCATCGAAGAATTGGGCTGCTCGCGTGCCACGGCCTATCGTGACATTGCCTTCCTGCGCGATGCGCTCGGCGCGCCCATCGACAGCGAAGGCGACGAGGCCGCGTTCCATTACGCCGCCGCCGAGGCCGAGCGTTTCGAGTTGCCCGGCCTGTGGCTGACCAGCGAGGAACTGCAGGCCCTGCTCGCGCTCAACGAGCTGGTCGGGCGTACTGGGCCGGGAATCCTCGCCAGCGCGCTGGCGCCGCTGCGCTCGCGCATCGACCGGCTGCTGTCGAACCAGACCGATGGCCGCAGCTTTCCCATCGAGCGCATCCGCGTGATCGGTTCGGGCACGCGGCGCGTGGACGAGGCGACGTTCCGCCACGTCGCCGGCGCGGTGCTCGGCCGCAAGCGCCTGACCTTCGACTATCGCGCGCGTTCGACCAACGAGGCGACCGCGCGCCGCGTGTCACCGCAACGCCTGACCCATTACCGCGACAACTGGTATCTCGATGCCTGGGATCACGGGCGCGAGGCGTTGCGCAGTTTTGCGCTCGACCGCATTGGCCGTGCCAGCGTGCTCGACGAAGACGCGGAGGATCGCGGTGAAGCGGAATTGAATGCGCACCTGGCGTCCAGCTACGGCATTTTTTCCGGCGCGCCCAAGGCCACCGCGACGATCCGTTTTT
>JAFEFP010000064.1 GCA_018240545.1 Pseudomonadota bacterium | reverse complement strand
TCACCATCGAGGACGTGCTCGAGGAAATCGTCGGCGAGATCGACGACGAGCACGATGAGGAGGATCCGGCGCGCAAGAAGCTGATCCAGGCGCAACCAGACGGCAGTTTCCTCGTCAACGCGCTGACCCCAATCGCGGACTTCAACGCACGCCTGGGCAGCGCGTTCCCGGACGAGGATTTCGATACCGTCGGCGGCATGGTCACCGACGAGCTCGGCCACCTGCCCGAGGTCGGCGAGGAAACCGTGCTCGGCGGATTCGTGTTCCGCGTCACGCGCGCCGATGCGCGCAGGGTGCAGCAGTTCTCGGTGCGCGTGCACGACGCCTGAAGCCGTCACAATCGCTGCTGCGCTCGACATCTCGCGCGCCGGCAGCGCTCGGAATGCTCATGTACTGCCGTGTACACTCCGCTTCCTGCGCGCTGGCGGCGCGCGACCTGTCTTCGCTCGCGACGCTCTGGTGATGGCTTCCAACACGATGATGATCCTGCGCTGCATACCAATGTGGATTTTGCTACTTTTTCCACTTTTCGCAACCGCCCAGCCCGTCCCCGCGCAACCGCCCGGCGCCAACCTCGAGGTCTCCCTGGTCACCTTCGGCCCCGGCACCGAGCTATGGGAACGCTTCGGTCACAATGCCATCCAGATCACGGACAGGGCGAACGGCGCGCAGCGCCTGTACAACTACGGCATGTTCGATTTCGCGCAGAAGGATTTTTTCCTCAACTTCGCGCGCGGCCGCATGCTCTACCGCATCGACGTCACCGATCCGGCCGACGAGTTTCCGCAATATCGCGCCGAAGGCCGCTGGATCGTCGAGCAACAACTCAACCTCACGCCCACACAGCGCCTCGCGCTAAGCGATTACCTCGCCTGGAACGCACGCCCGGAGAACGCGCAATACCGCTACGACTATTTCACCGCCAACTGCGCCACGCGCGTGCGCGATGCGCTCGACAAGGCGCTCGACGGTGCGATCCACGCGCAACTGATCGCGCCTTCGCGCGGCTTCACCTATCGCATGGACGCATTGCGGCTGATGCGCCCGCAACCGGTGCTGATGGTGCTGATGGACGCGGGCCTGGGACCGTTCGCGGATACGCGCCTGTCGTACTGGGCCGAGAGTTTCGTGCCCATGGAATTCATGCGCTACCTGCGTGACGTGAAGGTGCGCGATGCAAGCGGCGCACTCGTGCCACTGGTCGCGCGCGAAACCGTGATCGAACCCGGCCACCTGCCCGAACCGCCGGAATATCCGTCGGAATGGGTCTGGCAGGCGCTCGCCGTAGGCGTCCTTTCCGGTCTCGGCCTGCTCGCGCTGGCGCGCGCGCGCGAACGCGCATGGGCGCGCGTGGCATTTTCCACCACCGCGTCGCTTATCGACTTCGTTTGTGGTATCGCTGGGCTCGCGCTCATCGGCCTGTGGACGCTCACCGACCACGTCGCCGCCTGGCACAACGAGAACATCGCGCTGCTCGATCCGCTGTGCCTGCTGCTCGTGCCCGCGTGGATCGCCAGCGTCCGCGCGCGCTGGCAGCCATCGCGCTTCGTCAAGGCGACGAGCATCCTCGTCGCTTTCCTCGCCGCGTTCGAATTCTTCCTGAAAATCTACCCATCCTTCCCGCAGGACAATCGTTTCTGGATCGCCCTGCTGCTGCCGATCCATGTGGCGCTGGCGGCAAGTGTGAATTGGCGACGCGCGTAAGTCCGATCAACTCTTATCGAAAAAGCGAGCCAGTTCGCCTTCTGCATCGTCGAACTCGCGGATGCGCGCCGGCGTGTACAATTCCACTAGATTCGTAGCCGAGGGATGCACCAGTCTATTGTCGGCGACTTCCTTATCCGATTGCCTTGGGGCCTTCTGTTCCAGCACCCGCCCTACTCTGACAGGCGCTTTGGCGACCGCTCGATTGCCTTTGGGAACTTTGGCTTTCACAAGGCGAAGGATAGCGGAAACCGCGTCGATTCATCCGACTTTACGTCGTTCCATTTCCGTCGTCACCCTGGATCGAAAAGCCCACAATGATTGTCGAGGCTGCTACGATGATGTGGGCTTCCATCTTGCCATCGTCAGTCGAACCAACAAATCTTGACCTTGGCGCGCGTTCCCGTGTGGAGAGTAAGATGAAAAAGATGCTGGTCTGCTTACTCTTGTACTCACTCACGATCACAACGTTTGCCGACGTCGTCAGTTATTCCGCGGCACGCATGGTGCGCGTTGGCACCAAGGTCGTGCAGGCCGGCGACAACGCCGAGCAGGTGCGCAAGTCTGCTGATCCCGACAAGATCACACCCGTGATCAATAAGTTTGGTGTGAAGATGGGTGAGCAATGGCTTTACGACCGTGGGAATGGAAGTTTTACGGTCATCATGGTCAACAATTACGGAATCGTTTATGCGGTCGGCGACTTCATCGATCGCTGATCGTCAATGCTCGCGCACTGCAAAAAATGTGGCCATGATGCGGATGTTGCGGCAATTACGCCAACACTCGCTTGCTCGGCCTGCGGCGCCATTTACGCCAAAGTCGATGCGGCGCTTGAAGCGGCAGCAAAAGCCGAAAACGCCAAGCACGCTGCCGAACAAGCTCGCGTCGAGGAAGATGCAAAGCGCGCCAAGATCGTCGAAGATGCCCGCCGCGAACAAGAACAGCGCAACGCCCTGAGTCGTCATCTTTGCGCAGTCTGTGGGTCCCTCATGCAGCCTCGCAAGGTTACCAAAGGCAGCGGCGGCGCCGAATTCGGACTTTGGGCCACTGGAATCATTCTTACGCTTTCAATTGTCTTGACGCATATCGGTTTGCTCCTGCTTGCCATCGCACTGATCTATTCTCTATGGCGATTCTTTGGCGGCAGGATAAAAGTCTGTTCAAAATGCGGATCGCCACAGATTTACCCGACGGACACCCCGCGTGGTCGAGAGGAATTGACCCGTCGCGGCCTGCTGTCGTGAAGGCTTGATCAATTTTCAAGCTTAATTGCCAGGGCGCTTTCTCTGATTCGTCAGCGCTCAACGGCAACCCATTGCCCCGCCTCATCCGCTCCGGCATCATCCGCGCATGCCGACCAGCCCCGCGACGTCCGAAGCCGCCGATGCGCCGATGCTGGTCAATTGCGTCGCCTACGGCGATGGCGCGCCGCGCGCGATTGCGCTGGATGACATCAGCGCGGCGCTGAAGGATGCGAAAGTCTTCGTCTGGGTCGGCCTGCACGAGCCGGACGAGGCCCTGCTCGACCGCATGCAGGCGCAGTTCGGCCTGCACGAGCTGGCGATCGAGGACGCGCACCGCGCGCACCAGCGCACCAAGATCGAGTTCTACGGCGAGTCGCTGTTCATCGCCGTGCACACCGCGCAGATGGAGCACGCCCGGATCGAATTCGGCGAGACCCATCTTTTCCTCGGTCGCAACTACCTCGTCAGCGTGCGCCATGGCGCGTCGCGCTCGTATGCGCCGGCGCGCCGCTCCTGCGAGGCGGCGCCGGAATTGTTGGCGCTGGGCCCGAGCTACGCGCTGTATTCGGTGCTGGATTTCGTGGTCGACAACTACATGCCGATCGTCGAGAACTTCCGCGCGCGCCTGCAGGAACTCGAGCACGCCGTGCTCGGCGGCGACTTCGACCAGGACACCATCATCAAGTTGTACGAGCTGAAGAAGGAACTGGTGCGCCTGCGCCTGGCGGTGACGCCGCTGCAGGACATCCTGAGCCAGCTCGTGCGCCTGTACCCGGGCCTGGTCCGCGACGAGGTGCGGCCGTACTTTCGCGACGTCGGCGATCACGCCATCCGCATCAACGAGGCCGCCGACACCATGCGCGAGATGCTCACGGCGGCGATGGACGTCAACTTCGCGCTGGTCGGCATCGCCCAGAACGACACGTTCAAGCGCATCGCCGGCTGGGGCCTTTTGCTCACCGCGCCGATGATGATCGCGAGCTGGTACGGCATGAACTTCCGCGACATGCCGGAGCTCGGCGCGGCATATGCATATCCGGCCGCATTCGGCGGCACGCTGGCGTTGTGCGTGGTCTTGTACGTCTGGCTGAAGAAGGCCAGATGGTTATGAGGCGGCGCCATGGGTGGCTGCTGCTCGTGCCCTTCGTCGCCACGCTGATCGTGCCGCTGTACGACGCGCACGATCCGGTGCTGTGGGGCTTTCCGTTCTTCTATTGGTACCTGTTCGCGTGGATTCCGCTGGCGTCGTTGCTGACGTACGTCGTCCATCGGGGCATGCGGCGATGAACGAGACCGTGCATTGGACGGCGTGGGCGGTATTCGCCACCTTCTTCGCGCTGGTGACCGTGCTCGGCTTCCTTGCCGCGCGCTGGAAACGCGCGGACCTGGACCAGCTGCACGAATGGGGCCTGGGCGGGCGTCGCTTCGGCACGCTGGTCACCTGGTTCCTGCTCGGCGGCGACTTGTACACCGCCTACACCGTGATCGCGGTGCCGGCGCTGGTGTACGGTGCGGGCGCGATGGGTTTTTTTGCCATGCCCTACACCATCATCGCCTACCCGTTCGTGTTCGCGGTGATGCCGCGGTTGTGGAACGTGTGCCGCCAACACGGCTGGCTGACGCTCGGCGACTTCGCGCAGGGCCGCTACGACAGCCACTGGCTCGCGCTCGCGGTCGCCGCGACCGGCGTGCTCGCGACCATGCCCTACATCGCCCTGCAACTGGTCGGCATGCAGGTGGTATTCGAGGCGATGGGCTTCGGCGGCGTGCGCCAGGGCGCGGAGATCGCGCTGATCGCGGCCTTCGTGGTGCTGGCGGTCTACACCTATGCCAGCGGCCTGCGCGCGCCGGCGCTGATCGCCTTCGTCAAGGACGCGATGATCTACATCTTCGTGATCGCCGCGATCATCGTCATCCCGATCAAGCTCGGCGGTTATGGCGCGATATTCGAAGCCGCCGACCAGTCGTTCACGGCGCGCGGCCGCGGCGGCATCCTGTTGCAGGCGGGTCAGGCGATGCCGTTCGCGACGCTGGCGCTCGGCTCGGCGTTCGCGCTGTTCCTGTATCCGCACGCCGTCACCGGCACGCTGGCGGCCTCCAGCGGCAATGCGATCCGGCGCAACGCGATCATCCTGCCGGCCTACAGCGTCGCGCTCGGCCTGATCGCGCTGCTGGGTTACATGGCCATTGCCGCGCACGTGCCGGCCAAGGGCACGGCCGTGGTGCCGGCGCTCATCGGCCAGAGTTTTCCGGAATGGTTCGCGGGCTTTTGCTACGCGGCGATCGCGCTCGGCGCGCTGGTGCCGGCGGCGATCATGTCGATCGGCGCGGCGAACCTGGTCACGCGCAACATCTGGCGTCCCTACGTCAATCGCGCGATGACGCCGAAACAGGAATCGACCGTGGCCAAGGTCACCTCGCTCGTGGTGAAGTTCGGCGCCCTGGTGTTCGTGGTCTTCCTGCCGTTGCACTACGCGATCGACCTGCAACTGCTTGGTGGCATCTGGATCTTGCAGGTGTTCCCGGCCATCGTCCTCGGACTTTTCACGCGCTGGTTCCGCGCCGGCGGCCTGCTCGCCGGCTGGGCGCTGGGCATGGCGTTCGGCACCACGCTGAGCTGGATCGAAGGCGTGAAACCGGTGTATCCCTTGCCCGGCATCGGCGCCGTGTACATCGGCCTGATCGCGCTGGCCGCGAACCTTGCGCTTGCCGCGCTCGTCACCACCATCGCGAATGCGCGCGGCATGGCGCGCGCGCAGGATGCGACGATTTCCAGCGACTACGAAGACGCCGCGGTTCTTTCGTAATCGACAAAGTCGAAGGCATATTCGTGGCGCGAGTCGGCGCCATGGTGCGTGCGTGCGGTCTCCGTCCACGCGTTGGCAAAATCGAAGGATGGAAAGTACGTGTCTACATCGCTTGCAACCGTATCGACAATCGTCAAATACAGGCGCGAGGCGAACTCCAATGTTTGCCGGTAAACCTCGCCACCACCGATCACCATCAATTCGGTATCGCCAGCGTGAGCGCGTGCCTCATCGATCGAATGCACTTGCCTTACGTTTTCGCCACTGAACGGCAGCCGTTTGCCCAAACTCAAAACCAGGTTGGTACGTCCGGGTAACGGACGCCCAATTGACTCGGCTGTTTTGCGACCCATCAATACCGGCTTGCCCAGCGTCAGCGCCTTGAAGCGCTTCAGGTCATCCGGCAGGTGCCACGGCATGGCGCCTTCGCGGCCGATGGCGTGGTTGTGATCCAGTGCGGCGATGAGGGAAATGTCGCTCACACCGCCACCGGCGCCCTGATCGCGGAATGCGATTGGTAGCCTTCGATGGCGATGTCCTCGAAGCGGAAATCGAAAATCGAACGCACCTCCGGATTCAGCTGCAGTCGCGCCAGCGGCATCGGTTCGCGCGCAAGCTGCGTGCGCGCCTGATCCACATGATTGTTGTACAGGTGCACGTCGCCGAAACTGTGCACGAAATCGCCGGGCGCGAGATCGCAGACCTGCGCGATCAGGTGCGTCAACAGCGCGTAGCTGGCGATGTTGAATGGAACGCCGAGGAAGACATCCGCCGAGCGCTGGTAGAGCTGGCACGACAGGCGACCGTTCGCGACATGGAACTGGAACAGGCAGTGGCAGGGCGCCAGCGCCATCTTCGGCAGGTCCGCCACGTTCCAGGCGCTGACAACGAGGCGGCGTGAATCCGGGTTGCGCCGGATCTCGTCCACGAGCCAAGAAATCTGGTCCACGGTCTTGCCGTCTGCACCCGCCCAGCTTCGCCACTGCTTGCCGTAAACCGGACCGAGGTCGCCATCCGCGTTCGCCCACTCGTCCCAGATCGAGACGCCGTTTCGCTTCAGATACCCGATATTCGTTTCGCCGCGCAGGAACCACAGCAGTTCGTGGATGATGGATTGGGTGTGCAGTTTCTTGGTCGTGACCAGCGGAAAGCCGTCGGCGAGGTCGAAACGGATCTGCCGCCCGAACAGCGAGCGCGTGCCGGTGCCGGTTCGGTCGGATTTTTCCGCGCCGTTCTCCAGCACGTCGCGCAGCAGGTCGAGGTATTGGCGCATCAGGCGGCCTTGGCGAGCGGCAACGTCGGCGCGCGCCGCGACATCCACAACAGCGCGAGGCCGATGACGATCAGCGGAATCGACTGCAACTGGCCCATCGTCAGCCAGCCGAAGGCAAGATAGCCCAGTTGCGGGTCGGGCAGGCGCACGAATTCCACGGCGAAGCGGAACACGCCATAGAGCAGCGCGAACAGGCCCGACACCGCGTAGCGCGGCCGCGGCTTGCGCGAATACAGCCACAACACCACGAACATCACCACGCCTTCAAGCAGGAATTCGTAGAGTTCCGAAGGATGCCGTGCCTCGCGGTTGAGCGCACCGTCGAGAAACATCTGGTGCAATTCCGCGGTGGACTTGCCGAGGGATTCGAGCGCGCGCGGATAGATCACGCCCCAGTCGCCGCCGGTGTACTTGCCCCACAGCTCGCCATTGATGAAATTGCCGATGCGGCCCAGGCCGAGGCCGATCGGCACCAGCGGCGCGACGAAGTCGATCGTGTCGAAGAAATGGATCGTGTTGCGACGCGACCACCACCAGCCGGCGACGAGCACGCCCATCAATCCACCGTGGAAGGACATGCCGCCGTCCCAGACGCGGAACAACGCCAGCGGATCGTGCCAGATCCAGTCCGGCGAAACATACGAGAGCATGTACCAGACACGCCCGCCAATGATGACGCCGAGCATCGAATAGAACGCGAGGTCGGAAAACGCCTGCTCGCTGACCGGCAAGCGGCCCTGGCGCAGGCGGTGGATGCCCAGCCACCAGCCGCCGAGGAAACCGCCGAGGTACATCAGGCCATACCAGTGCACGGCCACGGGGCCGATGGCAAAGGCCACGGGTTGGATGTCGTCGAAGAAGTACACGAGGCTCGCCACGGACAATCGAAGCCGGCAGTTTACCGGATCGGCCACGCCCTGCGCCCGCATCCTTCGCCCGATGCTGGCATAATTCGCGTTTTCCCAGGGAGACTCGCCATGCGCCACGCTCTTGTTCCCGGTCTGCTGGTCGCGCTCGGCCTGCTCGGCGCGGGTGGATCGAACGCCGCCGATGCACCACCGCCCACGGTGCCGACGGTCAAGGCCGTACCCGACATCGACTTCGCCAGGCATTCCACCCTTGGCGCCCCGGCGATTTCACCGAACGGCAAATACATTGCCGTTTCGGTGCACAAGGACGAAGGCGACAACGGCCGCTACCAGCTCGCGATCCTGCAATTGCCGGATCTCAAGTTCGTCAGTCGCCTGGACATGACCGACAAATACCTGCCGATCAGCATCACCTGGGTCAACGACAAGCGCCTGGTCATGGGCACCGGCGAGGAAACCGGATTCTCCGAAGCGCCGAGCGCCACCGGCGACATCATCGCCGTGGATATCGACGGCACGCACAAGCGCGTGCTCTACAGCGATCGTGCGCGCAGCTCGACCACGGCCATGACGAACATGCTGAAGATCCCGATGGGATTCGGATCGATCAGCGGCTTGCCGTCGACCCCGAACGGCCATTTCTACCTGACCGTCAATCCGCAGGAGCACCGGACCCTGATCTTCGACATCGATGCCAGCAGCGGCAACGTCAAGCAGATCGGCGAGATCCCTGGCGACGGCTGCGATTTCATCGTCCACGATGGTCTCGCCCGCTACGCGACTTGCGAGGACAACAACCTCAAGGAGCACACCTACTACCGTGCCGACGCGAACTCCGACTGGCAGGAGTTGCCGCGTTCGGTGCTCGGCGCGCATTTCTCTCCCATCGCCATGTCGGCCGACGGCAAGCAGTTGTACTCCAGCGGCAATCCCGACGGCGGACCCAACCAGTTCGCGGTCAGCCACCTCGACGGCACCGGCCGCAAGGTACTGGCCTCCAACCCGCGCGTGAGCATCGCCGACGTTTCCTGGACGCCGTATCCGCACACACCCTACGCGGTCATGGCCGATGAAGGGCGCCCGGTCATCACCTACCTGGAAGACAACAAATACGCGGTCGTGCTCAAATCCCTCAATCAGCAGTTTCCCGACCACTACGTCAGCATCTGGGACATGAGCCACGATGGCTCCCAGATCATCGTCAACGCCGTCAGCGACCGCGATCCCGGCACCTTCGCGCTGTTCGACATGAAGACCAACAACCTGCGGCCGTTGTACCAGACCAAGCCGTGGATCAAGGCCGACCAGCTCGGCGAGCGCAAGCCATTCTGGTTCAAGGCCGCCAGCGGCACGGAACTGGGCGGCTACATCACCCTGCCGCCGCATCGCGTGGCGAAGAACCTGCCGACGGTGTTCATCGCCCATGGCGGCCCGATGGGCCCGCAGGATCACTGGGAGATGGGCGACACCTGGGAAGCCGGCGAAGCGCAGTGGCTGGCCACGCGCGGCTATGCCGTGGTGCAGGTCAACTATCGCGGCTCCGGCGGGCGCGGCAAGAATTTCCAGGATTCCGGCAAGCTGCAAATGGGCACCGGCATGATGCAGGACATGCTCGACGGCCTGAAATGGGCCGAAGACCAGGGCTATGTCGACAAGAACCGCGTCTGCGTCTATGGCGCCAGCTACGGCGGCTATACCGCCTATTTCCAGCCGGTCTACGCGCCGCAGGGCACGTGGAAGTGCTCGGTCGCCATTGCCGGCGTTTCCGACATCCGCGTGCAGGCGCAACGCAGCGACACACGGCGTTCGAAAGGCGGACGCCAGTTCCTGCGCGAAGCCTGGGGCATGGACGATCCGAAATACGTCGAGGCCAATTCCGCCATCGACCATATCGAAAAGTTCAACGTACCCGTGTTGATCGTGCACGGCGAGGACGATCCGCGTGTGCCGATCCAGAACGCGCGCGAGATGCGCGCGGCGCTGGAAAAGGCCGGCAAGCCGGTCGAGTACATGACCCGGCCCAAGGAAGGCCATGGCTTCTTCAAGGAACAGAACAACGTCGACCGCTACCAGATCACCGAGGCATTCCTGCTCAAGTACCTCGGCCCCGGTGCGCCGGTCGCGAACTAACCATGGCATCGTCATTCCGGCAGGGACTGCCGGAATCCAGACTGCATGGATGCCGTCCTTGGCGGCTGGACTCCGGCAATCCATGCCGGAGTGACACAGGATTGCAACGCCCGGCCGTGTGCCGGGCGTTGCGTTCCAGGGGTACGCTAGGGTCATGAACCATCTCACCGCCGAATCCAGCCCCTACCTGCGCCAGCACGCGGACAACCCCGTGGATTGGTGGCCGTGGTGCGACGAGGCGCTTTCTGCCGCGCGCGCGCAGGAAAAACCCATTCTGCTGTCGATCGG
>JAFEFP010000063.1 GCA_018240545.1 Pseudomonadota bacterium | reverse complement strand
TTCGAGGTGACCGAGGCGACGCTGCGCTCGCTGTTCGGGGCGTTGTACGAACAAAACGTGATGCTCGAAGGCACGATCCTGAAAGCCAGCATGGTGCTGTCGGGCAAGAGCTGCGCGCAGCAAGCCGATCTCGACGAGGTTGCGGAAATGACCGTGCGTTGCCTCAAGGCCTCGGTACCGGCGGCGATCCCCGGCATCGTGTTCCTGTCCGGCGGCCAGAGCGACGAGCAGGCCACCGCGCACCTGAACGCGATGAACCAGATGGGCCCGCATCCCTGGCCGCTGAGCTTCAGCTATGGCCGCGCCATGCAATCCGCCGCGCTCAAGCTCTGGGCCAAGGACATGGCCAAGAACTTCGCCGAGGCGCAGAAGACCGTGTCGCTGCGCGCGAAGGAGAATGGACTGGCTGCGCTTGGTCAGTGGCAAAAAGCCGCCTGAGCCGGTCGTGTGCTTCGCAATGACGCGGGCGTCGGACGACGCCCGTCGCCATTGCCGGCACGGTACCCCGGCAGCGCGCGCTCACGCCACGTTTTGGCTTGACCCGGGTCATGGCGTGCCGGACCGGTGCGTGCACACTGGTGGCGAAGCACCGACGCCGCAGCGAGGGAAAACCGGCATGCCTGCTTATCGACGCCTCTCCGCCAGCGCGTGGGTTGTGGCATCCGCGTTGGTCCTGCCGTGCACGGCAGCAATCGCGCAGGCGGTTCCGGGCGGACCCGCGCAAAGCAAGCCGATCCTTGAGCTGCGCTATCGTTACGAGGGCGTGGACGATGCCGCGTTCGCGCGCGATGCGGATGCGAACACCGTGCGCCTGCGCCTGGGCTATCGCTGGGCCTTCGCGCCCGGCTGGCGCCTGGTCGCGTCGGGCGACCGCGTGCAGGCCCTGGCCGGCGCGCACTACAACAGCACCGCGAACGGCAAGACCCAGTACCCGATCGTGGCCGATCCGCCGTCCAGCGAGTTCCACGAAGCCTACGTCGGCTATGCGGACAACGGCGTTGACGGTGCATTGGGCCGCCAGATCGTGGCCTGGGACAACCAGCGTTTCTTCGGCAATGTCGGCTGGCGCCAGAACGAGCAGACCTTCGATGCGCTGTCGCTGCGCTACGCCTTCGGCAGCCAGGGTCCGGTCGTGCGCTATGCCTACCTGGATCGTGTCCAGCGCGTGTTCGGCAACGCCAATCCCAATCCCTTGCTGCGTGCCTGGGATCTGAATGGAAACCTGCTCAATGTCGCGCAGGCGCTGCCGCTCGGCACGCTGACGGGATACGCCTATCGGGTCAGGAACAACGCCATCGCAACGCTGTCGACGAAAACCTTCGGCGCACGCTGGTCCGGCACGCAGGCCAGCGGCGACTGGCAATTCGGCTGGACGCTGGAGTACGCGCACCAGAACGATTACGCCAACAATCCGGCATTGCAGGATGCCGATTACCGCCTGATCGAGCCGACGCTGGCGTGGCGCGGAGTCACGTTCAGGGCCGGCGATGAGGTCATGGGCGGCAATGGCCGGTACGGATTTGCGACGCCCTACGCGACCTTGCACGCGTTCGACGGCTGGGCCGACCGTTTCCTCACCACGCCGGTCGACGGCATCGACGACCGCTACCTCGGCGCGAACGGCAACCTCGGCAAGGCCGCGTGGACGGCGGTCTGGCACGATTTCCACGCCGACCGCGGCGGACGCGCCTACGGCACCGAATTCGACGCCATGCTCACCTATCCATTGACCGCGAAATTGACCGGTCTGCTGAAACTCGCCGATTACCGCAGCGATGGTTTCAGCAGCAGCGAACGCAAGCTGTGGGCGAGCGTGGAATATCGGTTCAAGTGAAGCAAAGTCAAAACGTACCCGTCATGCCGGCATGGTCGAAACCCGCGAAAGCGGGTGGAGGGGCATCCAGACCGCAAGGATGCCGTCCTTGGCATCTGGATTCCGGCAATCCTTGCCGGAATGACGAGCGTTGCAAGAAAGCGAGGTCGTTTGGAAATCGATCAGCCGGCGAACCGCACGAAGATTCCCCACGGATCGTGCGCGATCGCGATGCTGACGATGAACAGGTAAACCGCCAGCGCGGCAACGAAGAATCCCGCGCGGCCGGAACGCGAACGCCCGCGGCGCAGCGCAAACACGCCGAGCACGATGTAGACCACGAGCAGCAGCACCTTGGCCGTAAGCCAGGACTGCACGAACGGATACTGGTGGATGATCAACGTCAGCAACACCGCTGCCGTGAGCAGCGTCGTGTCGATCAGGTAGGAAAGGTACTTCAGCGCCGGATGGTAGACGCGCACCGACCCGCCCAGCATCATCATTCCGCGCAGCGTGAACAGGCTGCCGGACAGCGCGACGCACCAGATGTGGATCGACTTGATCAGCAGGTAATGCGCGGCCATGCCGACCACTCAGCCGGGCTTGCCGTCCAGCCGTGGCGTCAAATAGATCCACAACGCGCGCAATACCCACGGCGCGAATGCGATGAGCCAACCGAACGCCGCGATCACTAGCCAGCGCGCGCTGGCGGGCGAGATTTCCGCATAGATGCGCGCGAGTGCCACGATCTGCAACAGGCCGAACGTGAGCCACGGAATCGGGCCCATCTGCAACGGCCGCCCGGAATGGCCATGGGTGACGCGCGTGACCATCGCCACCAGCATCGAGGCGAAGAAGCCGACGGTGAGCGCATGCACCGGGGCGCGGCCGAGCACGAAATCGCCGCTCCAGCGGAAGATCAGGCTTTGCACCGCGAACAGCACGAATGCGGTCGGCAACCACAGCAACGCGATGTGCAGGGCGGCCAGCAGCCCGGGGCGCAGGCATTTCCACGGCTGCCAGTTGACCCAGTGATACGCGAAGAACACCGCCAGCGGCGCGTCGGCCAGGAACAGCAGGTCGTAGCGGTGGGCGAGGTCCAGGCCCGCATGCGCGATCGCGAGGATCCACAGCACCGGCAGGCTCCAGCCCGGCCGGAACAGCCGATAGCCGGGGCCGACGATGCTGCTGCTGAAAAACGGGACCATGCGGTGGCTGACCGTGAAAAAGATCGGCAGCAACAGGCAGAACGTGCCGAGCTTGATCGCGACCGCGACGCATTGCCACGGCGCGCCGAGCAGGAACGCAAAGAAGCAGGCCAGGCCGACGAATCCCGCGCACAGCGCGGTGAAACACGACAGCGCATGGCGATCCTTGCCGCCGTTGCGCCACAGCACGCCGCCGAGCGCGTATAGACCCGCCAGCCAGCCGGCGAGCATCAGCGCGAGTCCCGCGATCAACACGGGCCGCAGATCCAACAGGCCGATGTGCGAAAGCAGATAGCCGCCGAAGATACCGACAAAGACCGGAATGTAGGCGCGCTTGGGCAGTGCCGGCTGCCCCATCCAGCGCGGGAACACGGTGAGCAGGAAGCCAAAGATGAACATCGCCAGCATGCCGTACTGGGTGAACACGGCATGGGCCCAGCCGGCGTACACCGGCGCGGCGGGAAAGGCGTGGCCGAAGTAGCCGGCACCGAGGAAGCACGCCCACCACGCCATGGTGACGAGCAGCGCGGTGGCGCCGCCGAAGAACATCATCCGGTGCGGCGCGGCGGCGAGCAGGCGCGGCAGGTCGGCGAGCGCCTGGCGCAGGTGATGATCGGCGGGAGCGGCGTTTTCCATGTGGATCGGGATGTCGCGCAAGGAGGGTTTCGCGGTCGAATCGGTTTTCATTCGCGCATTGTCGCGCCGCGGGGCCGTGCTTGTCTTGACCGGCGTCATTGCATGCGCCGCGGGCATTGCCGGCTCGCTTGCCGTGGGTCAAGGCGCGGCGATTCCCGTCCCGTTAGCATGACGGCGCAATCGGCACGAACCCGGGAACAGCGGCGATGCCCGAATACATCCAGGCCTGGCAATGCATCGGTTGCGGCAAGATCGAGGCGCCGCAACCGTGCATCGGCGTGTGCCGCGACCGCAAGGTGCTGTTCATCGGCAAGGACGAGCACGAGGCCGCGCTGGCCGAAATCGCGCGGCTGCGCACCCAGCTCCAATCGATCGCATCGCGCCTGCAGCGCTTTGGCCTTGCCGCGCCGCGCCCGGGGCAATGGGAGGCGGCTTATGTGGCCATGCAGACGCAAGCGCGGGCGCTCATCGAGGAATTGAATGCCGTCACGCGGACGTGATTAGGCCGGCAGGATGTGCCGCGCAAGCTTGCGCAGCGCGGGTTTGTCGACGATTTCGACCTCGCGGCCATCGACGTGGATCAGGCCATGGTCCTGGAAGCGGCGCAGCACGCGGCTGACGGTCTCGGCGGCCAGGCGCAGGTAGTTGGCGATGTCCGCGCGTGGCATGACCAGGCGATACGCGTTCGCTGCGAACCCACGCGCGGCATAGCGCGCGGCAAGGTCGAGCAGAAAGGCGGCGAGGCGCTCGTCGGCGGTGTGGTCGCCGGAATACCGGCTGGTCTTGCCGATGTCGGCACTGAGCAGGTCGAACAGGCGCTGTTGCACGTCCGGAATCTTCGCGGCGAGCGTGGACAGCGCCGGAAACGAAAAGCGGCAAACGAAAACGGTGTCCAGCGCGACCGCGTCGCAGGGATACCTGGCCGGGTGGATGGCGTCGAGCCCGATCATTTCGCCGGGCAGATGAAAGCCGAGCACCTGTTCGTGGCCCTCGTCGTCGACCTGGCGCGTCTTGACCATGCCCGCGCGCACCGCGAACAGCGCACCGAAGCGTTCGCCGCTGCGAAACACGACATCGCCGTCGTGGAAGGGCCCGATGTGCTCGACGAGCATGTGCAGCTCGTTGAGCGAGGTCTTGTTCAGGCCCGAAGGCAGGCACACGGAGCCGAACGCGCAGGTGGAGCAAAAGTGCACTTCGTCGCCATCGTCGGCGATCGGATTGTGTGGCGGCAGCTTGCCGCTGTGGTGCATCTGGGTCATTGCGACGATCCGCCCGGTGCGGATCGCCGGGCTACAAGGCTCGTGAATAGCGTACCGCAGGTCGGGCCTCGCGTGCGAGATAGGCGTCGAAACACATCGCGATATTGCGCAACAGGAAGCGTCCGCGCGCGGTCACGCGCAGGCAATCGGGCGCAAGGTCGACAAGGCCGTCGTCCTCGAGTGCGCGCAGGCGCTGGATCTCGTCGCCGAAATACAGGCCGAAGTCGAGGTGATGGCGGGCCTCGAACGCGGCGAAGTCGAGGGCGCCGTGGCACATGAGCTGCGCGATCACGTCGGCACGGATCAGGTCGTCTTCGGACAGCGCCAGCCCGCGCGCGACCGGCAGGCGTCCGGAATCGAGCGCGGCGTAATAGGTCGGCAAATCGCGCGGGTTCTGGCTGAAGCTCGCGCCGACATGCGAGATCGCGCTCATGCCCAATCCGATCAGGTCGCAGCCGCCGAACGTGGAATAGCCCTGGAAATTGCGCTGCAGCGTGCCGGCGTCCTGGGCGCGCGCCAAGTCATCGCCGGCCCGTGCGAAATGGTCCATGCCGATGTAGCGGTAACCGGCGGCGGTGAGCTTGTCCACGGTCAGGCCGAGCAGGCGCAGGCGCGCGGCGGCGTCCGGCAGATCGGCGGCGTGGATCTGGCGCTGGGCCTTGAAGCGCTCGGGCAGGTGCGCGTAGGCGTAGGCAGCCACGCGATCGGGTGCGAGCGCGATCACCTCGTCGAGCGTGCGTGCGAAGCCGGCCAGTGTCTGTTTGGGCAGGCCGTAGATCAGGTCCACGCTGGTGGAGCGAAAACCCGTCGCGCGCGCCGCGTCGAGTACCGCGCGGGTCTGCGCCACGCTCTGGATCCGGTTCACCGCTGCCTGCACTTGCGGATCGAAATCCTGGACGCCCACGGACAAGCGGTTGAAGCCGAGCGGAGCCAGCCCGCGCACGTAGTCGGCGTCGCAGAAACGCGGATCGAGCTCGATGCCGAATTCGCGTCGCGCCTCGCGGCTGAAGGAAAAATGCTGGGCGAGCGTATCCAGCAGGTCGGACATTTGCTCCGCGTCGAGGAAGTTCGGCGTGCCGCCACCGAAATGCAGTTGCAGCACGCGCCGGTCGCGGTCGAAAAGCGGCGCCATGAGTTCGATCTCGCGATGCAGGCGCTGCAGGTAGATGGGCGAGCGGGCCTTGTCACGCGTGATGATGCGCGTGCAGCCGCAGTAGAAGCAGGGACTGAGGCAGAACGGCACATGCACGTACACCGACAGCGGGCGTGGAATCGGGTCGTCGTTGGAGGCAAGTGCGGCGGCACGCAGCTGCGCCTCGCCGAAACCGGTGTGGAACTGCGGCGCGGCCGGGTAGGAGGTATAGCGTGGCCCGTTCACGTCGTAGCGCGCGATCAGGGCCGGGTCGAACGCGGCAATGTGGTTCATGCGGCGATGGTGCGCGTTGCCGTGCCACCCCGCCTTGACCGGCGTCAATCGTCGCGTTCGAGCAGGCGCCGGTACGCGGACGCGGCGGACGCGTCGAAGCAGCAGAACACGGTGCGCAACGGTTGCGCCGTCTGCCAGGCGCGCACCGTACGCACGGCGATTGCCGCGGCGGCGTCCAGCGGATAACCATACACGCCGCAGCTGATGGCGGGAAAGGCGATGCGGCGCACGCCGCTCTCCAGTGTCAGGCGCAGCGACTCCCGGTAGCACGAGGCCAGCAGGTCCGGCTCGCCCTGTCCGCCGCCCACCCAGACCGGACCGACGGTGTGGATCACGAATCTTGCCGGCAGGTCGAAGCCGGGCGTGATCCGCGCCTGTCCGGTCGGGCAACGCACGTCGGGGCGAACCTGCGGCAGGGCGCGGCAGGCGGCGAGCAGGCGCGGTCCGGCGGCGCGGTGGATGGCGCCGTCGACGCCGCCGCCGCCCAACAGCGTTTCGTTCGCCGCGTTGACGATGGCATCGACCGTGAGCGACGTGATGTCGCCTTCGATGACTTCGATGGTGGGCATGGCCCGACGATAATGCCCCGCGGCCTTGAAAAATACCTGCCTAGTCTATAATATGCATGGGCAGTCATGAACACGACACATAAACCCACCTTCGGTTTTCTCGTCACCGATGTTACGCGGTTGATGCGCAAGCATTTCGACCGCCGCGCGGTGCGCTTCAACCTGACCCGCGCGCAGTGGCGCGCGCTCAAGCGCCTGTCGCACGACGAAGGCATGCGCCAGAACGAACTGGCCGAGCAGCTCGAGATGGAACCGATCGCCATCGGTCGCGTCATCGACCGCCTGCAGAAGGCCGGCTTCGTCGAGCGGCGCGCCGATCCCGCGGATCGCCGCGCCTGGCGCCTGCACCTGACGCCGCGGGCGCACGGCGTGGTCGGGGACATGGAGCAGATCTCCGGCGAGTTGTATCGCCAGGCACAGCGCGGGATTTCCACCGCGGACCTGAAGGCGATGATGGGCGTGCTGGCGCGGATGAAAGACAACCTGAATGCGCTGGACGAATCCGGCGCCTGACTTGCGAGCATTCCCATGACCGACAAGCAATACGGTGCGCCTGCCTCCGGCGCACCCGAACCGCCGCCGCGCAAGCGGCGCCAGCGGTTGTTGTGGATTCTCGGCCCGGCCCTGGTGCTGATCGGCGGCGGCTGGATGTACCTGACATCCGGGCGCTATGTGTCCACGGACAACGCCTACGTGCAGGCCGACCGCGCGACGATCGCGCCACAGGTTGCCGGCCGCGTCGTCGAGGTCCTGGTGCGCGAGAATCAGGCGGTGAAGAAGGGCGACGTGTTGTTTCGGATCGATGCCGAACCGCTGCAGATCGCGGTCGCGCGCGCGCAGGCGCAGATGGAAGGCATCAGCAGCCTGCTCGACGCCGCGCGCGCGGGATTCCGTTCCGCGCAGGCAAACGTGCGCTCGGCCGACGAGGCCCTGCGCGTGAACGAGGCGCAGTACCAGCGCATGCAGGACCTGCGGGGCAAGGGCCTGGTCGCGCAAAAGGATGTGGACGATGCGGCGAACAACCTCGCCGACGCGCGCGGCAAACGCGATGCCGACGTTGCCGCGGTGTCCAAGGCCCAGAGCCTGCTCGGCGGCTTGCCGGAAACCCCAAACGCCGAATTGTCCGGCTACAAGCTGGCCAAGGCGCAGCTGGCAGCCGCGGAACTGGACCTCGACCATGCCACGGTACGCGCGCCCATCGATGGCACCATCGGCAAGCAGAACCTGCAACCCGGCGATTTCCTCGCGCCGGGTCAGGCGGCAATGCCGCTGGTGGCCACGCGCGGGTTGTGGATCGACGCCAATTTCAAGGAAACCGACTTGACCTACGTGCGCGTTGGTCAACCGGTGAGCATTGAAGTGGACACCTATCCGGGCCGCAAATGGCAGGGCCATGTCGCTTCGATCAGCCCGGCATCGGGCGCGGAGTTTTCCGTGCTGCCGGCGCAAAACGCCACCGGCAACTGGGTCAAGATCGTGCAGCGCATCGCCGTGCGTGTCGCGGTGGACGACGAGAACGCGGGTCCGACCTTGCGCGCGGGCATGAGCGCCGTGGTCACCATTGACACCGGCAGGAAGAACTCGCTGCTCGGCCGCATCGAGGGCGCGCGAACCGAACCCGCATCGCGCGTGGCGACCGCCGCGCACTGATCCGCGCCAATGAGTCACGCTCCGAGCCATCGCGAAGTCGACAACCGCGGCCTGCTGGTCGTTTCGGTGATGCTGGCGACGCTGATGCAGGCGTTGGACACCACCATCGCCAACGTTGCCCTGCCGAACATGCAGGGCACGCTGTCGGCGACGCAGGACGAAATCGCCTGGGTGCTGACCTCGTACATCGTCGCCGCGGCGATCGCGACGCCCGCGTCCGGCTGGCTGGCATCCGTTCTCGGCCGGCGGCGCCTGTTGCTGATTGCGGTGGCCGGCTTCACGCTCGCCTCGATCCTGTGCGGCATCGCCACCACGATCGACGAAATGGTGCTGTTTCGCCTGCTGCAGGGCCTGTTCGGCGCGGCCCTGGTGCCGGTGTCGCAATCGACCCTGCTCGACGTATTTCCGCGCGAAAAACACGGTGCGGCAATGGCGATGTGGGGCATGGGGGTGATGGTCGGGCCGATCCTCGGACCGCCGCTCGGCGGTTGGCTCACCGAAAATTACTCCTGGCACTGGGTGTTTTTGATCAACGTGCCGATCGGTGCGCTGTGCCTGTTCGGCGTGGCCGCGAGCCTGCCCGCCGATGACACGCATGCCTCGCGCTTTGACTGGCGCGGCTTCGCGTTTCTCGCCATCGGCATCGGTGCGCTGCAGATGCTGCTCGATCGCGGCCAGCTCAAGGACTGGTTCGACGCCGGCGAAATCCGCATCGAGGCGGCGCTCGCCTTCCTCGGTTTTTACCTCTACGCCGTGCACTGGCTGACTTCGTCGCGACCGTTCGTCGACCTGGGGCTGTTCCGCGATCGCAATTTCCTCGCCAGCAACCTTTTCATCTTCCTCATCGGCATCGTGCTGTTCGCGACCATGGCGTTGTTGCCGCCGTACTTGCAAACCTTGATGAACTATCCGGTCGTCACGGTCGGCGTGCTGCTCGCGCCGCGCGGCATCGGCACGTTGATTGCGATGGTCATCGTCGGGCGCCTGCTCGCGCGTGGCGCCGATGCGCGCCTGGTCGCCGGCGTCGGCATGCTGCTCACGGCGCTTTCGATGTGGCAGATGACGCAGTGGACGTCCGACGTGCCGCCGTGGGACATCGTTTTCGCCGGCATCGTGCAGGGCGTGGGCGTGGGCCTGGTCTTCGTGCCGGTGTCCACCGTTGCCTATTCGACCCTGCCGATGGCCGCGCGCACCGAGGCCGCGGGCATCTACAGCCTGACCCGCAACCTCGGCTCCAGCGTCGGCATCTCGATCATGATGGCCCTGCTCGCGCACAACACGCAGGTCAACCATGCGGAGCTGGCCGCGCGCCTGACGCCATTCGGCGCCGCCGTGCTCCCGCACCTGAGCGGGCTGTCGATGGCGGCGAGTCTGGAAGCGCTGAACGGCGAGGTCACGCGCCAGGCCGCCACGATTTCCTACCTCAACGACTTCTGGCTGATGATGCTCCTGACCCTGGCGGCGATTCCGCTGCTGGCCCTGTTGCGGCCGGTCAGGCATGCTGCGCCGGCCGATCCCGCCATGGCCGTCGAATGAACGCAGAATCCGCCGATCGCCCGGCCCCGCCGCACCGCCATCGCGACGAGATGCGCGTGTATGGCCGCAACGCGTGCCTGGCGCTGTTCGCGCAGCGCCCGCATGACTTGCGCAAGGTATACTTGTTGCAGACGCGCATTCCCGACCTGAAAGCCGTGCTCGCCTGGTGCGTGCAGAAAAAGCTCGGCTACCGCGTGGTCGAAAGCGCGGATCTCGACAAGCTCACCGGCAGCCAGCACCACGAAGGCGTGTGTTTCGAGGTGCGCCGGCGCGCGCCGCAATCCTTGACCGCGCTGCTGCAACGCCTCGCGCCACGCAAGCAGGCGTTGCTCGCCTGGCTCGACGGCGTCGCCAATCCGCACAATTTCGGCGCGGTGCTGCGCAGCGCCGCCAACTTCGGCGTGGATGGCGTCGTCGTTTCCGGCGACGCCGCGCTGGCCGAATCCGGCGCCGCGCTGCGCGTGGCCGAGGGCGGCGCGGACGCGGTACCACTCGCACGCATCGCGCCGGGCGAAGACGCCTTCGGCGCGCTGCG
>JAFEFP010000062.1 GCA_018240545.1 Pseudomonadota bacterium | reverse complement strand
GTCAGCACCAGGTAATTCGCCCACGGTCGCGTGAGCACCGTGCGCACGATTTCCGGCATTTCCTTGCCTTCGACGCGCTGCAGGATCTCGCGCGCGGAAATGCGCCGCGCCGAATGCAGCTTCTCGCGGCCGCGCGTGGCTTCGGCGGCGCGCTGTTCGGCCAGGTCCGCGCGCTTGCGGTTGGCATCGAGAAAGGTTTCGAAGTCGCCGCGCGCCTTCTCGAAGATGTCGAGGTCGTCGTCGAATTCCTTGAGCAGGCTTTCCACGGTCTGCTTGACCTTGTCGTACAGGCGATTGTCCTTGTCGGATTCTTCCGACCAGCCCATGCAGGCCTGCGCCATGCCGTCGAGCAACTGCCGCGCGGGATGCGATTTTTGCGCGAACAGGTGTTTGTCGAGAATGGCGGCCTTGAGGAAGGGAATCTGCAGCCGGCCAAGCAGGGCCTGCATCTGCGCCGGCAGGTTGCGGTCCTGCAGGATGTATTCGAACAGCATGCCGACCAGGTCGATGGTGTCCTCGTCCGCGCCCGCGACATGCGCCTTGTCGTTGCCGTGCAGCTTGCCGGCCTGGTCGAGCAGTTCCTGCTTGATCTGCTGCACGGCCTGCGCCGCGTCCGCCGCACTGCTGGCACTGGTCTGCGCCGCCCAGGCCTGGTTCTGCAGCAAGGTCAAGGCCGACAGCAGCTCGGTCGGCGCGATGTAGGGCACGGCGACCCCCGGCGCGAAGTCGCCGCCGGCGTCGCCCGGCGGCAGGGTGGCGCGCCGGCTGGCCAGCAGGCCGCGCACGGTGTTGTAGAGCTCGACCTGCAATTGGGCAGCGGCCGGATCATACGCGGCCCCATAACCGGGATACCCGCCTTCCGCGGCAGCTGGCTCGCCATCCGGGGCTCCCGGCGCGGTGCCGGGAGCCCCGGGTGCAGGCGCCGGCGGGCGGTGGCCGCGTGCGCCGCTGCCGACGACGTGGCGGATCTGCGGCAACACGCCGGCGTGGATCAATTGCGCACCGACTTCCTCGTACAACGCATCGAGCCCGGCCATCACGTAGCGGTCGAAAAGCTTGTAGATGATCAACTGCGTCTGCAGGTTCAGGTCCAGCTCGCGCATGGCGACCCGGAAACCCTGGCACAACTGCGCCGGCCCGATCGGATTGGTCGCGTCCTCGACCTTGGCGCCACCGCGCAAGACCGACAGGCGCTGGTTCATCGCGAACAGCGGCCGCGCCAGACGGCTCTCGTTCTTGGCCACGGTACTGGCGATGGCCAGGGATTCTTCCAGTTCGCTGTCTTCGACCAGCGACAGGCCGTCACCCTCGGCCTTGGCCGCATCGGGCTTGTTTGCCTGCAGCTTGCCGGCAGCGAAATCGTTGAACAGGCGCGCGAGTTGTTCCTGGTAGATGCGCTCGATGATCTGGCGCTTCTTGCGCACTTCGCGCATGCCATCGAAATACTGGGTCTGGACCGCGTTGTTCTCGGCCTTTTCGGCGAGGTCGAACAGGGCGTCGTCGATGTTCTCGAACAGGCTCGCCACCAGCGCCTGCAGGCGTTTGAGCGCCGTGGCGCGCACGGCGTGCAGCAGATCGCCGAGGCGGTCGCCGCTGCCCGCCTGCGCGTTCTGGCGCTGCTGCAAATCGACGATCTTGCCTTTGTCGTCAGGTTGGTTCATCCAGCGGATTCCGCGGCACGACGGCGCGCGCCCTGCCTGTTCCGTTCCCGCTCCAGAATACGTCCGGGCGGAGGTGAAAGTGTGAAATGGATCACGTTATCGGGACGTTTCCGCCGGGCGCAGCGTTGCGGCGACAGGCGGCGTTCAACGCGGCGGAAAGCCGTCCAGTTGCGCGACCAGGATGGCCTCGTCGGCAAGCATCACCGGAATGTCGTCGTCGACGCGGTACACGCGCTTGCCATCGGCCGTGATCAAGGCCGCCGCCAGCGCGGCGCTTACCGGTGCCGCGGCGGCATTGCGCGCGTGGCCGCCGGCAATCGCCTGGTTGAGCGCATCGAGCTCGCCGCGCGTCAACATCCGCAAGGGCTGCTTGGTCACCGGACAGCACAGGATGTCGAGAAGCCGTTTGTCCATCGAATTGGGCGCAGGTCCGAATTGCGCCTAGAATATCCGTTTTGAGGGGCCTCGACCATGACACAAGGCAGCCATGCGCCGGCGCGGATCGGCGTGGTGATGGGTTCGCGTTCGGACTGGGACACGCTGCAACACGCTGCGGACATGCTCGAACGCCTGGGCATCGTGCATGAAGTGCGCGTGGTCTCGGCGCACCGCACGCCGGACCTGCTGTTCGATTACGCCGGCCAGGCGCACGCGCGCGGCTTGCGCGCGATCATTGCCGGCGCCGGCGGCGCGGCGCACCTGCCCGGAATGCTCGCGGCCAAGACCCGCATCCCGGTCCTCGGCGTGCCGGTGCAATCGGCGGCGCTCAACGGCATGGATTCGCTGCTCTCGATCGTGCAGATGCCGGCCGGCATTCCCGTGGCCACTTTCGCGATCGGCAAGGCCGGCGCCACGAATGCCGCGCTGTTTGCCGCCGCCTTGCTGGCGGCGGAGGATGCCGGCCTCGCGCGCCGCCTGGACGAATTCCGCGCCGCGCAAACCGCGCAGGTGCTGGAACAACCCGATCCCCGCCAGTAAGCCGTCGACAATGAGCACGATCGGCATCCTGGGTGGTGGCCAGCTCGCGCGCATGCTCGCTCTGGCCGGCGCGCCGCTGGGCGTGCGCTTTCTCGCCGTGGACAGCGTGGCCGATGCCTGCGCCGGTCAGGTCACGCCGCTGCTCGCGGCCGACTGGCGCGACTTCGCGGCGCTGGAAAAATTCGCGGCCGACATCGACGTGGCGACCTTCGATTTCGAAAACGTGCCGGCCGATACCGCGCGCTGGCTCGCCGAGCGCGTGCGCGTCTCGCCGAATCCGCGCGCGCTGGCGCTGGCCCAGGACCGGCTTGCCGAGAAATCCATGTTCCGCGACCTGGGCCTGCCCACTGCCGAGTTCGCCACGGTCGACAGCCGCGACGACCTGGAACGCGCCGCGCGCCGCCTCGGCTATCCGGCGATCCTCAAGACCCGCCGCCTGGGCTACGACGGCAAGGGTCAGTTCCGGTTGCGCGGCGCGGCCGACATCGACGCGGCCTGGCAAGCCATCGCCGGAGCGCCGTCAATCTTGGAAGCCTGGATTCCGTTCGACCGCGAGGTCTCCATCATTGCGGTGCGTGGCGGCGATGGCGCATTTTCCACTTATCCACTCGTGCAGAACTGGCACGCGGACGGCATCCTTTCGGCCAGCCTCGCGCCGGCGCCGGAATCCACCCGCCTGGACGAGGCCGCGGCCACCCACGCGCGCGCGATCGCCGAGCACCTGGACTACGTGGGCGTGTTCGCGCTGGAACTGTTCGTCCGGGACGGCGGCCTGCTCGGCAACGAAATGGCGCCGCGCGTGCACAACTCCGGGCACTGGACCATCGAAGGTACCGCGTGCAGCCAGTTCGAGAACCACGTGCGCGCCGTGCTCGGCTTGCCGCTGGGCGACACGCGGGCGCTGGGCGCGAGCGTGATGCTGAATTTCATCGGCGCCTTGCCCGACGCGCGCGCCGTGCTGGCCGAGCCGCGCGCGCACTGGCACGACTACGGCAAGGTGCCGCGCGCCGGCCGCAAGGTCGGCCACGCAACGCTGTGTGCCGATACGCCGGCGCAACTGCGCGAGCCCCTGGCCCGTGTCGGCCGCGCGCTCGGGCGCGCGGCGCAGGTGGCGCCGGTGCTTGAAACACTGGCGGCATAGCGGACTAGATCCTGCCGAAGTGGCGCAATGCGACCACGGCGGCGACCAGCAGGACCGCGATCAGGATCACGACGATCCACGCGCCCTTGCCGGACCGGGCCGGCGCGCTGGCCGCCACTGGCTCCGGCGGGCGCGGCGCGGACGAAGCCGCTTCGGCGGCCGGCGACATGAGCATGAAACGCACGGTATCCAGGCGCAACTCGTCGCCGTGCTTCATGAGCGCGCTGGCGTGCACGCGCTGGTTGTTGACGAAGGTGCCGTTCGCCGAGCCCATGTCCTCGACCAGGACCCCATCGGCAACCAGTTGCAGCTTGGCGTGGTGACGCGAGATTTCGTCGCTGGGAATGCTGATGTCGCACTCGGCACTGCGGCCAAGCGTCAGCGTTCCGGTGACGCCGAAGGTCTTGCCGAACGTGGGACCGGACACGCCACGCATGATGAACTTCGGCAGGGCCATGCGCACGCGCGTGCGTCCGTCCTCGCCGCTGGTCGGTTCGGGGCGGCGCGGCAGCGGAACGGCCGTCACTTTTTCCGTGGCAACCACGCGTACGCCGACCCGGGCGAACAGCAGCAGGTCGCCGGGCTTGATCGCAGCCTGGCCGGAAATCTGCCGACCATTGAGCACGGTCACGCCACCGTCCAGCGGCTCGGCGTAGCTGTGGCCTTCGCGCTCGAAGATCCGGCAGTGACGCGGCGCGATGCCGGGCGCCGCCAGCATCACCGTGCAATCGGCGCCGGCGCCGACCAGGACCTCGCCGCGCCCGATTTCGACCGCGTCATGCTCTCCGTTCGGAAACAGCAACTTCATCCGGCGAACCTCGTTGGAAATTGGCGGACAGGCGCCAGTATAAACGCGAATCCGGAATTATTTGTCGACATCGCGCACAACGCGAAAACCCACGCTGTTGAGCGCCACGTCGCCCGAATAGGTATCGCTGAAGGTGGGCGATTCCCTGGACGCCTGCGACAGCCAGCCGCGACCCTTGACCATGAACGAACGGCAATCGCTGCCCGCTTGTGCGATTGCGCCGCCCGCGCAGGCCGCCACCCATTCGCGCACGTTGCCTCCGATGTCGTAGACACCATCGGTCGGCGGGAACTTGCCCACCGGCGCGGTGGCCGCAAAGCCATCGTCGCAATCGCTGCCGTCGCGACTGTCGAACTTGCGTTTGTACGCCGCATCCGCAAGATTCGCCTTGCAGTCGCCGTGCGCTGCCGCGCGCGCGACGCGATCGAATTCGGCCGGGCCTGGCAGGCGATAGTGCTTGCCGGTCTGCTTGCCCAGCCACTGCGCATACGCCGCAGCCTCCTGCCAGGCCACGCACACGACCGGGTGGCTGTCGTCCTGTTCGATGCCCGGATTCTGCCAGTCGCGATCCTTGGACGAACGGAAGATGGATTCGCGATCGCGGCACGATGGCGTCTTGGCGGCGAATTCGGCACGCCCCGCCGCCGCCCAATACCTGCGGAATTCGCCGCGCGTCACGTCGTGGCGCGCCATGGCCAGGTGCGCGTCGAGCAGGACCATCTCGGGACCGGCGCTGCCATCGGCAAGCTTGTCGCGGAATCCGAAGCCAGGCTCGCCGATGGTCGCCGCGAATTTGATGCCGGCATGCGCGTCGGCATTGTCCGGATCCAGTTGCAAGGCTTTTTCGTAGGCGCTGTTCGCCGCCGCCTTGTCCCAGGCAAGCGCCGCCGCCTTGCCCTTGGCGACGAACGGCGCCGCCGCATCGTGCCGTACCGAGGCAATGGCCTTGCCGACGTCGGTATCGTCGGGTGCGTTCTTGATGACATCCGCAGCGCGTTGCAGGAATTGTCCGAATTGCGCGGCATCGCCGCTGGCAAGGCTCTTTTGCGCGAATTCGACGTACTTCTTCGCGATGTCGGCGATGCCCTGCTTCGCCGCCTTGTTGCGCGCGTCAAGGCGCAGCGCAAAGCGGAAACGATCCAGCGCATTGTCGCCGGCGGGCATGGTCAAGCGCTGCTGCGCCAAATCCGCCTGGCCCATGCGCAATGCCTCGACGAGCGGATCGACCACGGTCGGAAATTCCTCGGCCGCCCGGGGTGGCGTGCCGGCATTCTCCGCATCGACGGCATCGACGCTGTCCATCGCTGTCGTCGGAGGCGGCACGGCAGTCGACACGGGCGAAGCCGCCGAAGCATTCGCCGCGATCGCCGGCGCGACCGTTTCGGGCGATGCCGCATCCACCGCCGCGCTGGCCACGGGCGCCGGCGCCGGCGGTGGACTGCCGCGCCGCGCAAGCAGCGCAAATCCGATCAGGGCGATGCCGGCAACAACAACGGCGACCGGCCACCAGCGCAGCCAGGCGCGGGCGGGCGCGGGCGATGCCGGCTCGACAGATGCCGGAACCGGTGTCGACGCCGGGCGCAGGTTGCGCGGGGTCGCCGCTTCGTCGACCTCGGGCTTGCGTGTCATGGGACGCGTCGCCGGCTCTTCACGCACCGGCCTCATCGCAACCGTGGGGCGTTCCGCGGCCGACGCGGACACGGGCGTGGCGACCTCCTCGCGGAACAGTGCCGCATACTGCGGCGCAACGCCCGCCAGGGCGTCGAGGAATTGCTCGGTATCGGCATACCGATCCTTGGGATCCTTGGCCAGGGCGCGGTCGATCAGCACCTGCCAGTGCGCGTGCTCGGCCGGCAGGCGCGGGATCGGCTCGAACACATGCGCATAGGCGACGGCGAAACCGTCCGCGCCATCATACGGTGGCTTGCGCGCCAGGCCGAAATAGGCGAGCACGCCGAGACTGTAGATGTCCGAGCGTGCGTCCACGTCGCCGCCGCGCGCCTGTTCCGGGCTCATGTAGTGGCTGGTGCCGACCGAAAACCCGCTGCTGGTGACCTGCCCGCCGGTGACCGTGGCCAGGGCGATGCCGAAATCGGTCAGCACCGGGTTGGCATTGGCGTCGTAGAGAATGTTGCCGGGAGCGACGTCGCGATGCACGTAGCCGCGCTGGTGCGCATAGCCGAGCGCCTTGGCCACGCCCGCCAGGGTCTGCACCAGTTCGCGCTCGTCGATGCCGCGCAGGACGCGGGCGGCGAAATCGCCTCCCGGCAGGTACTGCATCGAGAAATAATGCAGCTGTCCCGGCGTGACGCCGACGTCGTAGACCGCGACGATGTTCGGATGCGCGAGCGAAGCGAGCATGCGCGCTTCCTGCAGGAAGCGCTTGGAAAACGCCGGATCGGCCGCCAGTGCCGGCGCCATCACCTTGAGCGCGACTTCGCGCTCGAGCGAGGTTTGCACCGCCAGGTGCACGCTGGCCATGCCGCCGACGCCGATTTCGCGCTTGATCTGATAGCCGGGAACCTCGATCACACGCCGGTCTCGCCGCAGAGGTCGAAACGGCATTGTAGCGAATTCGGCGCCCGCGCAAGCGCGACCCGCGCGCACTTGTCTTGGCGCAGATCGCCCCGCACACTGGCGGCATGCTCGAAACCCTGCTGCCGATGGTGTTGGTACTGGCCGCGTTCTGGCTCTGGCAGAATGCCTTGCGTGCCCGCGAACGCGCCCGCGCTCTGGCGCGCGGCCTGTGCGCGCGCGTGGGCGTCCAATTGCTGGACGAAACGGTGGCGGTCCGGCGTGTCCGCTTGCGGCGCATGCCGGGCGAAGGCCTGCGCCTGGAACGCTGCTACGGCTTCGAGGTCAGCGTGGATGGCGCGGACCGCCGCCACGGCAGTCTCAACCTGCTCGACGACGAGGTCGTCTCGTGGGATTTGCCGGTGGTGGACGCTGCGGCATCGGCGGCGGGCAAGGTCACCACAGGCAACGTCATCGAATTGCGCCCGACGCGCACGCTGCATTGAATCCTATTTGACCACGCGCAGATGGTTGCCCTTCTTCGGCGTCGCCGGCGCAGCCGCAACGTCCGCCGTGGGCGGCGGCGGCGCGTTTTCCGCCGGAAACATCATGCCTTGCCCGTTTTCGTGCGCGTAGATGGCGAGGATGGCCTGCATCGGCGCCTCGACGCTGCGGCTGACGCCGGAAAAGCGCGCGAGAAAGCGTACCCGGTCCATGCCCAGTTCCAGTTGCGCGACCGCGCGCGCGGCGACGTTGAGCACGACGCGGCCATCCTTGACCGCGCTTTGCGGCACGTCGACGCCGGGTGCGGCGGCATCGACCAGGATGTAGGGCGTCAGGCCGTTGTCGCTGATCCAGTCGTACATTGCCCGCAGCAGGTACGGGCGGTTGGATGTCATGCCGACCGTGCTCATGAATCGCGCAGCAGTTTTTCTTCCGCCGTCAGGCTGCGCGTGAATCCGGGATTGCGGAAGATGCGCTCGCCGTAATCGATGATGACGTGCGCCTCGCGCGGCAGCGCCACGCCCAGATTCGGCAGGCGCCAGATCAGCGGCGCCAGCGCGCAATCGGTGAGCGACAGCTCGGGATTGAGAAAGAACTTGGCCGCCTTGAACAGCGGCACGGCGGCGATCAGCGCCTCGCGCAGGCGCTTGCGCGCGGTCTCGGCCGGCCGCCCGCCGGCGTGGATCTGGCCCACGAACGGCAGCCAGTCGCGCTCGACGCGCACCGTGGCCAGGCGCAGGCGCGCGCGCGAGAGCGGATCCACCGGCATCAATGGCGGGTGCGGATAACGTTCGTCGAGGTATTCGCAGATCACGCCGGTGTCGTAGAGCACCAGGTCGCGATCCGCCAGCGTCGGCACCGAGTTGTAGGGATTCAGGTCCTGCAGGTCTTCCGGCGGCTTGGCCGGGTTGACCGCCACCGAATCGTAGACCACCCCCTTGGCCGCCAGCACCAGGCGCACGCGATGACAATGAACGTCATCGTTCGAGGAATACAACGTCAATACGGTACGCGATCGTTGACTCAACGCCATGACACGGTCCCTCACGTCCCCTCGGGCAATTCGGCGCCGGAATCGCTCGGCCCCTCGCTCGAATGTACACCCGGGCGCGACGAGCGCCTAGCCCCGAGCCGACACTCCATTGCGCCACGTCACGAGCCAATATCGACATTGGCGGCGCGTGGCGCGCAGCCAGGGGTGGCCACTCCTTGATTCCCGCGATCCGGGATGATCGCAAGAATCAGTGCACGTCTTTCCAGTACTCGCGCTTGAGCAGAAACGCCAGCAGGGTGAACAAGGCAAGGTAGAAAATGACCCATACGCCCAGGGAATGGCGTTGCAACGCGGCCGGCTCGCTCGCGTATTCGAGGAAGGCGGTCAGGTCGCGTACCGTGTCGTCGTACTGGGCCGGAGTCAGCCGGCCCGGACCGGACAATTCGAGCTTCTCGACCGCCGGTTCCGCACCGGGTTTCGCCGGCGCGTAAACCGCCGTCTGCACACCCTGCAATTCCCACAGCGGAAACGGCATGGACACATTCGGGAACAGGGTGTTGTTCCAGCCCACCGGCCGGGCGGGGTCGACGTAGAACGACTTGAGGTAGGTGTAGATCCAGTCGTCGCCCTTGGCGCGCGCTTCCAGCGACAGGTCCGGGGGGGCCTTGCCGAACCACTTCGCCGCCTCGGCGTCGGGCATGCTGGAAACGGCAAGATCGCCGATCCTGGCGCCGGCCGGGGCGAAGTTCTTGAGGACCTCGTCGTCACTGAGCTGCAAGTCCTGGGCGAGGCGCGAAAAGCGCACGTATCTGAGCGAATGGCAGCCCGAGCAATAATTGAAGAACGTGCGTGCGCCGCTCTGCAGCGAGGCGATGTTGGTCACGCGCGCTCCGGCCTCCTGCAGGCCCGCGCCCTCTTCCGCCAGACCGGCGCCGGCAACCAGGAACACGCCGGCCGCGGCCAGCGCCGCGCGCAGCACAAGGGAGTGGACAATTGCTGGCTTAGTCATGGCTCGTTACCCGCTCCGGCACCGGCTTGGTCTTTTCCCAACCGAAATAGGTGTAGGCCCACAAGGCCACGAAAGAGGCGAGGTACACGAACAGCCAGAATCGGCCGAACGTGTTCTCGATGGTGGTGACATTGGCTTCCGGGCCAAACCAGGCCGGGATGTACTCCGACGTCAGGCCGGCGCCCACCGTGCCGAGCATCACGAACGAGATCGCGAACAGCGCCAGGCCGATCTTGAATCCGCGGCCGCGGTAGCGCACCGACTTGACCCGGCCGCGGTCCAGCCACGGCACGAAGAACAGGGCGAAAATGCCGACGAACAGCACGATCACGCCCGGCAGCTTGGCCGGAATCATGCGCAGCATCGCGTAGAACGGGGTGAAATACCACACCGGCTTGATCTCGGCCGGCGTCACCAGCGCATTGGCGGGAATGTAGTTGTCGTGTTCAAGGAACCAGCCGCCGACAGTCGGCTCGAAGAAGATGATGAAGGCGCAGATGATGAGGAAGAAACCCACCCCAAACAGATCCTTGACCGTGTAGTAGGGATGGAACGGGATGCCGTCGGCCGGCTTGTCCGCGCCGAAGCGGCTGCCCTTTGGTCCCTGCTTGATTTCGACGCCGTCCGGGTTGTTCGAGCCGACCTCGTGCAGCGCGGCCAGGTGCAGCACCACGAGCAGCAGCAGCACCAGCGGCAAGGCGGCCACGTGCAGCGCGAAGAAGCGGTTGAGGGTGGCGTCGGCCGGGTTGAAATCGCCCATGATCCACTGTACCAGCGTGTCGCCGATCCACGGCACGGCGCTGAACAGCGAGATGATCACCTTGGCGCCCCAGAAGCTCATGTTGCCCCACGGCAGCACGTAACCCATGAACGCTTCGGCCATCAGCGCGAGGAAGATCAGCATGCCCAGGATCCAGACCAGCTCGCGCGGCTTCTTGTACGAGCCGTACATGAGACCGCGGAACATGTGCAGGTAGACGACGATGAAGAACATCGAGGCGCCGACTTCGTGCATGTAGCGGATCAGCCAGCCCCAGT
>JAFEFP010000061.1 GCA_018240545.1 Pseudomonadota bacterium | reverse complement strand
ACCAGATTCCGGAACTGGCCGGCGTATTCTTTTCCACAAGTATCACCGCGCGCCAGTTGACGGAGCTGGCCAGCGACGCGCTGGCCGAGTGCGCGAGTGTCGAAGGCGCATTGGCCGGCCTGCGCGAACCGGTCGCGGCGATCGCGCCGGCAGTCAAGCGCGTGCGCCTGGAACTGGACGCACTGCCGGCCAAGGGCGCCTTCGTCCAGATCGAGCAGGCTTCCGGCGCAATGCACGAACTGCACGCGCTGGCCGATGCGCTGCGCAATCTCGGCGACGCGCTGGCCGCGCAGGCCGAGCGTTCGCGCGGCTTGGCGAGCGCGCACGAGCGCGCCGAGACCCTGTGCCAGCGCCTGCACGCCGTGACCGACGGCAGCGCGCACGATGCCGTGCACTGGTACGAGACCACGACGCACGGCTTCGCCCTGCATGCGACGCCGCTGGACCTCGCGCCGCCCTTGCGCGCATTGCGCGGGCAGTCGCTCGCGAGCTGGATCTTCACCTCGGCAACGCTCTCGGTCGCCGGCAGTTTCGAGCATTTTTCCCGCCAGCTCGGCCTCGACGATCCGGTGGAAGCCAGTTTGCCAAGCCCCTTCGACTACGCGACGCAGGCGCTCGCCTATCTGCCCCGGGGCCTGCCCGATCCGAACGCTCCCGAGTACACCGAGCGCGTCGTCGCTGCCGCGCGAGCGGTGATCGCCGCGGCGCGCGGGCGCACGTTCTTGCTGTTCACCTCGCATCGCGCGTTGAAGAAGGCGGCGGACTTGCTGCGCGACCTGCCGTATCCGCTGTTCGTGCAGGGCAGCGCCCCGCGCCACCAGCTGCTCACCGACTTTCGCGCCTGCGGCAATGGCGTGCTGCTCGGCGCGGCCAGTTTCTGGGAAGGCGTGGACGTGGCCGGCGAGGCGCTGTCGTGCGTCGTCATCGACAAGCTGCCGTTCGCCGCGCCGGACGATCCGGTGCTCGAAGCGCGCCTGTCCGCACTGCGCGAGGCGGGCGCCAATCCGTTCTTCGCCTGGCAGGTGCCGGCCGCCGTGATCGCGCTCAAGCAGGGCGCGGGACGACTCATCCGCACCACCACCGACCGCGGCGTGCTGATGCTGTGCGATCCGCGCCTGAGCACGCGCGGCTACGGCAAGCTGTTCCTGCAAAGCCTGCCGCCGATGCCGCGCACGCGCGAATTGGCCGAGGTGCAGGCGTTTTTTGCCGAAGATGTCGGGGCGCCCGTCCCGATCGATGCGACAATGCGGTCATGAAACTGCTCGCCATCGAAACCGCCACCGAAGCCTGTTCGGCCGCCTTGAGCATCGATGGCCGGATCATCGAACGCAGCGAAATCGCGCCGCGCCGGCACGCCGAATTGATCCTGCCGATGATCGAATCGCTGCTCGCCGAGGCAGGCATCTCGCGCGTGCAACTCGACGGCGTCGCCGTGGGCCGCGGTCCCGGCGCGTTCACCGGCGTGCGCCTTGCGATTGCCGTCGCACAAGGCCTGGCGCTGGCGCTGGATATTCCGGTGGTGCCGGTGTCCTCGCTCGCCGCGCTGGCGCAGGATGCCCCGGATGCCGGTGCGTCGATCCTTGCCGTCATCGACGCACGCATGGGAGAAGTTTACGCGGGAGCGTTCCGCCGCATTTCGGATGGCCTCGTCGAAGCCATCGGTGAGGAAAGCGTCGGACAGACGAATTCGCTGACGCTGCCGCAAGATCCACGCTGGTGCGTTGTCGGTACTGGATGGGATGCCTACCGCGACGCGCTGGCGGCACGTCTTCCCGCGCCGCCCGCGTTCGCCGACAGCGCGCGCTATCCGCAGGCCAGCGCCGTCGCGCGCCTCGCCTTGCGGCAATTCGCCGCCGGATTGGGTGTGCCGCCGGAGCAGGCGCTGCCGGTCTACCTGCGCGACAAGGTGGCGTTGACGCTGGAAGAGCAGCGCGCGCGGTAACCGCCACGTTTGCACATCAGCCGGGCTTGAGCGCGCCGATGGCAACCAGGTGAGCGCGAAAACTCGGGTAGAGCACCTCGTTCCCATAGCGGCTCAGATGATCGGCATCGAAGAACAGGGGCCGGCCGCTCACGCTGCGCACCGAGCAGGTTTCCGCGCCGCATAGTTCAGGCAGCGGATCGTATATGGACACCTGCGGGATTGTGGATGCCAGATGCTGCATGGCGGATACGACGGGTGCCCTGAGCCATTCCTCATAGGCGCGCGGTTCCGTCCCTCCCTTGGCGCAAATGGGGTTCGCGGCAGTCCATGGATCGGCACAGCGGAAAGGAGGGGATTTGAAAATCGGCGTCGGCGCTTCGAAGATGATGCTCAGCTTGAGGTCGATCAATGGTTGAAGCCACGTGTTGGCGTCGGCAATGGCCTGTTCGCGCAGCGTGGTGGCATCGGCGCTGAACTGTGCGCGCAGGACTTCGGCTTCGTTCATGAAGCCCCACTGGTCGACAAAACGGAACAATCGCAACGAGGAGAGAAAGGCGATGTCGCCGGGTTTCGCCAGCGATTGAATGTCGGCGATGGCCTGGCGTGCGTGAGCGATGCATTCCTTGGGGTGCCCGGTGCCCATCGGCCAGTGGAAGTCAATGTAGGGACAGCCCGGGATTTGATAAGCGTAGACGCTCATTCCGGTATCCACGCTCAGGCGATGCAGCAGGGGCATATACGCAACCGCGTGTGAATCGCCGAGTACGAAAATGTTGTGCGCTTCCGGATTCGTGGGCAGCGTTCCATCCGCACAATGATTGCGGTGGTACTCGATGACGACCATGTCGGGAACCGTCACACCGGGCAGGTTGCGATAGCCAAGCTGGCTTTGACATGCAAAACCCTGCTCGGCCAGCATGGGGTCGCTGTGGTCGGCGTACCAGTCGGTACGATGGCGCGTCACCGACGACCTGCCCATGATATTGAGGTTGTTAAGCATGAAGTCCGCGGCAAGAGCACATGCGGTGGTCAGGCTGACGGCCAGCACGACGGCGAGCATCGGCGGCATTTTAATCCAATAGGCATTCCTGCGTGGCGGCGACTCGATCCAGCGATAGGAGATTTCCGCCAGAATAACCGTCAATGTGATGGCCGCCGATATTCCGAAGAATGTTTCAAGTCCCGCGGTCCAGCGCAGCAAGACCAAAATCGGCCAATGCCAAAGATATAACGAATAGGAACGCAGCCCTATTGCAACGGGGATTTTGCTCGCCAGCACGGAACGAATCCGGGAATCCCCGCGCGGAAACCCGATCAGCAAACTCGCTCCCGCGACTGCCATGAGAGCCCATGGGAAAGGAAACGACTCCATTTTCGTGAGGAGGAAAGTCGTCGCAATTGCGGCAACGCCCAAAATGCCAGTCGCAGTGCCGAATTGATCGAACCTGCGGGAAGGGGCGACGCCGGACTGTGCGCGCCCGGACCAGAAGTACAAATACCACAGGCAACCGACGGCCAATTCGCAGAATCGGCTGGCGATGCTGTAGAACGCCTGCAACGGCGCCGACTTCGTCCACAGGCCCATGATCGTCATCGAGCCCAGGCCGAGCAGCACGATTTCCCAGGGAGAAGTGCGCGCCCGCCGCGATCGGGCAACGTGCAGATAGATCAGGCAGGGCGCAAGGAGGTAGAACTGCTCTTCGACGCCGAGCGACCATGTCTGGGTGAAGGGATTGAACTCCGCCCGCGGCGCGAAATAAACATCCGACTGATCCTGAAGGGCGATATTGCTCAAGCCGAAGAAGGCGAGAAGGGCCACGCGCTCAGTCATTCCGCTCAGCCACGAGCGCGGTATCAGAATGGAGTAGGCCAGGGCCGTGGCCAACAGCACCACGAGCAGAGCGGGCAGAATCCTGGTCAGACGGCGATGATAAAACCTTGCAATGAAGCTGAAAATGGATTCCGTATCATGCGAAGCGAGGGACGCCGTCACCACGAATCCGGAGATGACGAAGAATATATCGACTCCGGTAAATCCACCGGGTAGCCATTGGGAATGCAAGTGGTAAATGATGACCGATATTACGGCGATGGCGCGCATTCCATCGACGTGTCTTATGTAATGCGATTGCGTACTCGTGCTTATATTCATCTTCTTGCAGGGTGAAAATAAATCCATGTTTCATGACCTGGTTGCGAAATCGCCTGCCCGTTGGCCAGACTCGTGAGTGCCGTATAATGTCACGTTCGCACCGACGTATACGGAAATTTTCGTGAACTATAGCCATAAACAGGTTGGCCTGACTGTCGCGCTGGTCGTGATCGCGGCGCTGTCGGGTTATCAACTGGGACGGCGCACGGCGTCGAAACCGCGCGCTGCGCAGCCGCAACTGCTGGCACAGTCGGTTCCGGCGAACATCACGCGACGCGATCCGCCACTGGTCGGCGCGACCTACATGGGCGACAACTGGCCGAAGAATTTCATCAACGCGTTTCGCCGCGAGAATGTAACCAAGGACTTTGCCCGCATCCGTGGGGATGGATTCAACGCCGTAGTGCTGCTGGTATCGTGGGGCGACTTCCAGCCCGTTTTCGATCCGTGCTGCACGTACGACGAACGCGCCTTCGCGCGCCTGGAATTCCTGATCGATCGCGCGCGCGAAGCGGGCCTGGACGTCGTCTTGAGGATTGGTTACGGATGGACCTTCCATCCGGATGCGGGGGACGTCGGCGCCAGGATCCAGCGACTCCTGAATGATGTGAATGCACGGCAGGCGTTTCTTGCTTATGTGGCGCGGGTTGGCGAACTCGCTCGCAAGCACGCGAATGTGCGCCTTTCCTTCCTGTCGTGGGAAGACCTCATCCTGCATACCATTGACGGCGATGGGCGCGAGGATTTTCGCCAGTTCATCGACAGCCTGCCCGTGGGCGATCCATTGCGCGCATCCGCGGCGAGTACCCCGGAACTGCCGCAGCGGGATGGGCCGCGCGTGGCATTGTTCAACGCGTATTGGGACTGGCTCCTGATGCAGAAGATTTTCAAACCCGCCGCCGCGCGCATTCCGAACCTGACCTACGAAGCGCGCATCGACAGCGAGCCATTGCCGAAACGCGACGCCGCCGGCAGGGTCGAGTACGAATGGATCGGTCACGAATCGACCTATCATCCGCCCGGCGCAGATGCGATTGCCCTGTACTGGGCGCCGTTCTGGGGCGCGCAAAATCGGGGCGAACAACTCGATGCGGGCCAGGCCCTGGGATTGTTCAACTCGTTGCTCACCAAGGTTCGGCAACATAGCGGTGGATTGCCGATGTTCATCGATCAGCTCAACGTGATCGACAACACGCTGGGTTTCGAGCACAACGCGACATTGCAGCCGACGGCACTGCCGGCATTCACGGACGGTGCTTATTGCGCCATGCGTGAAGCCGATGTTTTCGGATACGCCTACTGGACGACGCAGGATTATGCGGAGAGTCCCCTCTACAATCCGAGTTTCTCCTACAAGCTTGATGGGTGGAACCTCGCCACGGGGGATGGCTCCACGCCCGAATCCCACCTTCAGGCCATGTCAACAGGAGATTTCGATCTGCGCCTGAGCCCAGGCGATCGCCTGACCCAGAAGATTCCGGCGCGGCGCGGCCGATTGCCGACAACCAGCAATGACGGAGTTTTGTCGGCACGCGTTTGTTTGTCCGAGCGTTCAGGCGAGCGTGCGATCGTCGAAGTCTCGGCGGGTGACGCGCCGGTGCGATTGCAACTTGGCGCCGGCAGCAGTCCTGCGCGGGTGTGCGGCAAGATTCAAACGCAATCGCGAAATGGTTCGGAACTGGATCTGGAAATCCATGACGTTAGCGGCACCACGGCATTGACCCATGTCATGCTGTACGACCATGTGCAGCAGGGTGGTTTGTACGGGTTCGACGGCGATCAAGGCGTCCTGTTGGCGCCGATTCGCAAATTGAATCGGCGTTTCGCGCAGAACCCGCCAGCTGGCGAATGCGGCGCGTCGCAAACCGACGTGGCACCATCCCGGTTGTGATGCAAAGCTGCGTCGCCGGGAGCGACTGTCAGCGCGAGTGCTTGGTCAAAGACAGCAAGAAATATCGCAACCGCCCCAGCCTGCCGCGATTCAAGGCCGTCTGTGCTTGTTCGAGCTGTCGAGTCAGTGCTGTGTTGTCGCGATACAGGCGCTGATTGTGCTGGTCGCGTCGGGCAAGCAGTATGCGCAGTTCCTGCACATCGGATTCGTTCAGCGTGAATCCAGGTTTGAAACGCTCCGGCAACGGGCGGTCGACGTAGATCGTCGAGTGCGTGTCGGCGAGTTCCTCGTCGGGTCGCTCGGTTGTGTAAAAGTACAGTGCAATCGACTTGCGTGACAGCGCTTGCTTTGCTGCCGGGAGCACGATGCGCGAGAAACCATGCCAGCTTCGTTCCGTGGTTTCGAAGATCACGGCGCGGTTGTACAGCGGTGTAATCACCGTGACGCGGTCGTCGAGCGCTCGTGGATCCGAATGCAGTTCCAGGGAGCCGCCCCAGGCATCTTCCCATTCGCGGTTGAGATACACGATCAAGTTCAGGCGCCGGTGCCAGCGTTCGACCGGATGGCGGTTGAAATCCACGTGCGCGTCGAGGTCCTGGCCCTGGCGGTTCTCGTGCGTGCCGCCGCCGAAATACCACGGATCGTAGAGCAGGTCGTCAATGCCGGTGATGCGTCCGACAAGATCGAGAAAACCGTGCGTCCGGATCGTGTCGTCCAGCGCGGCGTAGGTCGGCCCGAGACCGCGAATTTTCTCGACTGTCGACTTGTTGCCGAGCTCGCCGGCTTCGTTGCGCGCGTTGCCGCGCTCGAAAGGCGGGAATTCTGCCAGCAGTTGCGCGCAGAACTCCGGCGCGAAGAAATCGTCGATGACGACATGGCGAAACGGCTCGGCGCGCTGGAATTGCGCGGCAAGGCCGTCGGCGCGATCGATGGTGGCGGGGTTCAACATGCGGCGGGAAGGATGACTCAAATCGCTAGTGTAGCTGCTCGTGTCCGGCGAATCGTCAGGCGACCGTTGCCAACACCCGTTCGATCCCCGCCCGCGTCTGCGCGCGCAGCAGGCGCGCGGCGAGCCGGCGCAGGCGCGCGTGGTCGCAGGCGGCGATGGCCTGGCGCACTTCGAGCAGCGAACTCGGGTGCATGGAAAATGCGGTGAGCCCGAGCGCGATGAGCAGGGGCGTCCAGCGTGGGTCGCCGGCCATTTCGCCGCACAAGGTGACCGGCTTCCTCGCGCGCGCGCCGGCGGCGATGATCTGGGCGAGCAGCTTGAGCACGGCCGGATGCAGCGGGTCGTACAGGTCGCCGAGCGCGTCGTTGTTGCGATCGGCGGCGAGCAGGTATTGGGTGAGATCGTTGGTGCCGATGGCGATGAAGTCCACTTTGCGCATGATCGCGGGCAATGCGATCGCGGCGGCGGGAACTTCGATCATGGCGCCGAGTTCGTGGTGATCGGCGATCTCGTGACCGGCGCTGCGCAGCTCGCGCGCGCAGGTCGCGATCATGCCGCGGACGGCGCTGATCTCGGCGGCGCTGGTGATCATCGGCACGAGGATGCGCACCGGCCCGAAGGCGCCGGCGCGCAGGATCGCGCGCAACTGCGTGGCGAAGATCTCCGGCCGGCGCAGGGCCAGGCGCACGCCGCGCACGCCGAGCGCGGGGTTCGGCTCGGACGCGAGCGCCAGGCCCGTGGCATCGGCCTTGTCGGCGCCGAGGTCGAGCGTGCGGATCGTTGCCGGCGCGCC
The DNA here is from genome assembly GCA_018240545.1 of Pseudomonadota bacterium. GTDB lineage: Bacteria > Pseudomonadota > Gammaproteobacteria > Xanthomonadales > Rhodanobacteraceae > Rudaea. The sequence continues at coordinate 2,962 of JAFEFP010000061.1, read as the reverse complement.
GCCCATGGCCAGTGCGACATCGCGGTAGGTGGCGAACTGTTCTTCCTCGTCCGGCAGTTCGCGGCGCTGCAGGAACAGGAATTCGGTGCGGTACAGGCCCACGCCCTCGGCCCCGCAGGCGCGCGCCAGGGCCAGATCGGCAGGCATCTCGGCGTTCGCGTACAAGTGCACGTGCACGCCGTCGAGCGTGCGCGAAGGCGCGTGCTTGAAGCGCGCGAGCGCGTCCTGGTGGCGCGCCTGTTCGCGCTGGAACTGGCGGTAGCGGGCCAGGTCCTGCGCGGTCGGGTGGGCGACGATCTCGCCGGAAGCGCCGTCGATCAGCAGCAGATCGTCGTCGGTCAGCATCTCCAGTGCCTCGCGCGCGCCGACCACCATCGGCAGGCGCAGGCTGCGCGCCAGGATCGCGCTGTGCGACAGCGGGCTGCCGCCGGTCGTGACGAGGCCGAGCACGCCGTGTTCGGTCAGGTGTGCCACGTCTGCCGGCGCGATCGTGTCGCCGACCAGGATGGTACCCACGCGCGAGGCGATCTGGCGCTCGGCGCGCGTGGTGTCGCGATTCAGGGCCGCCTGCACGCGGCCGACGACGTGGTCGATGTCCTCGCGGCGGCTGCGCAAGTACGGATCGTCGATCGCATCGAACGCGGCGGCGAGGCGATCGCGCTGCATCTTCAGGGCCAGGCCGGCGCGGTAGCGACCCTGGCGGATCAGGGTGAACAGGCCCTCGGTCAGCGCCGGGTCATCGAGGATGAGGCTATGCGCATCGATGAACTCGCCGACCTCGCGTGCCAGCGCGCCATGCAGCTTGTCGCGCAGCGCCTTGAGTTCGTTGCGGGCCGTGTCGAGCGCCAGGCGCAGGCGCTCGACTTCCGTCTCGATTTCGGTTTCTGCCAGCGGACGCTCGTCGACGCGGATCTGGCTGGGTTGCACCAGGCGCGCACGGCCCAGCGCCATGCCGCGCGCGGCGGGACTCCCGGCGATGACGAAGCGGCTGCTCATGCGCCCGCTCCAATGCAATGCCGATGTCGCGCGCGCGGCGCGCGACAATCACGCCCCCTCTGCCCCGCTTTGTCGGGGGAGAGGCCAAGGGGTGCGGGGGCGATCGACGAAGTGGCGGTCATCACGCGCCCTCGTCGAACTTGCGCGCGAACAGTTCCGCCATCGCCTCCAGCGCGGCGACCTCGTCCGGACCGTCGCAACGCAGGAGGATGCTCTGGCCGATGCCCGCGGCCAGCATCATCACGCCCATGATGCTCTTCGCATTCACTTCGCGACCACGATGCACGAGCCAGGCGTTGCACGGGAACCCCTGCAGCAGTTGCACGAGCTTGGCCGAAGCGCGCGCGTGCAGGCCAAGCTTGTTGGTGATGGTGATTTCGCGTTCAACCATGTTCGACGATCCCGGCGCGGCCACCGTTGGCCGCGGTCTGCGCCAGTTCCGCCAGCGGCTGTTCCGGATAATTGAGCGCGCGCAGCAGCATCGGCAGGTTCAGCCCGGAGACTCGGCGGATATCCAGTCCCATGGCCGGCAGGCGCTGCGCGATGTTGCTCGGCGTGGCGCCATAGACGTCGGTAAGCACCAGCACGCCTTCGCCGGAATCGAGTTTGCGCACGCGCGCGGCGGCCTCGCGCAGCGCAGCGTCGGCGTCGCTGCCCGGCGGGATTGCCAACGCCTCCAGCGGCAGCGGGATGCGGCCGAGGACATGCCGCGCCGTGGCGATGAGCGCGGCGCCCATCGCTTCGTGGGTGAGCAAGAGTATGCCGACACTCATTCCAGCTCCCCAAACATCGTCATTCCGGCATGGAGTGCCGGAATCCAGAGGCCATGGATGGCGATACCCTCGATACGCATGCGCTGAAGTACTTCGGCATCCTTGCAGTCTGGATGCCCCTCGGTCGGCTGTCGCCGACACTCGACCAGGCCGGCATGACGGGCGCAAAGGTTCATTCCAGTTCCCGGTGGAAGGTGAGCACCTGCTCGCGCGTACCGCGAAAATGCGCGGCGAGGCTCTCGGCCAGGTACACCGAGCGATGGCGCCCGCCGGTGCAGCCGATGCAGATGGTCACGTACGAGCGGTTGTCCGCTTCGAAACGCGGCAGCCAGGCGTCGAGGAAATCGCGCACCTGCGCCAGGTAGGCGACGACTTCGGGCTTGCCTTCCAGCCACGCGCGTACCGTGGCGTCGCGTCCGGACAGCGGCCGCAGCGGCGCTTCCCAGTGCGGATTGGGCAGGCAACGCGCGTCGAACACGAAGTCCGCGTCGGCCGGCACGCCGCGCTTGTAGGCAAAGGACTCGAACAGCAGCGACAGCGGCCCGCCAGCCATGCCCAGTTCCGTGGCGATCAGGCGGCGCAGCTGGTGCACGTTCAAATCGGCGGTATCGATCACGCGATCGGCAATGGCGGCCAGCGGCTTGAGCAGTTTGCGCTCGCGCGCAATGGCGTCGGTGAGCGAAACGCCTTCGCCGGTCAGCGGATGGCGCCGGCGCGTATCCGAATAGCGCTTGAGCAGCACTTCGTCGCGCGCATCGCAGAAGATCAACTGCGCCTGGATGCCGCGCTGCGCGAGGTCGGCGAGGATCGCCGGCAACTGGTTCAGGTCCTGCGGCCGGTTGCGCACGTCGATGCCGACCGCCAGGCGCGGATGCATGCCGGTGCGCATCGTCTCGGCGACGAACGCGGGCAGCAGCGCGCCGGGCAGGTTGTCCACGCAGTAATAGTCCAGATCCTCCAGCGCACGCAACGCAATGGTCTTGCCCGAACCAGACATGCCGCTGACGATGATCAGGCGGGTGGCGGGCGACGAGGTCGAATCGGTCGCGCTCATCCGCTCACCACGGCGCCTGCCGCTGCATCTGGTGGGCCTGGCGGTCGAGGAAGGTTTGCGCCGGGTCGATGCCCTTGGTCTTGAGCACATGGTTGCGCACGGCGGCTTCGACCAGCACGGCGAGGTTGCGGCCGGGGGC
>JAFEFP010000060.1 GCA_018240545.1 Pseudomonadota bacterium | reverse complement strand
CGCCGCGCCGGTGTCGTTGCCGCCGAGGTCACCAGAAAGTACGGTCGGATTGGATCGTGGATCGCTGGCGCCGCGCACCGTCTCGTTGCCGGCGAACCCGCCATACACGGCGGTGCCGGCCGGGATCGTGAAACTGATCGTCTGGTCATTGCCTGCGGTTGGTTTGTAGATGCCTTTCGCGACCCAGATTTCGCTGCATCCCGCCGTGGCGAGCGCGGATTGCAGGTCGACGAACGCATCCGTCCACGAGCGGCCGCTGTTCGCGCCCGTGGCAGCGGTATCGACGAAACAGGTTTGCAGCACTTCCGCCGCGCCGATGTCGCAATGCATGCCTTGCGGGCGCGGCAAGCCGCGCTGGTCCGTGGCGGGACAGCCCGCATCCTTGCCGTTGTCGATCGCCGCACTGCCCGTGCCGGGCAGGAACGTGGGCGTGAATCCGCCATTGTCCTGCAAGACGCCAAGCAGGGGATCGGCGTACTGCATGTTCGTGCAGGTGGCGCCGGCGGGGCAGGCGCCGCTGCCCGTACCCGAGCTCCAGACCAGACCGTGATCGAGCGTGGCGGTGCCTCCGGTGTCGAAGGCGATTTCGGAATTCGTGGTGGTCGCCGTGTCGTCCTGCAGGATCACGTTGGTCAGCACCGCGTTGGCGCTGGACAGGTAGATCGCGCCGCCGGCCGCGAAGGCGCTGTTCCCGCGGAAAGTGACATTGGTCAGGACCGGGTTGCCGCGCGCGCTCATCATCGCGCCGCCGCCAGCGCCCGCCGTATTCGCCCTGAAAGTGACGTTGATCAGGGCCGGGGCGCTGGTGCCGGAAAAGCCGTAGCTGTAGAGCGCGCCGCCGTACGCCGTTGCGCTGTTGCCGCTGAATGTGGCGTTGGTCAACTGCGGGTTGCTCACGCCTGCATACGATCCGTCGGCATAGAGCGCGCCGCCGCTGCCGCTGGCGAAATTGCCGCTGAACACGAGGTTGTTCAGGGTCGGGCTGCACGTGCCGCCTTGGCCGTTGCAATACAGACCGCCTCCGCTTTGTTGCGCCGCAATGGGGCCATTTGCATTGCCTCCGGTGATGGTGAATCCATCGAGCACCGTAGTGGATGTGATCGGTGTGCCAATGCCATTCATCACAACGATGTTGTAGCTGTTGTCGGCATTGTTGGCAGAAACCCCCGCATCGACGCCGTCGCCGGAATTGACGTCGCTGTCATCGCCCGCGAGATCGCCAGACAGTACCGTGAGCTTCGCCGCCGGATTGCGCAGGCCGCGCCTCGACTCGTTGCCAGCAAATCCACCATAGACGGCGACGCCGGGGCGGACGCCAAATGAAATGGCCCGATCGCTGGCGGGGGTCGGTTTGTAGATCCCCGCGGCGACCCAGACTTCGGTGCAGGGGGCGGCACCGAGCGCCGTTTGCAGATCGTAGGGTGAAGACCAGGCGGCACCCGTGTTCGCGCTTGTGCCCAACGTGGTGACGAAACAGATGGCGGCGTGCGTGGCCGGCATGACGCCGGCGCCCAGTAGCGCGCACAGCGTGCGTGACGCGAAACGACGCATGGCGATCCCCTGTGATTGTCGAATTCGGACTTTAGCCGATTCGCGTGCAGGCGGCATCCGCAAAGCAAACGCCCGGCGGGTGCCGGGCGTTGTCGTCGCAACTTGCTGGACGGTTCAGGCCAGGTGCGCTTCCAGGAACCACAGCGCCTTGTCCAACTCGCGCGAAATGCCGGTGAACAGGTCCGAGGTGTCGGCGTCGCCGGCCTTGCCGGAGGTGTCGATTGCCTTGCGCGTGCTCGCGGCGAGTGCGGCGAAACGGTCGGCGAGGGCGGCAACGGCTCGCGGGCCGTCGATCCAGCCATCCGGGAATTCCTTCAGGCGCGAAGCCTTCGCCGCCATGCGCGCGGTGCCGTGCGCCACGCCACCGAGAGACGTGATGCGCTCGGCGATGTCGTCCACGGGTTCTTCGAGTTCCTCGGCGAGCTTGTCGAACAGCTCGTGCAGGGCGATGAAGTGCGGGCCCTTGACGTTCCAGTGCGCCTGCTTGAGCTGGGTCTGAAGATCCAGCGTGTCGGCGAGTTGCCGGTCGAGCAGGGCGACCATGCGGTCGCGCAGTTTCGGCGCGATGTCGATGCGGGTTGCTTTTGCCTTTGCCATGACAATCTCCTTTTCCAGTCGATGCACACACTATAATCCCGCACTGCACAAAGGAAAAATCGAATCTTGCGATGTGTTCGATAGAGCGCATCAATCCTTGTCGTGACCCCGTCGCCGCGCACCAATTCCGGACTCATTCGCCTGCTCGACGAAACCCCGCTCGTCGAACGGCGCCGTCTCGCGCGCGCGCTGGAAAGGCTCGGCACCGAACCCGATCCGGCGAAACTGACGGATTGGCGCGCGCGAGTGGATGCAGCGCGCTCGCGTTTCGCCACGCGCGCGCAAAGCGTTCCGGCAATCCGCATCGACGAATCCCTGCCGATCGCGGCCAAGGCGGACGAGATCGTGCGCCTGATCCGTGCGCATCCGGTGATCGTACTGGCCGGCGAAACCGGCTCCGGAAAAAGTACACAAATTCCAAAACTGTGCCTTGCCGCCGGGCGCGGAGTGGCCGGCCTCATCGGCTGCACGCAGCCGCGCCGCGTGGCCGCGCGCAGCGTCGCACGCCGCGTGGCCGCCGAGCTTGGCGTCGAACTCGGCGGAATCGTCGGGTATCAGGTGCGATTTGCGGATCAATCCAGCGAACGCACGCTGGTCAAGTTCATGACCGACGGCATCCTGCTCGCCGAAACGCAATCGGATCCCTGGCTCAACGCCTACGACACGATCATCCTCGACGAGGCGCACGAGCGCAGCCTGAATATCGACTTCCTGCTCGGCTATCTGAAGCGCCTGCTCGCCAAACGCCGCGACCTCAAGCTCATCGTCACCTCGGCGACCATCGACACGAAGATATTTGCACAACATTTCGGTGGCGCGCCGGTCGTCCAAGTCGAAGGCCGCGGCTTCCCGGTCGAGGTGCGCTGGCGTGCACCGGACGAACGCGGCGAAGCGAACGTGACCGAGCAGATCGTCGCGGCGCTGGATGTAATCACGGCCGAGGATCCGCGTGGCGACGTGCTCGTGTTCCTGCCCGGCGAGCGCGAAATCCGCGATGCGCATCGCGTATTGACGCAACGCCGATACCGGTCCTCTGAAATCCTGGCGTTGTACGCACGCCTGTCGGCGGCCGAGCAGGATCGCGTGTTCAAGCCCGGCGCGGGCCGGCGCATCGTGCTGGCGACGAACGTCGCGGAAACCTCGCTCACCGTGCCGCGCATCAAATATGTCGTCGATACCGGCACCGCCCGCGTCAAGCGCTATTCGCCGCGCAACCAGCTCGAGCGCCTGCACATCGAACCGATCGCGCAGGCCGCGGCCGACCAGCGCAAGGGTCGCTGTGGTCGCGTCGGCCCCGGCGTATGCGTGCGCTTGTACGGAGAAGACGATTTCAATTCGCGGCCGCACTATTCCGATCCGGAAATCCTGCGCTCGTCGCTGGCCGGCGTGATCCTGCGCATGCTGAGCCTGAATCTCGGCGAGGTGGAGAAATTCCCGTTCGTCGAGGCGCCGAACGCGCGTGCGATCGGCGATGGCTGGCGCCGGCTGACGGAATTGGGTGCGGTCTCCATGACCGCGGAAGATCAAAAAGCGGCCATCCGTGGCCGCACTTCTCGGTTTGCGCTTACCAGAATCGGGGCCGCGATGGCACGCTGGCCGATCGATGTAGCGCTGGCGCGCATGCTGATCGAAGCGCAACGCCTGGGTGCGCTGCGCGAGCTGCTCGTCCTCGTTGCCTTCCTGTCGATCCAGGATCCGCGCGAGCGTCCCGCGGATGCGCGCCAGGCCGCCGACGCGGCGCATGCGCCGTGGCTGGACGCGAAATCCGATTTCGTCACCGTACTGAACCTGTGGCAGGCGCACGCTTTGGCGCACGAGGAACTCACGCAATCGAAATTGCGCGATTGGTGCAAAGATCGGTTTCTCTCCTACCTGCGCATGCGCGAGTGGCGCGAATTGCATCGTCAGTTGTTGTTGATCGCCGACGAGTCGGGCTGGAAGCAGAATGCGGACGGAGCGAGCTACGAGTCGATCCACGCCAGCCTGCTCGCGAGCTGGCCGACCCAGGTCGGGCGCAAGGACGAGCGCGGCGACTATCGTGGCACGCGCGAGCGACGCTTTCGCATCTTCCCCGGTTCGGCGCTGGCGAAATCGCCGCCACAGTGGATTCTCGCCGGACAGATCATCGACCTGCAAAAAGTCTACGCGATGTCGTGCGCGCGCATCGAACCGGAATGGATCGAAAAGCAGGCCGCGCACCTGGTGAAAAAATCCTGGCGTGATCCGCACTGGTCGCGCCAGCGCGGCGCGGTGCTGGCGTTCGAGCAAGTCACGCTGTACGGATTGACGCTGGTGGAAAAGCGCGCCGTGCAGTTTGGTGCGCAAGACCCCGCTGCCGCACATGCCGTGTTCGTGCGCGAGGCGCTGGTGCGCGGCGACATCGACAGCCGCGCGGATTGCGTGCGCGCGAACGCGCGCGTGCTCGCGCGGGCGCACGAGCTCGAAGCCAAGCAGCGCCGCGCGGGGCTGGTCAGAGGCGAAGACGAACTCGCCGCGTTCTTTGCCGGGAAGATGCCTGCGGATGTCTCGACCACAGCGGCGTTCGACGCCTGGTATCGCCGCGCGACGCCGGTCGAACAGGCGGCGCTGCGCTGGTCGCTGGACGATGTGCTCGCTGCCGAGCCCGGTTTGCGCGCGGCGGATTTTCCGTCGAGCATGGAGTTCGCCGGCCATCGCCTGAAGCTCGAGTACCGTTTCGTGCCGGGCGATGCCGCCGACGGGGTGAGCTTGCAGGTGCCGCTTGCGTTCGTGAACGCGGTGTCCGCCGCGCGCTGCGAGTGGCTGGTGCCGGGATTGTTGCCGGACAAGGTCGCCGAACTGATTCGCAGCCTGCCGAAATCGCTGCGCCGCAACTTCGTGCCGGCGCCGGATTTCGCGCGCGCGTTCGCCGAATCCGAAGCGCCGCGCGATGAGCCGCTGGCGGCCGTACTGGCGCAGTACCTCAAGCGCGTGACCGGCGTCGATGTCGGCGCGGCGGATTTTTCCGGAAGCGACATGCCGGCGCATCTGCGCATGCGATTTCGCGTGTTCGATGGCGAGTCGCATCCGGGCAGTGGCAAGACGCTGGCCGAGAGCCGCGACATCGAATCGCTGCGCGCGCAATGGGGCAGCGCGGCGAATGCAGCGTTCTCGCGCCGTGCCGATAGCGAACTCACGCGCGAGGACGTCGCCGAATTCGATTTCGACGAGATTCCCGAAGTCGTGAACGGCGCGGGTGGATTGGCCGCCTATCCGGCGCTCGTGGACCTTGGCGAATCGGTCGCATTGCGCGTGTTCGAGCGCGCCGATGAGGCCCGGGCCGCCCATGCGGGCGGCGTCGAACACTTGCTGCGACGCGCGCTGCGCGAGACGATCAAGCAGGCGCGGCGGCAGTTGCCGATCGACCGCCAGCTTGCGCTCAAGTATGCCGGCATCGCCAGCGTCGACGCCTTGCGCGAGGACATCGTCGAAGCGGCGCTTGCCGATCTTTTCAATGCCCGCGACATGGATCTGCGCACGCGCGAGGCTTTTCGCGGCGCCATGTCCGAACTCGCACGAATGCTGTTTCCGGCAGCGATCGAACGACTCAAGATCGTCGAGGAAATCCTTGCCGCGTACGCCGAACTGTCGCCCTGGCTCGAGCCGCCGCTGATGGGGTACGCCAGTGCCAACTACGATGACCTGCGCGAGCAACTCGATGCGCTGGTGTATCCGGGCTTCGTGCGCGACACGGCCGCGGCGCGCCTGTCCCAGTTCCCGCGTTATCTCAAGGCCATGCGCCTGCGCGCCGAGCGCCTGCGCCAGGATGCCGCGCGCGACCAGGCGAAGATGCTCAGCGTGCGCGTGTACTGGGCGGCGTACCTGAAATTGCGGGCGTCGAGTGGCGCGGCAGATGCCGCGCTGGCCGAGTTGCGCTGGCTGATCGAGGAACTGCGCGTGTCGTTGTTCGCGCAGGAACTGAAGACCGCCGAGCCGGTGTCGCCGAAACGCCTGGCGAAGCTGATCGAGGCGTTGGGCGCGAAGGCGTGACCGGCGCGGTTACTTGATCCGCGTCACGCGCACGCTCTGGTTGCGGCATGGCTCGACGTACATCAGCCAGCTGCCGAGCAGCATCGGCTTGATCGAGACCTTGGGATCCTGGAACGTGCCGCACTGGTAGCTGCCGGATTCTGCCTGGCGCCACTGCTGGCCGTTGTCGAGCGTGAACACGGTGCCGCCGTACCAGCCGCTGAACGGGCCCGCGATGTGCGCCTCGATGGATTCGCGCGCCGATTCCTGCGGGTAGAACACGGGCTTGCCGGACGGCGTGACGTAGGTCGTCGCCGTTCCATAATGCGCCTGCAGCCAGGCGTTCAGGGCCTTGAGCTCGTCCGGCGAGAGCTTGTCCAGCCCGGCGGCGTGGAACTGGCTTTGCGACATGCGTTCCTCGAGCGAGGAGAATTGTTCGGCACGAGCGAAACCGGCCAGGCAGAGTACAAATATCAAGGCGAACGCGAGGCGCATGATCGTTCCAGTAGGGGGATTTCGGACGCCGGCCATTGTAGCGGCTTCGCCCGGTTCTGCCAGCTTCGCCGGCGGCGCCCGCAAGGCGTTGCGCTAACTGCGGTTTAACATGACCGGCCCGGGCGGGCTGTATACTTGCCGCAAGTCGGAAAGACCCTACCATCGGGCCGCGGCGTGGCGCTCACGGCCGCGGCCCGTGTTATAAGCGGGCCGTTTTTGCGGGTCCGGCAACGATTGGATTTCGGAGTGCAAATTTCAATGCAGTTCATGCGTTTGGCAGTATTCGCAGGTGGTTCCCTCTTCGGGCTGGCGCAAGCACAGTCCGCACCGCCGAATCTCATTCCAATGGACGAGCCTCCCGTTGGGCTGACCGCTCCCGCTACGGCGAGTCCGCCGATAGCCGCCTTCCAGTACAGTTTCGGCAGCAATCCCGTTGCCACCCTGGTTACCGCCAATCCCCTGTTGTGCGGAAATACCGCCGCGGCGAGCGGTTCGACCCCGGTCGGCATCCGGCCCTTGTACTACAGCGCAAACGCCTCGACGGCCGCCGTTCCGCCGCCCTTCGTCTTCGGCGCGACGGCGGCCGCCCCGACGGTTTCCGCCATTGCCTACGGCGCGACGAATCTCGTCTACGATGGCAGCCAGGTCCAGTTCGGCGGCGATCCGCTCGATGCGCTGGTGTGCTATGGGCTCACGACCAGCGATGGCGTGAATTTCGTGCACAAGGTTTCGCGCGACTTGTTCGACAGCGATTTCGAAGTACCCGGCACCAGCGGCATTCTCGGCAACAGCACGGTGGCCCTGAACGTGATCCAGTTGCCGACTGCGGCCAACGGCAATTACTACATTTACACCGTCGATGTCGACATTCCGCCGCTGCCGGTCGGCACTAATTGCAACATCCTCGATTGCAATTTTGCGCTGATCGAAGGCTACGACACATCGGTGTTCGATACCACTTCCGGACAATGGTGCGTGGCGCCGGCGGGAGCAACGAGTTGTGTCAGCCCGCCTCCCAGTGGCGGCACGGCGGCGGCATTCGGTGATATCAACATCAACTATTCCAACTATGGTGCGACGGTGTCGCTGCAGGCGCCGATTGGCGGCACCCAGCACAAGACCGTGCATTTTGTCGCTTTCCGCAAATTGGCGGCGAACGTGTCATCGCTACCCGCCTCCGGCGCGCCGGTCGTGATGGCGGCCTTGTTTTCGCCGCTGGACTTGGAAGAAAACAAGCTCGACGACAATGTCTCCACGGGCAACAACACTCTGGCGAATGTCGCGCCAAGCGTCGCCACGGACAATACATTCAATGCCGCCGTTGGCGCATTGCATGAAAACACCGACAGCGGAACGCTGACGTTCGGCATCAGCGATCCGGATTCGCCCGAATCGACCGGCAACCTGCTGCATGCCAGCGTCACCTTGAATCTGCCGAACGGGATCCAGGTTCCGGTCGCGGCGGATTGCGGATCGGCGACGCCGATCACGACATTGCCGGTGAACCGCACCTGCACGATCGATATCCCGCTGAACAACGCCACATTCTGGGACTTCTCCGTTGCCACCCAATATCAGGGCCAGTTCAACAATGTCGCCACGGACAACGTGAACGGAACCTACGCCAGCGGCGTTTCGGCCGGTGTCCAGATCGTGGCCACCGATGCACAGGGCAAGAACGGCGCGCCGGTGTCCACGCTGGTACACATCTTCAGCACCAAGAATGATGCGCCTGTCGTAACGACCGATGCGAACCAGCTGCCGCCTGACTCGAATAACAACAATTATCCGACCTGGACCTGTTCCATTGGCACCACCAATTCATGCGGAACCTTTGCTTTGCGCTATCTCATTTCCCTTACGGCAGCGAGCACGGTAGTGCCGGGGCCTGTCGCCGCTTTCGATGAGCTCGCTGCGCAAACAACGGCTGTTGTCAATTACACGGGTAGTGATGCGAACGGCGGAAACGTGCAATGCACGCTGGAAAATGGCTCCATCTTTACGACGAACGGCAACCCGATCGTCTATCCGTCGGATGGATCGACGACGAATTACGACCTTAGCTTCCAGCTGACCAACCCGCCTACGTATGGCTCAGCCTTGTGCACGGCGACGATGACCGACGCCGAGAGTGGCGGTTTCCCGAACGGCGAAACCGCAGCGACGGTGCAGTCCACCTTCCGCATCGTCGTCAATCCGTAGACTTCTCGCATGCACTTGACCGGCCGCATTGCCGCGGCCGACGGCGCGTGCCACAGTAACCGCATGAACGCGGTCGCCTCCGCCGCATCCGGCCTCGACGGCTGGATCGCCAGCCATTTCGACGAAACCTGGCGTGCGCGCTTGCAGCCATTGCTTGCGCGCGCGGGAGCGCTGCCGCGCGCGGCCGAATCCGAATTGCTCGATTCGCTGAACCTGCTCGCCGACCTGCGCGCCGATTCGGAAACCTTCGCCGCGTGCATCGTGCATGCCTTGCAGCAGGCGGGCGTGGACGTCGCGCTGGATACGTTTGCCAAGGATGCGCCGCGCGTGCGCGACCTCGTCGAAGGCCAGCAGGCCGCGGAAAAAGTGTGGTCGCTGTATGCCGCGCGCAGCGGCGCCGGACACGCCGAAGGCCTGCGCCGCCTGTTGCTCGCCATCGTCCGCGACCTGCGCGTCGTGCTCATCCTGCTCGCGCGCCAGCTCGCGTTCCTGCGCGCGGCCGCCAAGGCGCCGCCGGACCAGCGCCGCGCGTTGGCGCAACTCACTGCCGATATCCACGCGCCGCTCGCCAACCGCCTCGGCATCTGGCAACTGAAGTGGGAGTTGGAAGACCTCGCTTTCAGTTATCTGCAACCGGTCACCTACCAGCGCATCGCGCGGCTGCTCGACGAACGCCGCGATGATCGCGAGCGCTTCATCGCGCGCGCCATCGCCAAATTGCGCGAGGCGCTGGCCGATGCCGGGATCGAAGCCGAGATCGCCGGCCGGCCCAAGCACATCTATTCGATCTGGAAGAAGCTGCAGCGCAAGGGCGGCGATTTCTCCGCGCTCTACGACATCCGCGCGCTGCGCGTGCTGGTCTCCGACGTGGCCGCCTGCTACGCCGCGCTCGGCGTGGTGCACACGCTGTGGCCACCGCTGCCGAGCGAATTCGACGATTACATCGCGCGGCCCAAGGGCAACCGCTACCAGTCGCTGCATACGGCCGTGATCGGTCCCGAGGGCAAGCCGCTGGAAGTGCAGATCCGCTCGCACGACATGCACGCGCATGCCGAAGGCGGCGTCGCCGCGCACTGGCGCTACAAGGAAGGCGGCGGCGCCGATGCCGAGTTCGAGCGCAAGGTCGCCTGGATGCGGCAACTGCTCGAAGCCAAGGGCGAGGCCGACGACGACGGCGCGCTGCTCGCGGGATTCCGCACCGACATCCTCGAGGATCGCGTCTACCTGCTCACGCCGCAAGGGCAGGTGATGGATCTGTCCAGCGGCGCGACCGTGCTCGATTTCGCCTACCACGTGCACACCGACGTCGGGCATCGCTGTCGCGGCGCCAAGGTCAACGGCCGCATCGTGCCGTTGGGCTTCCAGCCGGTCAGCGGCGACCGCGTGGAGATCCTCACCGGCAAGACCATCGAACCGCGCCGCGACTGGCTGGCACCGCAGCACGGATTCCTCAACACCCATCGCGCGCAGCAGAAGGTACGCAACTGGTTCCGCCATGCCGATCTTGCCGCGAATCTGGCTGCCGGCCGCGCGATCCTCGACCGGGAACTCAAGCGGCTCGCGCTGGGCAACGCGGACGTGGAAGCGCTGCCGGCGAAGTTCCAGCACAAGACGCTGGAGGATTTCCTCATCGCCCTGGCGCTGGGCGAAATCACGGCGGGGCAGGTTGCGCGCGCCTTGCATGAAACGCACACGCCGCCGCCGGTTCCCGCGCCGCAGGCGCCGCGCCCGCCCAGGCGCGGCAAGGATGCGGTCGTCATCGAGGGTGTCGGCAACCTGCTTACCGTGCTCGCGCGCTGCTGCCAGCCGCTGCCCGGCGACGCGATCGCCGGCTACATCACGCGCGGCAAGGGCGTCTCGATCCACCGCGCCGATTGCGCCAGCTTCGCGCGCCTGCGCGCGCGCGATCCGGCGCGCGCGATCGAAGTGGAATGGGGCGGCGCCCGCGCCCAGGCCTACGACGTCGACGTGCTGG
>JAFEFP010000005.1 GCA_018240545.1 Pseudomonadota bacterium | reverse complement strand
TCCAGCGGCGGCGCGTCACGCGTGTTGGCGCGGCTGCTGCGCGAGCGGATCGAGGCATGGCTGGATCGTTCGCTCGGACCGCTGGCGCGTCTGCTGAACCGCTTCCGCGCGCGCATCCGCACGCGCCACGCGGATGCGGTGGCCCGTCGGCATTTCTACACGCGCATCATCGACGGGCCAGTTGCGGCATTGCTGCGGCGTGGGCAGCATGAACAAGCCGAAACGGCGCTTCGCCGGTCGCTTGCGGCGCAGCCCGCCGCCGCGAAAGGTTCGGTCGCGCTGGTCGGTGCCGGCCCCGGCGATCCGGGCCTGTTGACCTTGCGTGCGTTGCGCGCGCTTGGCGAAGCGGATGTCATCCTGCACGACCGGCTCGTCGGCAGTGATGTGCTTGGTATGGCGCGACGTGACGCGCTTTACATCGATGTCGGCAAGCGTACGGGGGCAGCCGCCATGGGCCAGTCGCGCATCCACAACCTGATGCTCGATCACGCCAGCGCTGGCAGGCGCGTGGTGCGGCTGAAGGGGGGCGATCCCTTCGTGTTCGGACGTGGCGGCGAGGAACTCGAGTTCCTGCGCGCACACGGCATCGATTACGAGGTCGTGCCCGGGATCACGGCCGCGCTGGCCTGTGCCGCCCATGCGGGTATACCGCTGACGCACCGCGAGCATGCGCAATCGGTGCGTTTCGTCACCGCGCATTGCCGCGATTCGCTGGATACGCTCGACTGGCGGTCCTTGGCAGCCGAGCGACAGACGCTGGCGATTTACATGGGAGTAGGGCAGCTGGAAGCGCTGCGCGATCGCCTGATTGCGCACGGACGCGCGGCCTCGACGCCATTTGCCCTGATCGAAAACGGTTCGATGCCGGATCAGCGCGTCATCGTCGGCACGCTCGCGCAATTGCCGGAACGAGCAAGCCGGCACGCCGCGAAAGCACCCGCCTTGCTGATCCTCGGCGAAGTCGCGGTCTGCGCCGAACATCTGCATTGGTTTGGTGCCGCGCCGTTGGGTGCTGCGGCGGAAGGGGACATGCGTCACGCCGCATGACAGCGTGCACGTCCGGAGCCGGTTTCGCTATCCTAGGCCATCCGATCGCATGGATGGCCTGCCATGTCTGCTACTCGACGCATGCTGTATCCCGAAACCGAGCCTTTCGACAGCGGTCGCCTCGCGGTGTCGGCACTGCACACGCTGCACTACGAACAATGCGGCAATCCACGCGGCAAGCCCGTGGTGTTCGTGCATGGCGGACCTGGCGCGGGTTGCAATGCCAGTAGCCGGCGGTTTTTCGATCCGGCACATTACCGCATCGTGCTGTTCGACCAGCGTGGCAGCGGGCGATCCACGCCGCACGCGGAACTCGCCGACAACACGACTTGGGACCTGGTCGCCGACATGGAGCGCCTGCGCAAGCATCTGCGCATCGAGCGCTGGCAGGTGTTTGGCGGCTCGTGGGGCTCGACGCTGGCGCTCGCCTACGCGCAAAAGCATCCGCAGCGCGTGACCGAACTGGTGTTGCGCGGCATCTTCATGCTGCGCCGCTGGGAACTGGAATGGTTTTACCAGAAGGGCTGCGACGCGATTTATCCGGATGCGTGGGAAGCCTACCGCGATCATGTTCCGCCGGACGAGCGCGCAGATCTGATCGGTGCCTACCACCGACGCCTCACGAGTCCGGACGTCGCGACACGCCTCGCAGCGGCGAAGGTCTGGTCGACGTGGGAAGGGGCAACCAGTTACCTGCGCCAGAATCCGGACTATATCGCGTCGACCGGTGCTGACGAATTCGCGCTCGCCTTTGCGCGCATCGAATGCCACTACTTCGTCCATGGCGGATTCTTCGAATGCGACGACCAGTTGTTGCGCGACGCGAACATGCTGAAAGGCATCCCGGCCGTGATCGTGCAGGGCCGCTACGACGTGGTGTGTCCGATCCGCAGCGCCTGGGACCTGCACCGAGCCTGGCCCGAGGCTGATTTGCGCATTGTGCCCGATGCCGGGCATTCGGCGTTCGAACCCGGCATCACGCATGAATTGATCGAGGCGACCGACCGCTTTCGCTGAGAAAAAAGAACCGGGCCTCGCGGCCCGGTTCTGGCTTGTCGGGAAGAGCGGCCATGGCCGGCCGCTTGCTGGTTCTTGCCATCAGGGAGGATGGCGGAAACTCAGTGGGTGGCAGCGGCCGGCGCGGCATCGCCCTTGAGGCACGTGCTCATGAACGACTTGCGCGCGGCGCCCTTCAGGGCCTTGGTCTTGGCTTCCGCATTGCAGGACTTCATCTTTTCCTGCTGGGCTTCCCTGGCGCTGGCGGTCTTGGCCGGTGCCGGGGCGGCGACTGGCGTTGCGGCCGGGGCCGCGGAACTACCCTTGAGGCAGGTGCTCATGAACGACTTGTATTCGTCGCCCTTCAGGCCCTTGGCGTGGGCATCCTTGGAGCAGGTGCTCATCTTGCTTTGTTGGGTGGTCATGGGCTTGGCCGGTGCGGTTTCGGCGGCAAATGCGCTGCCGACAGCGGCGGCGAGGACGAAGGCGAGCGTGGTAACGGCGAACTTCATGGTGATCTCCAGGTGAGGGTGGCGGTGCTGCCGCCGGAGTCTACGCCGGCACCATTGCCCTGCGTAGCTGCGGCGCACAATGATGCCACGCCGCTGAATCGCGTCTGTAGGAAATCGCCGATGGGTGTTGTCGTTCAGGGCGGATTTTGGAAATCCCGTTCGTCCTGAGCGTAGCGCCGCAGGCGCGAAGTCGAAGGACAGTGTTTCGACTTCGCGGAGCTGGCGCTCCACTACGCTCAACACGAACGGATGTGGTTTAGGCCGCCTTCACCATGCGCGGTCCGTTCAACAACGCCTGTCTGACCCCATCGATGACGAGGTCGACTTCGGTCGAGGTCACGTAGAACGTTGGCGTGAAGCGCAGCGAATTGGCGCCGCCGTGGATCACGCCGATGCCATGCTCGCGCAGCCATTCCTCGGTGCTGCCTGCGCCATAGCACTTGAATTCCGGCGCCAGTTCGCAGGAGAACAACAGGCCCGTGCCCTGTACCTTGGTGATCAGCCCCGGCAGTTCGCTCTTGAGCTTGCCCAGCTTGTCGAGGAATTCGGCACTGCGCGCGCGGATGTTCGCCTTGAGTTCCGGCGTCACCAGACCGAGCGCGGCGCAGGCGACGTCCAGCGCGCGCGGATTGGCGGTCATGGTGTTGCCGTAGATGCCCTTTTTGTAGAGCGCGGCGGTTTTTTCCGTCACGGCGAGCACGGACAGCGGGTACTGGCCACCGTTGAGCGCCTTGGAATAGGTTTCCATGTCCGGTGGATCGAGTTTCTCGAATCCCGGGTAGTCGACGATCGACAGCACGCCGTGCGCGCGCAGGCCGGCCTGGATCGAGTCGACGAGGAACAGCGAGCCGTGGCTGCGCGTGAGCTCGCGTGCGGCAGCGTAAAACTCCGGAGTGACCGCGCGGCCGGGATCGCCTTCGCCCATGACGGGTTCCAGGAACATCGCCTCGATGAACCAGCCGTTCTTGTCGGCGTCGGCAAAGACCTGGCGCAACTGCTCGACGTTGTAGGGCTCGACCGTGAGCAGGCTGTGCTCGTCGCGGAAACTGGCGAGGTTCTGCACGTAGGCCTTGCGCGAGGAATCCGAATACACCGCCGGGCGCTCGGTGCGGCCATGGAAGGCGCCCTTGACGGCGAGACGCTTGATCGTGCGCCCCGCGTACTTGCCACCCGCGTCGGTCATCTGCTTGGCGTTGACGTCGGTGATGCGGCAGGCGAGCGAGACGCTTTCCGAGCCGGAATTCAGGCACATGAACTTCGTGTAGGGGCAGCCGCCGCGCGCTGTACCGATGTTGGCCTTCAAGGCGTGCGTGAAGCGCATCTGGCTCACGCTCGGCGTCATGATGTTGGCCATGGCCGCAGGTTTGGCCATCGCCGCGAGGATCGCCTTCGGCGTGTGACCGAAACCGAGCATGCCGTAGCCGCCAGAATCGTGGATCACGGCACCGTTGAGGGTCACGACCCACGGGCCGCGCGCGGCCAGCGCAACGTAGGGGTTTACCGCATCGTCGGCGTAGAAATTGACGAATTCGCCCTGCACGCGCGCAAGCTGCGCGGCTTCGTCGAGTTTCAACAAATCGGGGAATTCCGCGGCCAGCGCTTGCTGCGCGACCAGGGCTTCGTCGATGGCCTCGACCAGCTCCGGAAACTGCGCGGCCATGCGTTCGACGGTGGCGTCGGGCAGGCCCTGGGTGCGTACCTTGCCATTGCGGCGCAGTTCGGCGAGTTTGGCGATCACGGACATGTTGCACCTCCACGGATGACGACGGCGCACCGCGATCGGCACGCCGAAAGAACGAAAAATCCCTGAACCGGCGCCATTTTACCACGCGCAAGCGGTCCATCGATGGGGCCACTTTTTGGCAGGGTCGGTGGAGCCGCTTGATGACAGGTGTCACGGCCAAGTCCTGACCGACGCGACTGCCCGCCGGGTCGCACTGAATGCAGACTTCCCGCATCTTCGAGGAGGTGTGCGATGTCGGACGATACGGATGTGGTCGCCGTGCTCAACGGCGCGAGCAAGCGCTTCGGAAAGTTGCAGGCGCTGGACGGCGTGAACCTGCAAGTGCGGCGTGGAAATGTGCTGGCCTTGCTGGGTCCCAATGGCGCGGGCAAGACCACGGCGATTTCGCTGCTGCTGGGCCTGCAGCGACCGGATGCCGGCAGCGCGAGTCTCTTCGGTCTTGCGCCGCACCTGCTCGCCGCGCGTCGGCGCATCGGCGCCATGTTGCAGGCGGCTGCGGTGCCGGATGGCCTGCGCGTGGGCGAGTTGATCGCGCTGTTCCGCAGCTACTACCCGAATCCGCGCACGATCGCCGACATCGCTGCGATGGCCGGCGTTGAGATGTTGCTTGCGCGGCAGTACGGAAAGTTGTCCGGCGGCCAGCAGCGGCGCGTGCAGTTTGCGCTCGCCATCGCCGGCCGCGCCGAAATCCTGTTTCTGGACGAGCCGACCACCGGGCTGGATATCGACGCGCGGTCCACTCTTTGGAAAACGATCCGCACCCTGGTCAATGAAGGCTGCGCGATCGTGCTGACCACGCACTATCTGGAAGAAGCCGAGGCGCTGGCGGATAGCGTCGCCGTACTCGCGAATGGTCGCATCGTCGCCGAGGGCAGTGTCGCGCAAATCCGTGCCCGCGTGGCGCAGAAGAAAATCCGCTGTGTGACTTCGACCGATGCCGGGGCAATCGCGAACTGGCCATCCATGCGTAGTGCAATGCGTGATGGAGACCGTGTGGAAATCGTTGCCGATGCCGCCGAAGCCGTGGTGCGCCGCCTGCTCGATCAGGATGCGCAGTTGCAGGAACTGGAAATCCAGCGCGCCGGATTGGCCGAAGCGTTTGTCGAGATTACGAAGGAGGCCGCGTAATGAATGCGATCGCCCAATCCACCGTCATGTCATCTACAGCGTACCGCTCGCTTCCGGCCTACGTACTGGAAGCCAAGTACGAATTCCTGCGCGTGCTGCGCACGCCCTCGTTTGCGGTGCCGACGCTGATGTTCCCGCCGCTGTTCTTCCTGCTGTTCGGCCTGCTGCTCAATCACGGCAACGCGGGTGCGGCGCATTACCTGTTCGCCACGTACAGCGTGTTTGGCGTGATGGCGCCTAGCCTGTTCGGTTTCGGCGTGGCCGTGGCGATCGAACGCGAGAAAGGCTGGCTGGCGCTCAAGCGCGTCGCGCCGATGCCGCCGGGCGCCTATCTGCTCGCCAAGCTTTTCATGGCGATGCTGTTCGGAGCCCTCATTTATCTCGTTCTCGCCGCCATGGCGTTTGCGCTTGGCGGCGTGCGCCTTGCGTTCCTGCAATGGCTGGCGCTGGGCGTCGTTTCCATCGGCGGTGCACTGCCGATGTGCGCGCTGGGCCTGGTCATCGGCAGCCGTGCGAATGCCTCGGCGGCGCCGGCCATCGTCAACCTGATCTATCTGCCGATGTCCTTCCTGTCCGGCTTGTGGATGCCGCTGTCGATGGTGCCGCATTTCCTGGCGCAGATCGCGCCCTTGTGGCCGGCGTGGCACCTGGGCCAGCTTGCCCTGATGACGACCGGCCAGCCGACGACGGGCGGCATCGGTGGGCATCTTTTGTGGCTCGGCGCGTTCAGCGCGGTATGCTTCGGCATCGCGCGGCGCTGGCTGGCGCGCAGTTCCTGAGGATTCAGAGTCCGCATCCATGCGCGCCTTATCGAAGTGGTTCAGCCCGGCACCCGATTCGCTGATGAGCCTGGAGACACAGGTCGGGAAACGCCGTTATGTGATTTACGGCAACCTCATCTGGCTGGTGTGGGCGTTGGTGGACCTGTTTTTCAACAACCAGATCGGTGCCGCGTGGATCGTTGCCACGACAGTAAGTCTCGCCCTGTTCCTGTTCATTTACACGCTCTTCTTCACGGTTTCGCGGCGCTATGCGCCATGGCTGGCCGCGAGCGTGGCCGCACTCGGTTTCGCCGTCGCGCAATGGAATCACAGCGCAGGCGTGACCTACATGATCTACGCCTGCGCCTTTTTCGCGAACACCGGATCCGTGCGCTCCGGCATTCTGGCGATGGTCGGTGTGATTGCACTTTTCATTTTGTATGCGTGGTGGCAAGACTGGCCGTGGGTGGCCGTGATTGCGATGTCGATGGTGGCGTTTTCGGTGGGTGGCGGCAATCTCATCCACCACATCTCCGAGAAAAAGGACTCGGAATTGCGCCTGAGCCACGACGAGATCCGGCGCCTGGCGTCCACCGCCGAACGCGAACGCATCGGCCGCGACTTGCATGATCTTCTCGGCCACACCTTGTCGTTGATCACGCTCAAGTCGGAATTGGCGAATCGATTGTTCGACCGCGACGCCGCCGGGGCCAAACGCGAAATGGCAGACGTGGAACGCGTCGCGCGCGATGCCCTGGCGCAGGTGCGCCGCGCGGTGACGGGCATCCGCGCGGCCGGCATCGCCGCGGAGCTTGCGTCGGGCAAGCTCTTGCTCGAATCCAACGGCGTGCGCCTGGATTACGCGCTGGCTGATGCCAACTTGCCGGTGGACGTCGAGACGGCTTTGGCGATGACCGTGCGTGAAGCGCTCACCAATATCCAGCGTCATGCGCGCGCGACGCATGCCAGCGTCGCGCTGGAATGCGAGGACAACCGGCTCGTCCTGCGCATCGCTGACAACGGCCGTGGCGGCGACATCGTGCCCGGCAACGGTCTGACCGGCATGCGTGAACGGCTTGATGCGATCGGCGCCGAACTGCGCGTGGATTCGCAGCGCGGGCATGGCACAACCATCATCGCCAGCATGTCGCCGCCGCAACAAGTCAGTGTCGCCACGGCAATCGAATTGCGCACGACATGATCAAGGTCTTGCTCGCCGAAGACCAGGCCATGGTGCGCGGCGCGCTGTCGGCGCTGCTCAAGCTCGAGTCCGACCTGGACGTGATCGGCTGTGCCGCGGACGGCGAGGAAGCGTGGCAGCTGGCGCAGACCGGGAAACCCGATGTCGTCGTCACCGACATCGAAATGCCGAAATTGACCGGCCTGGAATTGGCGCAGCGCGTCCGCGAGCGTGAACCCGGCATCAAGGTCATCATCCTGACCACGTTCGCGCGCCCGGGATTCCTGCGCCGGGCACTCGATGCCGGCGTCGGCGGATATCTGCTCAAGGATGCACCCGCCGAGCAACTGGCTGAAGCGATACGCAAGGTCCATCGCGGCGGTCGCGCCATCGATCCGCAGCTCGCGCTTGAGGCCTGGTCGGGTGATGATCCACTCAACGACCGCGAACGTCAGGTGCTGCGGCTTGCCGGCGAGGGCAAGTCGGCCGGCGAAATTGCCGTGCAGTTGCATCTGTCGCAAGGTACCGTGCGCAATTACCTTTCCGAAGCGATCGGCAAGCTTGGCGTGAGCAATCGCATCGAGGCGTATCGGCTGGCGCGGCAGAAAGGTTGGTTATAGCCTCGCACAAGCGATGCTGCAGGTGAGACATGGATGTCGAACGGAGGACATCCACGGATGGCTGCCTGGCTTCGACCAAGCAACGCACACCACGTACAATCGCGCGGTGAAAAAATCCGACTTCCATTACGACCTGCCGCCCGAACTGATCGCGCAGGCGCCCTTGTCCGAACGCTCGGCTAGCCGCCTGCTCGTGGTTGACGTGCCGGCACGAGGCTTCGCGGACCGTCAATTCACCGACCTGGGCGAATACCTCAAGCCGGGCGATCTGCTCATGTTCAACGACACGCGCGTGCTGCCGGCGCGCTTGTACGGGCGCAAGGAAACCGGCGGCGCGGTGGAAATCCTGATCGAGCGCGTTACCGGCGCGCACGAGGCCATCGCGCAGATCGGCGTGAGCAAGAAGCCGAAGGCTGGCAGCAGGATCATTCTCGATGACGGCGGGCTCGAAGACGGCAGCGTGCTCGAGGTGCTCGGCCGCGAAGGGGAATTCTATACTTTGCGTTACGGCGGTCACGAACCGCTGGAAAAACTCCTGCTGCGGCTCGGCCACATGCCGTTGCCGCCGTACATCGCGCGCGCCGACGAAGCCGCCGACGCCGAACGCTATCAAACCATTTATGCCAAGTCGCCAGGGGCGGTCGCGGCGCCAACCGCCGGCCTGCACTTCGACGCGCCGCTGCTCGAGGCACTGCGCGCCAAGGGCGTGGATTTCGGCTATGTCACCCTGCATGTCGGCGCGGGCACGTTCCAGCCGCTGCGCAGCGAGCGCATCGAAGACCACACCATGCACCGCGAATGGCTCAACGTCGGTGCGGAACTCGTGGAGAAAATCCGCCGCGCGCGCGCGCGCGGCGGTCGTGTGGTCGCGGTCGGCACCACCGTGGTGCGTGCGCTGGAATCGGCCATGCGCGCCGGCGAAGTGCAGCCGTTCGCCGGCGAAACCCAGATTTTCATTTTCCCCGGTTACAAGATTGCCAGCGTCGATGCGCTGGTCACGAATTTTCACCTGCCCGAATCCACCTTGTTGATGCTGGTGTCGGCATTCGCGGGACGCGAATTGATGCTGGATGCGTATCGCCACGCCGTCGAACAACGCTACCGGTTTTTCTCGTATGGAGATGCGATGCTGATCTTGCTGAATGGAGCCGGTGCATGAGTTCGATGCGCTTCGATCTGCTCGCCACCGACGGCGCCGCCCGCCGCGGCCGCGTCACGTTTCCGCGCGGCACGATCGAAACGCCGGCATTCATGCCGGTCGGCACGTATGGATCGGTCAAGGGGATGACGCCGCGTTCGGTCGCCGAAACCAGCGCACAGATCATCCTCGGCAACACGTTCCATCTCTGGCTGCGGCCCGGGTTGGACGTGATCGGCGAGTTCGGCGGGCTGCACAAGTTCATCGGTTGGAACAAGCCCATCCTCACGGACTCGGGCGGTTTCCAGGTGTTCTCGCTGGCCGAGCGGCGCAAGATCACGGAGGAGGGCGTGCGTTTCGCCTCGCCGGTGGATGGCTCGCGCGTGTTCCTGTCGCCGGAGGAATCCATGCGCATCCAGCGCGTGCTCGATTCCGACATCGCCATGATCTTCGATGAGTGCACGCCCTATCCCGCGACCGAGCGGCAGGTGCGCGACTCAATGGAACTGAGCCTGCGCTGGGCCGCGCGTTCGCGGCGTGCGTTCGACGACTTGCGCAATCCGAACTCCCTGTTCGGCATCGTGCAAGGCGGCACGTATCCGAAGTTCCGCGAGGTCTCGGCACGCGGCCTGTTGCAGATCGGTTTCGACGGCTATGCGGTCGGGGGGCTTGCGGTCGGCGAGCCCGAAGCCGAGCGCAACCGCACGCTGGAGGAAACGCTGCCGCTGTTGCCGCAGGACCGGCCGCGTTACCTCATGGGCGTGGGCCGGCCGCAGGACATCGTCGAAGCCGTGGCGCGCGGCATCGACCTGTTCGACTGCGTGATGCCCACGCGCAACGCGCGCAACGCGCACATCTTCACGCGCAACGGCGTGCTGCGCCTGCGCAACGCGCAGTACGAGCGCGACACGCGGCCCATCGACGGGGCTTGCGCGTGCTACACCTGTGCATCGGGTTTTTCGCGCGCCTACCTGCGCCACCTGGACAAGTGCGGCGAGATGCTCGGGCCGATGCTGGCCACGATCCACAACCTGCACTACTACCAGGACCTGATGCGCGGCCTGCGCGAGGCGATTGCTGCACAACGGCTCGGTGACTTCGTCGCAGAGTTTTACCGCGCGCAATCGTAATCGCCATAAAGATGGATTGAGTACTTGGCCCGACGTTGTGAAAGAACGCGGTGAATCGCATCGACCCTGAGCGAGGCACTCCTGCTCGGAACTTGCACTGCCTTCCAGACACTTCGTGAAGCTCCTCCTGGGGCGTGCTTCGCTCCGAACGCGTTTTTGGTTACTTTTTGCGCGAGCAAAAAGTGACCCGGGCGGCGCAGCCGCTCGGAAGCTTGGCTTGTGCCCAAGGTGCATACCCCACCTCCCCATGGCATAATCCGCAGTCTTTTGACAGGCTCGCCGGTTCGCGGCGGGTGGACAACGCGAGAAATTCCATGGATTTTCTGATTTCCAACGCCTACGCACAGGCACCGGCTGCCGGTTCGCCGGAAAGCATCGGCCTGCTCGGCTCCCCGCTGCTGTTCATCGGCGTCATGGTCGTGATGATGTTCCTGATGTTCCGCTCGCAATCCAAGCGGCAAAAGGAGCTCAAGGCGATGATCGCCGCGCTCGCCAAAGGCGATGAAGTCGTGACCAACGGCGGCATGGCCGGGCGCGTCGAAGACATCGGCGAGAGTTTCCTGACCCTCGAAATCGCGCCGGACGTCAAGATCAAGCTGCAAAAGACCGCGATCTCGATGGTGTTGCCGAAAGGTACCCTGAAGTCCGCGTGAAACCCTTGAATAACCTGCTGCGCTCGGCGATTCGCGGTCCGGCAGTACCCGGAATCCTCATGGACTTCGCACGAACACGCCGGTTCCCGAGCTTCGGCGGCCCACCGGATTTCGAACAAGATCGGGCCTTGGCTCGCGACGGTTGTTCGAAGGTTACCGGGTTCCGCGAATGTCATCGGAACAAATTTGGACAAAGCAATGAATGATTTTCCCCGCTGGAAATACATCCTGGTTGCCGTGATCGTGCTGCTTGGCATCGTCTACGCGCTGCCGATCATCTATCCGCAGCAGCCGGCCGTGCAGATCTCCGCGAACCGTGGCGCCACGGTCGACGCGGCGCTGAAGGAAAAGGTGCTCGGCATCCTGCAGACCCGGAAGATCGCATTCAAGGATGTCGAACTCAATGGCGACCGCCTGCTCGCGCGGTTCCCGAACACCGAAGTACAGCTGGCTGCATCCGACTCGCTCAAGACCGCGCTCGGCGACCAGTACATCGTCGCGCTGAACCTGGCCAGCACCGTGCCGGGCTGGTTGCGCGCGATCGGCGCGAACCGCATGCCGTTGGGCCTCGACCTGCAGGGCGGCGTGCACTTCCTGATGGAAATCGACCAGAAGGCGGCGCTCGAGAAAATGCAGCAACGCTATGTCGACGACATCCGCACCGCGCTGCGCAACGCCAGGATCCGCTATGAGTCGGTCAATCCCGGCGCGCAGGGCATCGTCGTGGTGCTGCGCTCGGACGACGACCGCAAGGCCGCCGGCGATGCCATCGCCAGGGACGTGAATCAGCCCGAGAAACTCGGCGCGCAGCCGCCGCTGGAGGTCACCGACGGGACGACCACGACGACGGGTTTTGCGCTCAACGTGCGCATTCGCACGGAGACCCTGCAGGAGCAGCAGCGCACGATCGTCGCCAGCAACCTGACGACGCTGCGCAACCGCGTCAACCAACTCGGCGTCTCCGAGCCCCTGATCCAGCAGCAGGGCGCGAACCGCATCGTCGTGGAATTGCCCGGCGTGCAGGATACGGCCGAGGCGAAGAAGATCCTTGGCGCGCAGGCTACGCTGGAATACCACGCGGTCGACGAAAGCGTGACCAATCCGTACGAGGCAGCCAAGACCGGCATCGTGCCGCCGGATTCGCGCGTGTATTACATGAATACCAATGGTCCGGACGGCAAGCCCATACCGGTCGTGCTGAAGAAGAAGATCATCGTTGGCGGCGATGAACTCGTCGACGCGGCGGGAATTCCCGATCCACAGACCGGCCAGCCGGCGGTATCGGTCACGCTCAACGCGCTCGGCGGCAAGCGCATGCTCGATTTCACGCGCGAAAATGTCGGCCACCGCATGGCCGTGGTCTATATCGAGCGCATTCCGGAAACCAAGATCGTCGACGGCAAGGAAGTCCACACCGCCAAGATCAACGAGGAAGTGATCAACGACGCCACCATTCAGGGCGTGTTCTCGAACAAGTTCCAGACCACCGGCATCGGCAGCATGAAGACGGCGAGTGAACTGGCCTTGCTGCTGCGCGCCGGCTCGTTGGCGGCCCCGGCGGATATCGTCGAGCAGAACGTTATCGGGCCGAGCCTGGGCCAGGACAACATCCGCAAGGGCGGCGAGGCGGTATTGCTCGGCCTGATCGCGGTGCTCATCGCCGCGGCGCTCTACTATCACCTGTTCGGGCTGATTGCCGACATTGCCCTGGTCTTGAACCTGGTCCTGCTGATCGCCGTGCTGAGCGTGTTCCAGGCCACCCTGACCATGCCGGGCATTGCCGGCATCGTGCTCACGCTGGGCATGGCCATCGACGCCAACGTGCTGATCTGCGAGCGCATCCGCGAGGAACTGCGCAACGGCTTGACGCCGCTGGCCGCGATCCGCGCCGGCTACGAAAAAGCGTGGGCGACAATTCTGGACGCGAACGTGACGCACTTGCTCGCGGCATTCGGCCTGTTCGCGTTCGGCTCCGGTCCGATCAAGGGCTTCGCCGTGACCCTGGCCATCGGCATCCTGACCTCGATGTTCACCTCGGTCACCGTTACCCACGCCATTACCAACCTCATCCACAGCGGCCGCAAGCTCAAGGGCTTGTGGGTCGGCGGCGGACATCACGTGTCCGCGGGAGCCTGAACCATGGAAATCTTCAAGCACGATGCGGCATTCGACTTCCTGCGCTGGCGCAAGATCAGTCTGGTGATTTCCGCCTTGCTGGTGATCGCGTCGATCGGCGCCATCCTGACGCGCGGCCTGAACTACGGCCTCGACTTCACCGGCGGCATCCTGATCAACGCCAAGTACGAGCAGCCCGTCGACATCAGCGACGTGCGCAGTGCGCTCGACACCGCCGGTTTCGACCATGCCATCGTGCAGAGCGTGGGCGGCGCGCGCGAGGTGTCGATCCGCCTGCAACCCAGTCGCGACAAGGCCGCCGATGCCGGTGCCGGCACGGTCAAGCAGAGCGACAAGGTCGCTGCCGACGTGATGGCCGCGCTCAAGGCCAAGCGTGGCGATGCCACGATGTCGCGCGATCCGGACTATGTCGGCCCCGAAGTCGGCGACGAACTCAAGAGCGACGGCGTGACCGCCGTCATCTTCGTCATCATCGGCATCATGATCTACATCGGCGTGCGCTTCGAATGGCGCTTCGCCATCGCGGCGATCGCCTCGGAATTCCATGACACCATCCTGACCATCGGTTTCTACGCGTTCACCCAGCATGAGTTCGACATCACCGTGCTGGCCTCCGTGCTGGCCGTGGTCGGTTACTCGATCAACGACAAGGTCGTGGTGTTCGACCGCGTGCGCGAGCTGTTCCGCGCCACGCGCAAGGGCGAGCCGGTCGATATCCTGAACAAGGCGATCAACAACACGCTGTCGCGTACCATCATCACGTCATTGTTCACCGGCATCACCATGATCGCGCTGTATTTCTTCGGCGGTCCGGCGGTGCACGGATTCGCGCTGACGATGATCATCGGCATCGTGATCGGTACGCTGTCGTCGATTTTCTTCGCCAACCCGATCCTGCTGTGGCTGGGGGTGTCGAAGAAGGACCTGATGCCGGTGACGCGCGACAATCCGGAGCTGGCGCGGCGGCCTTGAATCAAATCCGTTCGGGCTGAGCGTAGCGCCGCAGGCGCAAAGTCGAAGCCCGAGCGGCACTTCGACTTCGCCGCTTCGCGCTACGCTCAGTGCGAACGGAGTCTTAGCGCAGCCCTGGAGTGAGCTCGGGTTCGATAGTCTTCACGATTGCCGCCGTGACCTGAAGATTGCCTGCAACGAGATTGCCGCTTGCGGGCATCCCTTCGCGACCGGCGAAATCGCAGAACTTGCCGCCGGCCTCGCGCACCAGCAGGCAGCCGGCGGCCATGTCCCAGGGTTGCAGGCCCGGTTCGAAATAGCCATCCAGGCGCCCGGCGGCGACGTAGGCCAGATCCAGCGCGGCGGAACCGGTGCGGCGCAGGTCGTCGGCCTCGCGCAGCAGCGCGCGCGAGATCGCGAACTGCGCATCCAGATGCTGGTGCTGGCGCGGCGGGAAGCCCGTGCAGATGATCGCGCCGGCCAGCGATTCGCGCTTGCTCACGCGCATGCGGCGGTCGTTGACGAAAGCACCGTCACCCTTGCTCGCGGTGAACAGCTCGTCACGCAGCGGATCGTAGATGACGCCATGGACCAGGTCGCCGTGGTCCATGAAGCCGATCGACACCGAGAAATGCGGGAAGCCGCGCAGGTAGTTGTGCGTGCCGTCGAGCGGATCGACCACCCAGACCTTGTCGGATTTGCCGATCTTGCCGGATTCCTCGCCGAGGATGGCATGGTCGGGATAAGCGCGGCGCAGTTCCTTGACGATTTCCGCCTCGGCCAGCTTGTCGACTTCGCTGACGTAGTCGTGGCGCGATTTTTCCTCGACGCTGAGTCCTTCCACGCGATTGAGGTAGCGCAGGATCACGGCTCCGGCGGCGCGCGCGGCGCGAACCGCGACATTGACGGCGGGTCTGGGCATGACGAATTCCTGCGTTTGATTGTTGGAAAGAACGTGGTGCGTTTGAGCGCATTTTAGCAGAAGCGGGGCTTCCGACTGGCCTGCGGCCAGCCGGGCCACTTTCTTTGCTCGTGCAAAGAAAGTCGCCAAAGAAACACGTTCAAAGCAATCCTGCCCATGGGAGGATCTGTACGCAGGCACTGCGAGGTGATGCAGGCTTCATTTGCAACTCGTCGATTCCGTGTTGTCGCGGGACACCTGCCATACTTCACCCATGAACAGCATTGATGTGCAATCAAGTTCGGTCGTTGGCAGGGAGCGGATACGCTTCGTGCTGGTGCGCACGTCGCATCCGGGCAATATCGGCGCTGCGGCGCGCGCGATCCGCACCATGGGTTTCGACCGGCTGGGACTCGTTGCGCCGCACAAGTTTCCGCATCCGGATGCCGTGGCCATGGCTTCGGGCGCGAACGGCGTACTGGAAGACGCCACCATCGCGCCGGCGCTGGTCGACGCGGTCGCCGATTGCACGCTGGTGCTGGGCTGCACGGCCAGGGCACGCGCCGTGCAACTGGAAGAACTGACTCCGCGCGAAGCCGCGGCTCGTGCGCTGGCCGCGAGTGCGATTGGACCGGTTGCCATCGTGTTCGGCAATGAGCGCACGGGACTGGAGAATGACGAGCTGATGAGCTGCCACGCCGCGGTGCGCATCCCCAGCATGGAGGATTTTCCCTCGCTCAATCTCGCCCAGGCGGTGCAGGTGCTGGCCTACGAATTGCGTTTGGCAATGCTTGCGCAGATCCCGCAAACAGCCGACACATCGAAATCCGATCCGCCGGCCACGGCCGAGCAGCTCGAACACCTGTTCGGGCACCTGGCGCAGATGCTCGACGACATCGACTTCCACAAGGGCCGCTCGCCGGTGACGATCATGAAACGCCTGCGCCGCTTGTTCCTGCATGCCGGCCTGGATCAGCGCGAAGTGCGCATCCTGCGCGGGATTTTCGACGATGCGCAGAGGATGGCGCGGCTGGCGCGATCGCGCTGTTCATGAAGTCCCTGCCGGAATGACGAACCAGGTCAGCCGCCTTCCTCGGCATCCGCTGCTTCCGGCACGCGCGCGACGAGAATCTTGTCCACGCGCGCGCCGTCCAGGTCCACGACCTCAAAGCGCCAGCCACGCCAGTCGAAATGTTCGCCGGCGTGCGGTATGCGGCCGAAATTCGCCACCACCATGCCGGCAACGGTGTTGAAATCGTGTTCGTCCTCGGCGGGCAGTTCGGCGAGGCCGAGCAGTTCGCGCAGATCGTCGGTGCCGAGCGCGGCGTCGATCAGCCAGCTGCCGTCGCCGCGCCGCACGACCGGCGGGGCCTGCGTTGCCGGCGCCGGTGCGGCGCCCTGGCCGACGACCGCGCCGAGCACGTCGTTGAGTGTGACCAGTCCCTCGATATCCCCGTATTCGTCCACGACCAGGGCAAGGCGCGTTTCCGCATCGCGGAATTCCTCGAGCAGGTCCAGGGCGCGCGCGGTGCCGGGGACATACAGCGGTGTGGCGAGTTTTGCGAACAGGTCGATCTTCGCGTTGCCGAGCATGGCGGGCAGACGCTTGAGGCTGAGCACGCCGAGAACGTCCTGGTCACTGCCGCGGAAGACGGGGTAGCGCGAAAACGGGGTGTCGCGCATCAACGCCAGGTTTTCCTCAAGCGAGGCGCCGGCATCGAGCCAGGCGATGCGTGGCCGTGGCGTCATCAGGCTGTCCACGGTGCGATCGCCCAGGCGCAGTACGCGATTGACCATGTTGCGCTCGTCGGAGTCGATGACGCCCTGCTCGGCGCTTTCGGAAACCAGCAGGCGGATTTCCTCCTCGCTCACCTGTTCGGCGCTGCCGCGATCCATGCGCAGGCCGCGCAGGATCACGCGGGTGAGCCAGATCAGCCCGAACGCGAATGGCGTGGCCAGCCAGGTCAGCACCCGCATCGGCAGCGCGGTGGCCACGGCAAAGCGTTCCGGATTGACCAGGGCGACGCGCTTGGGCACGAGCTCGCCCAGCAGCATGTTGACGAAGGTGATGGCCGCGACGCTCAGGATCACACCGAATGCCGGCGCGTACGGCGCCAGCCAGGCCAGGCGGGTGGCATCGATGAGGCGCGCGAATTCCGCGCCGAGGCGTGCGCCAAGGGCGGTGCCGGTGCCGATTCCGATCAGGGTGATGAACACCTGCACGGTGGCGAGGAAGCGCTCCGGCGCCTGCGCCAGTTTCAGCGCAATCTGCGCACGGCGGCTTTCCCGCGCCATCTGCTTGAGCCGGCTCTTGCGCGAGACCATCAACGCCATTTCGCTCAAGGCAAAGAAGCCGTTGAGCAGGGCCAGCAATATGACGAGGGCGGTTTCCAGGATCATGCGTCGGGGAAGCGGCGCGGCATGCGCCGGAGTCTATCAGACTGGCCGATCGCACCCGGTTTTCCGCACGCCCTGCAACAAAACGGTAAACTTGCGCCCGCTGCGGTTGTCGCCGGTTTTGGGGAGCCGCACCTTCGGACCGGCCAATTCCGCATCCAATCCAGGGCGACTCCATGTTTTCATTGCAGACCATCTTCGGCAAGGGCGACAAGTTCTACGGCCTGCTCGAGGCCAGCGCGGACGCCGCGCGGCAAAGCACGCGCGCGTTGATCGCGATGCTGAACGAAAAGTCTCCCAGGCCGTCGCTGGATGAATTCAAGCTGGCGCGCCGGCGCGAGAAGGAAGTAATGGCACAGATCAGCCAGGCGCTGGTGAATACGTTCGTCACCGCGATCGAACGCGAGGACATCGAGGCGTTGTCCGGGGCGCTGTACAAGATCCCCAAGACGGTGGAGAAGTTCGCCGAACGCTATGCGCTGTTCGCCGAACAGCTGATGGACGTGGATTACGCCTCGCGCGCGGCGATGCTGGAAAGGGCCACCGAAATCATTGTCGAGATGGTGCGCCAGCTGCGCCACGGCATGAAGCTGGAGGAAATGAAGGCGCTCAACGATCGCATGCAGGCGATCGAGAGCGAAGCCGACCGCCTGATCCTGGAGTTGTACAAGGACCTGTTTGCCGATACCAGCGATGCCTCGCGCCTGCTTCTGCGCAAGGATCTGTTCGAATTGCTGGAAAAGGCCATCGACCGCTGTCGCGACGCCGGCAACGTGATCTACGCGATCGTGCTGAAAAACTCCTGAAGGGCCCGCCGTGACCCTCACCCTCGTCCTCGTCGTCATCGCCGTCGCGCTGGTCTTCGAGTACATCAACGGCTTTCACGATACCGCCAATTCGATCGCCACCGTGGTGGCGACCAAGGTGCTCAGTCCCGGCCAGGCGGTGCTGTTGGCGGCGTGCACGAACCTGTTTGGCGCAATGCTCGGAACCGCCGTGGCGCAGACCATCGCCGCCGGCCTGGTCGACACGGGCGTGGTGTCGATGACGCCGGAGATCCTGATCTGCGCGCTGCTGGGTGCGACGATATGGGATCTCATCACCTGGTGGGTCGGCCTGCCTTCGAGTTCCTCGCATGCGTTGGTCGGTGGCCTGTGCGGCGCCGCGTTTGCGGCCGCAGGCGACAATTGGGCGGCCATCGTCTGGTCGGTGCCGGCCGACCACTGGTGGCACGCGAAGGGCGTATTGAACAAGGTCATCCTGCCGATGTTCGCCTCGCCGCTGGCCGGATTCCTGATTGGCTTCCTGGTGATGGGACTGCTGTTTGCGCTGCTGTCGTTCTTCAACGGCCTTGGCGGCGCGGCCACGCGCGCGACGCGGCCGCGTTCGGTAAACGCGGTGTTCGGCAAGTTGCAGGTGCTTTCTTCGGGATTCATGGGTGTGTCGCACGGCATGAACGATGCGCAGAAGACCATGGGCATCATCGCGCTCGCGCTGGCCGGCGCGACCACGGCCGGATCGCTGGATCACCTGCCGGGCTGGCTGCATTTCTTGCGCGTGCCGACGGATGCGCAGGGCCGATTCGGCATTGCCGTGTGGATCAAGGTCGTGTGCGCGTTGACCATGGCCGCGGGCACGATGGTCGGCGGCTGGCGCATCATCCGCACGCTCGGCCACAAGATGGTCAAGCTGCACCCGGTCAACGGCGTGGCGGCCGACATCACCGCCTCGGGCGTGATCATCACCGCTTCGGTGCTCGGCCTGCCGGTGTCGACGACCCACAACGTGTCGTCCGCGATCATGGGTGTGGGCGCCGCCAAGCGCCTGAACGCGATTCGCTGGACGGTGGTCGAGCGCATGGTGTGGGCGTGGCTGTTGACCCTGCCGGTCGCTGGCGGGCTGTCCTGGCTGCTGGTGCGGGGATTGCAGCTGCTGGGCTGGCATCAGCCCTGAACGACGGTCGCCCGGCTTGCTGCTTTGCGACGCTTCAGGATATGTCGCCGCTGCTCGACATGGCCATTTCCAGGCGGTCGCCAAGCGGACCGATCTCGTCGATCAGGCGCAGCAATTCCTTTTCGTTGAGCAGCTCGTACGGGCGGTTTTCGCACAGGTGCAGGTAGGGCGTCGCCTCCAGATCACTCACGGCGAGAAAGCCCACGCGTTGCTCCCAGTTGAAACGCAGGCAGCGCCGCGTGTCGAGCGCGGCAATCGGCGTGATCGGCGTGGAGATGCGCAAGTACTTGCGCCCGTCCTCGCCTTCGAGTTCGGCCAGATACAGCCCCTGATGGCGCTTGCCGCCGTCCGTGGGCAGGTCGAAGCTGAGCAGGTACGGATCGTTGATGCGCAGCGCATGCCGGCCCTGGATGCTGGAACGGATCTGTTCGAATGAATGCATGGCGGTTTTCCTTCGGACCTCGGCGGATATGCTAACTTGTCGCGGCCATGAAGTCAGTGCGTGCCCCGATTCCCCCCGGCCACGAAGTCCTGCTGCGCGTCATCCGCTCGATTCCGCGCGGCCGGGTCGCGAGCTACGGCGAAATCGCCGCGCGCGCGGGCCTGCCGCGGCGTGCACGTCTGGTCGGACGCATCCTCGGCGACTATTCCGCGCTGCGGCTGCCGTGGCAACGCGTGCTGCGCGCAGATGGCCGCATCGCGTTCGCCAAGGGAAGTGCGGGCTGGCGCGAACAGCGCGCGCGCCTGCTCGAGGAGGGAGTCGTCGTGCGCAATGGCCGCGTGGACCTCGCGCGTTTCGGCTGGCAGCGTGACCTGGACGAGGCATTGTGGAAGATGGCGTAAGCGTGCCCGTTTCGGGCATGATGCGCGCTTTGCACCAGCCGAACCGATGCCGAGCCTGCCCCCCGTCACGCGCGCGCTGTTGATTGCCAACATCGCGGTTTTCCTGTTGCAGATCGCCGGCGCCGATGCCGCGATCGTCGCGCACTTCGCCCTGTGGCCGTTCGGTGCGCACCAGCTCGCGCGCCTGGACGACGGCAGCCTGACCGCGCTCGGCTTCGAGCCGTGGCAGCTCATCACCTACAGTTTCCTGCACGGCGGCATTCCGCACATCGCTTTCAACATGCTGGCCTTGTGGATGTTCGGCGGGCCGGTCGAAAACGCGCTCGGGCCGCGCCGGTACACGTTCTACTATTTCGCCTGCGTGCTCGGCGCGGCGTTCGCGCAACTGGCGACGATCGCGGTGTTCTCGCCGCAGGACTTCTATCCCACGTTGGGCGCCTCGGGCGGCGTGTTCGGCCTGCTGCTTGCCTTTGCCGTGCTGTACCCGCAGGCGAAGGTGTTCTTTTTCCTGGTCCCGGTGCCGATTCCCGCGCGCATCGCCGTGGTCGGCTACATGATCCTGGAACTGTATCTCGGCGTGACCGGCACGCAGGCGGGCGTGGCGCATTTCGCGCACCTGGGCGGCGCCGTCGTCGGGTTTGCGCTGATCCAGTACTGGCGTGGGCGGGTGAGGCGGCGCTGATCAATACCGACGGTTGCAAGGCATCCACCCGCGGCGCCGGCGTCCCAGGCGCTTGGCGCGCCATTGCGGCAGTGCTATAAGGGGCGCTGCGCGCCGAACGCCGCGCCAGGGAGGGGGAGTGCGGAATCCATCGGTCGCGCGCATGTTGACCAGGCCGGGCCTGCAGACGGTGGTACTGGCTGCGGTGTTCACCGCGTGCACCAACGCCGCCGCACAATACGTCATCGATGTCTACGCCATCGATACCGGCGGTGCCACGCCCGCCGGCAATTCCTGCTCACGGTTGACGGCGAGCGCCGGTCAGGCGGCTACCGGATTTTCTTCGGGCGGCGGATTTTCCTTGAGTTCGGGTTTCCAGGCGATCGTGGCATCGGGCCCGGGCGATACCATCTTCTTCGACGGCTTCGAGGGGTGCCAACCATGAAACGCATTCTTGCTGTGCTTTTTGCGATGATCCCAGGTACCGGCGCATTTGCCGTCGGCCAGACTACGGCATTCACCTACCAGGGACACCTGTTGCAGAACGGCACGCCGACCAATGGCGCGCACAACCTCGTGTTCACGTTGTGGGATTCCGCCACGGGCGGCGGTCAGGTGGGGCCAACGATCAGCCAGACCGGATATCCGGTCGCGAACGGTGTGTTTGATATCGACCTGGATTTCGGCGCAGCGGCATTCAATGGCCAGCAGCGCTGGCTCGACGTCAGCGTGGACGGCAACGAGTTGACCCCACGGCAACCCGTGAATGCCTCGCCGGTGGCGGTGTATGCCCTGTCCGCGGCCAATGGCATGAGCGTGACCGCGAGTACCTCGACGAATCAGTTCACCAACGACCATCTGTACACGGGCATCAGCCTGAGCAGCCAGAACCCGACCATGGTCATGATCGCCAGTCCAGACTTCAATCCAGCCGGGACCTCGAAAGTCACCGGATATGCGAAAGGCATCGACGTGTACAGCCTGACCAGCCAGTACCAGTTGAGCGTAGCCGTGGGAGGCAGCGGTGCGGGCACCGGCAAGCCGTCGCTCGGCGATGCCCGGGTTTTGGCCAAGTTCGATCCGGCGTACGCGGGCATAGCCGCAAAATTGCTTAGCGGCGGGCATTTCAACAATCTGCAGATCGACGTGCTGTCCGGTTCCAATGGCGTCGCGACTCCCTATGTCGCGGAAAGCTTTTGCTATGGCACGGTGTTCATCAACAACATGCAGCCGATGCCGCAAACCGGAACTTTTGAAATGAATGTCGTCGCCGGCCAGGTCGGAATTCGCATCGCCCAGGTCAATAGTTCCGGCGTGGTTACGGGCCAGGTACAGGCAGGATGGGATTTCGTGGCCGGTAGCAGTCTTTCAACCGCGCCTTGCGTCGATTGATAACCGCTTCCGGAATTCATTTTATCGAGTCGAAAAAAACGCCGCGGAATCCGCGGCGTTTTCCGTTGCGCAGGAAGATCGCTCTTACCAGATCTTCACCTGCTTGTCGCCATGGCGCACCATCGCATCGCCGGCCTTGCACGAGAACGCGTTCGCGAACTGCGGCATGTTCGACGGCGCCGCGAATGCGCGCACGGCGGCAGGCGAGTGCGGATCGACGTTGAGCATCAGTTCCGCGGTCTTTTCACGTGCGGTGCCGTGCCATACCGTGGCCCAGTTCAGGAAGAAGCGCTGGTCCTGGGTAAAGCCGTCGATCTTCTCGCCGGCCTCCTTCGGGTCGGCCCTGAGCGCGGCCTGCAGCGCGTCATAGGCGATGTTGACGCCGCCCAGGTCCGCGATGTTCTCGCCCAGGGTGAGCTTGCCGTTGATGTGCAAGTCGGGTTTGCCCGCAATCGGCGCGTAGGCGTCGAACTGTTTGACCAGCTTGCCGGTGCGCGCTTCGAACTGCTGCTTGTCCGCCGCCGTCCACCAGTCCGCGCGATTGCCGTTGCCGTCGAACTGGCTGCCCTGGTCGTCGAAGCCGTGGCTGGCTTCGTGACCGATCACCGCGCCGATCCCGCCGTAGTTGAGCGCGTCGTCGCCAGTGGCATGGAAGAACGGCGGTTGCAGGATCGCGGCGGGGAAATTGATCGTGTTCGTGGTCGGATCGTAGTAGGCGTTCACCGTCTGCGGCGTCATGTGCCATTCCTTGCGGTTGCTGGCCTTGCCGATCTTGCCGATGCGATAGTGGTAATTGTACTTGCCTGCCGCGCGCAGATCGGCGAACCAGTTGCCCGGCTCGATGTGCAAGCCGGACCAGTCACGCCATTCGCCGGCGTCCGGATAACCGATCTTGGGCAGGAACAGCGCCCACTTGTCGAGCGCCTTCTTCTTGGTTTCGGCGCTCATCCATTCCAGGTGTTCGATGCGGTCCTTGAGCGCATTGCGCACGTTGGCCACCAGCACTTCGGCGCGTTGCTTGGCGGCGGGTGGAAAATAGCGCGCGACATACAACTCGCCCATGCCCATGCCCATCGCGCCATCGATCGCGCCGAGCACGCGCTTCCAGCGCTCCTGCTGCTCGGGCTGGCCGCGCAGGGTCTTGTTGTAGAAATCGAAATGGTTCTCGACGAAAGCCTTGCTCAATTGCGGCGAGGCCGCGCTGATGGTGTGGAAGCGCAGGTACGCCTGCCACTGCGCGAGCGGCGCCGTGGCCAGCAGCTTGTCGAATTCGGCGATGAACTTCGGCTGCGAGAGCGAGAAACCCTTGCCCACGACCACGCCCTGCGCGGCGAAGAATTTTTCCCACGAAAAATGCGGGCTGATCGCGTCGGCCTCGGCCACGCTGACGAAATGGTACTGGTTGTCGAGATCGCGCAATTCGGTCGGCGCGAGCGAGGCCCGGGCCAGTTCGGTCTCGAACGCCAGCACCGAGTCGGCCTGCGTTTTCGCCTGTGTCGCCGGCGTGCCGGTCAACTCGAACGCCTTGGCGATGTAGGCCACGTAGGCGGCGCGCAAATCCTTGTGCTCGGGCTTGAGATAGTAGTCGCGGGTCGGCAGGCCCAGGCCATCCTGGGAGACGAAACCGATCTGCCGGGTCGCGTCCTTGAAATCCGCGCCGGAGTCGAAATCGAACACATAGCCACGGCCCTCGTTGAAACTGGCGTCGAGAAACGGCGCGATGTCGGCGTTGTTCTTGAGCGCGGCGATCAGCGCGAGGCGGGGCTGGATCGGTTCGAAGCCGGCTTTTTCGATGGCGGTCTCATCCATTCCCGCGGCGTAGAGCAGGCCGATTTTCTGCTCGATCGAACCGGGCGTCGCCGTTGCCGTGTTTTTCGCGGCGTCTTCGGCGATCTGGTGCTGTTCCTTGAGACTCTTCTCGTGCAGCACATTGAACGCGCCCCAGCGCGTCTGGTCGGCCGGGATCGGATTGGCCGCATTCCACTTGGCGTTGACGTAGCCGGCGAAATCCTGGCAGGGCTTGATCTGCGGGCTGAGCAGGCCGACATCGAAATCCGCCGCGGTGGCGAGGCTGGCGATGCCCAGGCCAATGGCCAGCGCGAGGGGTTTGAAGAGGCGGTGTTGCATGAAGTTTCTCCGAGGTGTGTTGCGATGGTTGCGGTTACCAGATTTCCACGATTTGCGAAGCCGGGCGCACCATCGCGTCGCCAGCCTTGCAGGCGAACGCGCCGGCGAACGCGGGCACGTCGGCGAGCGGGCCATTGGTGCGGAATTTCGCCGGCGCGTGTTCGTTGGATTGCACTTGCAGGCGCAGTTGCGCGGGCCGCTGCGCCGTGCGCCAGGTCTGCGCGTAGGCGTGGAAAAAGCGCTGATCCGGCGTCAGGCCGTCAATCTTCGCGTCGCCCTTGCCCTGTGCCGTGAGTTTGAACGCGTCGTAGGCGACGAGCAGCCCGCCGAGGTCGGCGATGTTCTCGCCGAGCGTGAGCTTGCCGTTGATATGCAGGTCGTCGACCGGCACGTAGGCGTTGAACTGATCGACGAGTTTTTGCGCGCGCGCCTCGAAGTGCTTGCGGTCGTCCGCCGTCCACCAATTTGCCAGATTGCCCTGCGCGTCGAACTGGCTGCCCTCGTCGTCGAAGGCGTGCGTCATTTCATGGCCGATCACGCTGCCGATGCCGCCATAGTTGAGCGCGTCGTCGTTCGTCACTTCGAAGTAGGGCGGCAGCAACTGCGCGGCAGGGAAGACGATCTCGTTGCCCATGGGGTTGTAGTAGGCGTTCACGGTCTGCGGCGTCATGTCCCATTCGCTGCGGTCCACAGGTTTGTCGAGCTTCGCGAACTGGCGCTGCGCTTCGAATGCGCGGGCGGCGCGCACGTTGGCGATCCACGACGCACGCGTGATTTGCAGCGGCGAATAGTCGCGCCAGCGGTCGGGGTAGCCGATCTTGGCGACCAGGGTGTCGAACTTGGCGTAGGCCGATTTCTTGGTCGCCTCGCTCATCCAGGTCAGCCGCGCGATGCGCGCGCGCATCGCCGTCTTGAGGTTGTTGACGAGGTCCAGCGCGCGCTGCTTGGCTTCGGGCGGGAAAACCTGCTCGACGTAGGCCTGCCCCAGCAGCTCGCCGACGGTGTGGTCGGCACTGCGGATGGCGCGTTTGTAGCGTGGCAGGTTCTGCTTCGCGCCGCGCAACACGCCGCCCTTGAAGGCAAAGTCTGCATCGACGAAGGGTCTGGAAAGATAGGGTGCGTCGGCATCAACCAGGCGCCAGCGCAGCCAGGCCTGCCAGTGCGGGAGCGGCACCTGCGTCAGGGCGGCATCGGCAGCGGCGAAGAAATCCGGTTGCGCCAGCGAAAAGCTTTTCAGGTCGTCGCGGCCGGTCGCGTGGAAAAACGCGGTCCAGGAAAATTTCGGCGTCTTCGCATCGGCTTGCGCCAGCGTGAGGATGTGGTAGGAATTGTTCGGATCGCGCAGGGCCACGCGGTCCAGCGATGCCTTCGCGAAACGGGTTTCCAGCGCGAGCACCCAGTCGGCCTCGGCCCTGGCGTTCTTGTCGCCGAGCAGGCCCAGCATGCGTTCGATGTGCTGGTGGTATTGGCCACGAAGCTGTTTGGACTTCGCGTCGTCGCGCAGGTAGTAGTCGCGATCGGGCAGGCCGATGCCGCCCTGGCCAGCGTAGGCGATGTCGGTCCCGGAATTCCTGAGGTCCGGCTGCGCTTCGAAATCGAACAGCATGTCATCGCCGCGCGCCTGCCAGGCGACGATCAACGCGGCGACGCCCGCAGGCGACTTGAGCGCGGCAATGGCGGCCAGGTCGGTTTGCAGCGGTGCGTAACCGGCCTTGTCGATGGCGCCCTCGTCCATTGCGGCGGCATAGAAATCGCCGATCTTCTGCGTGGCGCTGCCGGGCGCGCCGGGATGCGCGGCGGCTGCTTCGAGAATGCGCTTGAGGATGGCCGTGTTGCGTTCGCCGATTTCGTTGTCCAGCGACCAGGTACTGTATTCGGCCGGAATCGGGTTGGTCGCCAGCCAGCCGCCGTCGGCGTGCTGGAAGAAGTCCGTGCATGCGGGCGTGCGCGCATCGAAATTGCGCGGATCGAGGCCATGCTCGTTGGTGTGTGCCGTCGCGCCCGCCGCGCACAACAGCAACGCAGGCGCCAGGATTTGAGCACTGGAAATGCGCATGGAATCTCCTCGATGAGGAGTGTGATTTTAGGGATTAACGGCCGGCCGGCGATGTGTCGAAGGTCATTGGCGCGGCAAGGGCGCCGATTCAGGGTGCGCCCCGTCCGGCAGCTTGTCCGGCCCGACCGCGCCACCGGACAGGATGAAGGCCATGGCCTGGTCCATGCTCCAGTCGGTGGCGACGAGTTTTGTCATCGGCACGATTTCCAGGTATCCGCCGGTCGGATTCGGCGTGGTCGGCACGTAAACCGCTGCCACTTCGCGGCCCGCGCTGTCGGAAAAAACGCGGGTGACGAAGCCGATGGATTTGAGTTCCGGCGAGGGAAAATCGATCAGCACCACGCGTTGCGTCCCGGCCGGCTTGGTCGAGAGCATGGTCATCAGCTTTTTCGCGCCGCCGTAAATCGTGTGCACCATCGGGATGCGCGAGATCACGTTTTCGAAGGCATCCAGCAGGCGCTGGCCGAATACGCGCGAGGTGGCGAAGCCGACGACGTAAAACGCGATCACCGTGGCGACGAAGGCGATGATCGACTGGAACCACTCCTGGTTCAGCCAGCCGGCCGCGCCGGGAAAGGCCGCCGAGATGCCGGTAAACAATCCGGCCACGACCGGCGCACCGACATGCGACAGGAAGGTGAAGATGAACTTGAACACCAGCCATGTCAGCCACAGTGGCACGAACGTGAGCAGGCCGGTGATCAGGTACCGCTGGATGTAGAGAGGGCGCATGGGCGTGGGCGTTGCGATTTGTGCAATGATAGCGGCAAGTTCGAGAACGAGTCGTCGATGGACGAAGAATCTTCAGCCGCCGTTCCGGGAACCGCCATGCCGTTGCCTCGGCCGAGCGATGGGAGACCGGTGGTCGTTGCCCTGATTGGCTTGCCCGGTGCGGGCAAGAGTGTGGTGGCGCGCGCGCTGGAAGACCAGCTCGGCCTGCGCCGGGTCTGCCGCGACGCAATCCGCCACGCGATGTTTCCGCGCTGCGCGTACAGTTTCGCGGAAAAGCGCGGCGCGTTCCGCGCCCTGCTGCTGGCGCTGGAAATCAACTGTCTGCTCGGCGAATCCAGCGTCATCGACGGCGTGACGTTTTCGCGCCGCCGCGACTTGTTGCGCGTGGACGCGGCGATCCGGCGCTACCATTTCACGCCGGTGCCAATTTACCTCGAGTGTCCGCCCGATGTGGCCCGTGCGCGCATCGCCGCCGACCGGGAGAACAATCGCCACCTCGCGCGCGACCGCGCGCCCGACGTGGTGACCGAAGTGCTGTCGCGCTTCGATCCGCCGCCGCCGAATGCGCTCGTCATCGATGCGCGTCAGCCGGCCGCCGAGGTATGCAGGTTGGCGGTCGATGCCGTGGCGGCGCTGCGCAGCGTGAGCGCGCCGGCCATCGCCACGGCCGGCTAGTCTTTCAACCGCGCACCCGCAAAGTAATATATGCGCAGTTCGGCGTTGCGTTGGCTCTTGCCGATGAAGACGAATGGCACGTACGGCCAAACCGGCATGCGCCATTTCTTGGTGAAGCGGGTGTTTTCCAGTTCGACGAGGACACCTACGCACGGGTAACCGTGGGCGATCGCATATTCCTCGAGCACGCTCGTCGCCTGCGCGGTGATGAACAGCAGCAGGCGCGTCTTGCGCCAGTCCTTGCCGACGAAACAACGGTAGTAGTACACGGGTTGTTCCAGGCGAGGGTGCTGCACCGGCACGGCGGTGCACACCGCGGCAAGGCGGCCATCGGCGTCCTTGGCATGCAGCACGATCTGCGACAGGCGTTCCTTGATCTGCGCGTCGTTCGCCAGTGCGCCTTCGCTTTTCCAGAACGCCTGCGCAAGTTCATCGTTGGCGGAATTTTGCTCCTTCCAGTGCCGCACGAAAGTGAAGCGCGAAGTCTGCGTGCTCTTCATTTGGTGGTTTCCATTGTCGGTTGTGGCGCGTCCGCGGTGGTGTCCGTCAGGTAGCCGCTGGCCGGCAATTGCGCCTCCGGCGGAGCCGTGGGTGCGGCGACGTCCTTGAGCGCCTTGTCCGGCAGGGCGTAGGAATTGCCGAGCAGTTCGCCCTCGTTCACGATCTCGGGGAACAGGACCCCCGGCACCGCCTGCACGGCGAAGATTTCCTGCACCCCGCCGGTGAACTTGAGGTAGGCGATGGTTTCGCCGGTATGGATGTGCACGGCCCATACGCCGGACAGGCGCTCGGCATTGTCGTCGGTGATCGGGATGTCGGTGAACGGCGTGGTGCCGCGCAGCTGCGACAGGCCGATGAACGCGATTGGGCCAAGGAAATCGATGCCGCGGCAGAAGCCCGGCACGCGCGCGATGTCGTGGCGCTCGCCGGTCTTCGGATCGACCGTGCACAGCGCGCCGCGCCCGGACTCGAGCACCCACAGGCGGTTGTCGTACCAGCGCGGCGAATGCGGCATGGACAGCCCGCGCGTGACCACGCGGTTGGTGGTGATGTCGATGATCACGCCGCCGTCGCGCTTGTTCGCGCGCCAGCCCTCGTGCGTGTTGGTCTCGCCCAGTGCGCTGACGTAGCGCGGGATGCCGT
>JAFEFP010000059.1 GCA_018240545.1 Pseudomonadota bacterium | reverse complement strand
GCCGAGATCGCCGC
Source organism: Pseudomonadota bacterium (assembly GCA_018240545.1). GTDB lineage: Bacteria > Pseudomonadota > Gammaproteobacteria > Xanthomonadales > Rhodanobacteraceae > Rudaea. The sequence continues at coordinate 11,145 of JAFEFP010000059.1, read as the reverse complement.
GCCGATCCATTTCATGCCGCGCGCCTCGAACGCCATCGCGACCGGCGCATCGTTGCCGAGCTGCGTGTACGACACCATGCCGGTGATCACCAGGGTGATGGCGATGTACAGCGCCATCGAGATGCCGAGCGAAAGCAGGATCGCGCGCGGCAGGTCGCGCTGCGGGTTCTTGGATTCCTCCGCCGCCGTGGTCAGCGTGTCGTAACCGAACACGGCGAAGAACACGACCGCCGCCGCGGTGGCGATGCCCTTGTAGCCGAAATGGCCGACGCCGTCCGCATCGACCACGCGATCCGGCACGAACGGGTGCCAGTTCGCCGGATCGACGTAGAACGCGCCGACGCAAATGACGAGGACCACGGCGACCACCTTGACCGCCACGATCGCGGTGTTGAAGCGCGCGCCCCATTCGGTGCGCAGCGTGAGCAACACCGCCACGCCGAACGCGGCGATCGCCGCGACGAGGTTGAAGGCATGGCCCTCGCCCGTGCCCGGCGCGCCCTGCAAGGCGACTGGCAGATGGATGCCGAACGCGGCCAGCAGGTTGACCACGTAGCCCGACCATCCGCTCGCCACCGCCGCGACGATGAGCGCGTATTCGAGCAGCAGGTCCCAGCCGATCAGCCAGGCCGGCAATTCGCCGAGCACCGCGTAACCATAGGTGTAGGCGCTGCCGGTGACGGGGATGAGTCCGGCGAATTCGGCGTAACACAGCGCCGCCGCCGTGCTCGCGATGCCGGCGATGATGAAGGAGAGCGCGACCGCAGGTCCGGCGTTCGCGGCAGCCTGCTGGCCGGCCAGCACGAAGATGCCGACACCGATGATGCCGCCCAATCCGATCGCGGTGAGTTGCCACACGCCGAGCACGCGGCGGAAATCGCGGCGCGAGCCGAGCTCGGCCTGCAAGGCCTCGACGGATTTGTGGCGCGTGAGTTTGGCGGCAAGGCTCATGGGTTCCCCTTCGGCCGGAATAGCCGGCGCGATAGTACCGTGTATGCTGTGGTTTGGGGAAAGCATGGGGAATGTCGATGCGCCACGTTGTCCTTGCCCTGTTGACCGTGCTGTGGTTTTGCGGCGCGGGCGGCGCGCGCGCGCAAGCGACCGTGCAGGTCCTGGAAACGTACCCGGCGGGTGACGATGTCACGCTCGCGCGCAACCAGAATTTTTATCTGCGCATCGGCTACTCCACTACCCAGCCGGTCCAGATCTGGGCGCATCCGTATTTTCAGGGCAAGCTGGCGCGGGTCGGCAGCAATCCCTCGCGCGAGTACGCGGGCTCCGGGGATGCCTTGGGCTGGTTTTTCCTGATGACGCCGGATGTGCAAGTCGACGAAGTGCGCATCGCCGTCGGCGATGGTTCGGTGGCGGGCACGCACGAATTGCTCAGCTATCCGGTGCGCGTGAGCAGCGGCGATTCGGCGGATGCGGCGGCCGCGCCACCGGAATGGGTCGCGCGCCTGTCCGCAATCGACAAGGCCGAGCAAAGGGCGGCTTATGAAAAGCGCATGAGCGAGCCGGTTACGCCCGGCCAAATGGCGCTGTTCAACGGATTCATGCTGTCCATGCTCGTGCTCGGCCTGGCCGGCTTCGCCGCGCCGGCATGGGGCCTGTACCGCTGGCGCGGCGGCTGGCGCCTCGCCGCGGCCGTGCCGGCGGTGCTGATGGCCTTCGTCGTATTGCGCATCATCGCCGGCACGTCGATCGACCCGACCTCGCACAACCTGTGGCCATTCGAGATCCTCATTGCCGGCGCATTGAGTACGGGCGCGATGATCGTGCTGGCAATCGCGCGCCGCCTTTGGCCGGAGCAATCCGCATGATGCCGGCGTGGCTGAGCATTCTCGTGCTGCTGGGTTTCGGCAGCGGCATCCTTGGCGTGGCCTGGCATGGCTGGCGCACTGGCGAATTGCCCGCCGGCGCAGATCCGCAAGGCATGGCAAGAAACGGGTAATATCGACGCGAGACTCACTGCCTGACTGGCTACAAATTCCCGTCTCAGGTCAACGCCGCATTGTCCCATGCGGCTGTCAAAAACGCTCCGAGCGAAACTTGATCGTGACTCCCTGTCATCGCGCTTGCGCCGGTTGCATGGCCAATCCCATTTCCATGGCGACGGTGCGAAGCCGTTTGTCGCGCGTGAACAGCGCTTCGCCGCCGATGAGTTGCGCACTGGCAAGCAGATGCGCATCGACCCAGCCGATGCCGCGACCCGGCAGGCGATGCCGCTCCAGAAAACCGAGCGTTTCATCGTTCGTCGCCAGCGGAGCCACGGGCAGTCCGGCGAGTTCAGCGAGAACCTTGCCGCGATTGGACAGCCAGCCGCAGGCCAACTCGCCGATCACGAACGGGTGGGACATCACGCTGCGTGCCTCGAGCAATGCAGCCAGTTCGCGGTCGCCGTGACGCAGATGGTCGATCCACACCGACGAATCCACCAGGATCACTTGCGGACTCTGCGGCTCTCGCGTGCTGGCGCCGAGCGTCGCCGCGGCGGCAGGCGCGCATCGGGCATGCTGCCGCCCATCGCGATCAGTCGCCGCGCGGCTTCGCGCTCGACCAGCGCACGCAGCCCCTCGTCCAAGACCGTGACGGCATCGCGTTCGCCCGTTGCAGAGCGGGCGCGGTCGAGCAAGCGTTCGTCGATGGCATGCGTCGTCTTCATCGCATTCTCCTGCTGACCCGCAATCATCCGCCCACGGTCGGCGCGAACAATGGCCGTGGATTCGCCGGGCATCCGCTTGCCTAACGCGCGCGCGTCTCGGTGGATGTCTCGCAGCGTCTGCCCGCCTTTCGGCGCTCGGGCGAGCTTCCCGACGTACGCAGGCGCCAGCGGCTCGGCGACTCGGTACGCGGTACCGGCCAGCGCGGCGGTTTCCATGATCAGCAGCAATTCGCGTTGCAACGAACGGCGGTTGGCCGCGGCGCGCGCACGCAAGGCGTCGGCGAGTGCATCGGGCACTTGCTTGATCGTGAACGTGGTGGGCATGGCATCCTCCAATGGATGCATTGTGCATCCAAAATGGATGCGGTGCAACAGCCGCTGCACTTCCCGCGTCAGCCGTAACGCCGCCTTGGTGGAAGTGACTCCGGGCGATGCACTTGCGCGCGGCGCGTGCGTCAGGAGGCGTAATCGCCGCGCCGCTCGGGCTGGTCGACCACCTTGATGACTTTCACCCGTGCCGTGTTGCCGCCGGGCAGCGGCCAGACGATGGATTGGCCTTCGCGCAGCCCCAGGATCGCGCTGCCGATCGGGGCGAGGATCGAGACCTTGTCCGCCGAGCCATCCACATCGCGCGGATAGACCAGCTTGAGCGTGAACTCGCGCGTCGTGCTCTCGATCTGGAAACGCACCGTGGAGTTCATGGTCACCACGTTGGCGGGGATGTCCGCCGGCTCCACGATCGTGGCGCGCTGCAACTCGTTGTGCAGCTGCTCCTTGCCCACCAGAGCGCTGTCCGGGGTCTTTTCCAGCAAGGCATCGATGCGGTCGGCGTCGATGCGGGTAATGTAGATGCTCGGTTCGGTGCCCATGGCGCCTCCGGTTGCCGCGTTATCCAATTCACGTGGCGCCCACGGCGCCGAGCACCAGTCTACAGCATCCTGCCGTACGCTTCGGCGACATGCCACAGATCGTTACTCTTCCCGCGTAACCCGCAGCACTTCTTCGGCGGATGTGATGCCGGCCACGCACTTGCGCCAGCCATCTTCGAGGATGCTCGCACTGCGCGTGCGCGCGTGGCGTTCCATGTCGCTTTCCGCGGCGTTGGCGTGGATCAGGCGACGCAGTTCCTCGTCGACCGGCACGTATTCGTAGATGCCGGTGCGGCCGCGATAACCGCCATGGCGACCGGCGGCTTGCGCGGATGGCCGGTACAAGTTCGCGCGCGTGTCAGGCGACTTGCCGAACGCGGCCAACTCGCGCGGCGTGGCGGCGTATTCCTCGCGCAGCGCCGGATCGAGCACGCGCACCAGGCGCTGGGCGAGCACGCCGATCAGCGAAGAGGACAGCAGGAACGGTTCCACGCCCATGTCGCGCAGGCGCGTGACGGCGCCGATCGCCGAATTCGTGTGCAAGGTGGAAAGCACGAGGTGCCCGGTCAGCGAGGCCTGCACGGCAATTTGCGCGGTTTCCAGATCGCGGATTTCGCCGATCATGACCACATCCGGATCCTGACGCAGGATCGCGCGCAGGCCGCGCGCGAACGTCATCTCCACCTTCGTGTTGACCTGGGTCTGGCCGACGCCGTCGATGTAGTATTCGATCGGATCCTCGACCGTCATGATGTTGCGGCTGGCATCGTTGAGCTTGAGCAAGGACGCATACAGCGTGGTCGTCTTGCCCGAGCCCGTGGGGCCGGTGACGAGCAGGATGCCGTGCGGGCGCTCGATGGTTTCGCTCAAGCGTTCCAGCGTATCCGGCGCCATGCCCAGTTGCTTCAAATCCAGCTTGCCGGCCTGCTTGTCGAGCAGGCGCAGCACGACACGCTCGCCGTGGCCGGCGGGAATCGTCGACACGCGCACGTCGACCGGGCGGCCGGCGATCCTCAGGCCGATGCGACCATCCTGCGGCAGGCGCTTTTCGGCGATATCGAGCCTGGCCATGACCTTGATGCGCGAGACCACGGCGCTCGCGATTGCTTTTTGCGGCGCCAGCACCTCGCGCAGCACGCCGTCGATGCGAAAGCGCACGACCAGGCGGTTCTCGAACGGCTCGATGTGGATGTCGGACGCGCCTTCCTTGACCGCTTCGGTGAGCAGCGCATTGATCAGGCGGATGATCGGCGCGTCGTCCTCGGACTCGAGCAAATCTTCCGGTTCGGGCAGTTCGTCGGCTAGCGTCTTCAGGTCGAGTTCGTCGCCGAAATCCGCGACCATCGCACTGGCGTCTTCGCCCTGCTCGTACAACTCGCGCAGCAGGCGCTCAAAACCGGCGGCGTCGAAGCGCACCAGCTTGAGCGGCGCGCGCAAGTGGCGACGCAGCTCGCTGAGTACCTCGGGCTTGACGCCCTCGCGCCAGGCGACTTCGGCCTCATCTTCGCGCCAGGCGACGAGCGTGGCGCCATTGCGACGCGCGAAGCCGAAGCTCGGGCGCGCGGGCGCCGTCACGGGCGATGTGTTCCCGCCGCATCTTTCGGAGCAACGTCCAGCGCCGGCGACTTCAGGAAATCGTGAACCTCCGGCAGCATCGGCTGCTGGCTGCGCGGCGTGATCGTTTCGTTGTTCTCGCGCATCTGCAACTGCTCGGTGCGCAGGAAGTTGTACTTCTCGCCGGAAACCTGCGCCTCGCTCGCGGCGTCGCGCAGGATCTTCGGATGCAGGAATACCATCAGGTCCTGCTTGGTGTGATCGTTGCTGCGGTAGCGGAACAGGTTGCCGATCAGCGGAATGTCGCCCAAGGCGGGCACCTTCTGCACGCTGTCCTTGACGTTGTCGGAGATCAGTCCGCCGAGCACGAGCAGCGAATCGTCCTTGACCATCACCGTGGTCTTGATCTCGCGCTTGTTGGTGACGAGATCGACCGCGCCCTGCACCGGCGGCAGCAGGTTGGAGACTTCCTGGTGGATGTCCAGGCGCACCGTGTCGCCGGAATTGATGTGCGGCGTGACCGTGAGCGTCAGGCCCACGTCCTTGCGCTGGATGGTCTGGAACGGATTGCCGATGCCGGTCGTGGTACCGCTGTTGCTGCCGTTGCCGCCGGTGTTCGTGGTGTACGAGCCGGTCACGAACGGCACTTCCTGCGCCACCTTGATCATCGCTTCCTGGTTGTCCAGCGTCATCACCGAGGGCGTGGACAGGATGTTGTTCTTGCCATTGCTGCGCAGCGCCGAGACCAGGCCGCCGAGGCTGAGCAACTGCTTGCCGTTGAGCGTGATCGTATCGAGGTATCCCAGGTTCAGTCCGTTGCCGACGCTGACCGCCGGACCGCCAGAGGCGTTCAAACCTGAAGTGACATTGAAGATGTTGTTGCCCGGCGTGTTGCCGGTGAAATTCGTGCCGCCGATGACGTGGCTCTTGTCGCCGAGCGGAACCTGCCACTGGATGCCGAGTTCGTTCGCGGTTTCGTCCGAGACTTCGGCGATCACGGCTTCGATCAGCACCTGCGCGCGGCGGATGTCGAGCTGGCGGATCACCGCTTGCAGCGAGCGGAACACCGCCGGCGGCGCGCTGATGACGAGCGCGTTGTCGCCCTCGTGCGCCTGGATGGTCGCGGTCGAGGAACCCGAAGCCGCGCTACCCGTGGCACCACCCGCGGCCGGCTTGGCGGCTGGTGCGTCGCCGGTCAGCGTGGCGGCAACGCCTTCGAGGATCGGCACCAGGTCCTTGGCGTTCGCATAGTTGAGGTACACGACCTGGGTTTCGCCGCCGTCGCTGATCGGGGTATCGAGGTGCGCGATCAGCGCGCGCAGGCGCAGCCGGCCGCTCTTGCCGCCCGACAGCAAAATCGAATTCGTGCGCTCGTCGGCGAACACGCGCGGCGCATCGGCGGCATCGGCACCCTTGGTGTCGGAGAGCTGGCCCAGGATGCGCGCGACTTCCGCGGCGCTGGCGTGTTGCAGCGGAATCACGTCCACGCCGGAGTCGGACACGGTGTCGATGCGCTGGATGATGCTGATCATGCGCTCGACATTGCCGGCGCGATCGGAAATCACCAGCGAATTGGAGGCCGGATGCGCGATCAATTGCGCGCCCTGCGGCATCAGCGGGCGCAGGATCGGCACCAGTTCCGTGGCCGCGACGTGCTTGACCGGCACGATCTGGGTGACGATCTCGTCCGCCTCGTGCGCATGCGTGCCGTTGAGGCCGCCGGACCCATCCTGCTGCGCGACCGCTTCGGGCACGATCTTGACCATGCTGCCCGACGGGATCGCCGCGTAGCCATGCACGCGCAGCACCGACAGGAACACGTCGTAGATCTCGTCCGGCTTCATCGGCCGCGCCGAGATCACCGTGACCTTGCCCTGCACGTTCGGGCCGACGATGAAGTTCTTGCCGGTGATCTCCGACACCGTCGCGATCAGCGCCTGGATGTCGGCATCCTTCATGTTCAGCGTGTGCGTGCCCGGCGGATTGGCTGCCGTGGCCGTGGCGGCGGGCGCCTTCGGCTGGGCGCCGGCAAGCACCGTGGCGAACATCAGGAAGGCGGCAAGGAGGAATCGGATCATGGACATTCTCTGCAGGACTCAACGCAGGTTGATGGTCAGGGTTGCCGGCTTGCCGTCGCGCAGCACCGTCACCGACACGCTGCCGGCACCGGCCAGATTGTCCATGAATTGCTGCGGATTGGACACATTCGAAAGCGTCTGGCCGTTGATCGCGGTGATCAGGTCGGTGGGTTTCAGTCCGGCCTGGTTCATCAATTTGGCCACGTCGCCACCGCCGGACAAGCGCGCGCCGGCGATCTTGCCGTTCTCGAACACCGGTTCCACGTGCACCTGTTTGGCCAGTTGCGCAGGATCCACACGCAACTTCGCCTGTGCCGCATTCCAATCCAGGCTCGCGCCCAGTTGCGGCGGGGCGAAGTTCGGCGGAATGCTCGCCGAACGCCCGCTGCCCGGCGCGGCGGGTGCAGCCTGGCCGGCCGACGGCGGCGCTGCGGCAGCGGCCTGGGGCAAGCTCAAGGTTTCGGCGACGCCTTCATGATCGAGCACCACGTGGTCGGTATACACCGCGGCCAGTTTCGCGCCGCCGTCGACGGTCTCGCCGACCTTGTAGGCGCGCTCGCCACCGTGCTCGTCCTGGATCATGGCGATGCCGTCGTGCGCATCGTCCATCGCCAGCGTGCCGCGCAAGGTGAGCTTGAGCGCTGTTGCCGGCGCGTTGCGCATCTGCTGCAGCACCGCGATCGTTTGCGGATTGCCGAACAAATGCCATTTCGCCACCGATTGCAACGGCGCTGGCGCCGGAACGCCAGCCGCCGGGGTCGGAGCGGCATTGTCGTCGCCCTGCGGCACCAGCAGCCAGGCCAGGCGCACGATGAGCCAGAGGCAGACCAGCGCCGCCAGGGCGCAGACCGCCAGCGCGGCCAGGCGCGAGAGGCGGGCGTGATCGGCGCTGGACAGTGATGCAAGCATGCGGCGGCGGTGAAAATCCCGCCGCAGAGATTAGCAGCATGCGCTCAGGAACGCTTGAACAGATTTCCGAGGCGACGGAAAAAACCTTGTTTCTTGTGCTCGGCCGGTGCCGACGGCGCTATCGCAGCGGTCGAAACGGGTTGGTGGCCACGCGGGCGCTTTTCGGGCACCGCGCCGTTGCCCTCGTGATTGCCCGCGGCGACTTGCGCACTTTCGCCATGGTGGCGTCCACGACCCCCACGGCGGCGACGCTTGCGCGGCGCGCCATCGGCATTCGGCGCGGCCGGCGTGGCGGCTGGCGCTGGTGCCTGCGCCGGCGCGGGCTTGTGCTCGTGCGCGCGGTCGCGCGGGCCGGCGCGGCGTGGACGCGGACGGCGATCGTCGCCGTGGCGCGGACGTTCCGCATGCGGCTTGCGCGCGGACGTGTCGATGTTGGATTCGGCGTCGCCCTCCGCATTCGCGGGGCGCGGGCGCGGCGGCGGAATCACGAGCATTTCGGGTTCCACGCGCGCGACGGGGATCTTCTGGCCGATGTATTGCTCGATGTCGGGCAGGCCCTGCGCATACATGTCGCAGGCGAAGCTGATCGCGTCGCCCTCGGCACCCAGGCGCGCGGTGCGGCCGATGCGATGCACGTAATCCTCGGCATCCTGCGGCAGGTCATAGTTGAATACATGGGTGACGTCGGGAATGTGCAGTCCGCGCGCGGCCACGTCGGTCGCAATCAGGATTTCAATCTCGCCGCGCTGGAATTTGCCGAGCAGGCTCTGGCGCTTTTTCTGCGGCACGTCGCCGGAGAGCATGCCGACGCGGAAGCCCTGCTTCTCCAGCCGGCGCGCGACTTTCTCCGCCGCGATCTTCATGTTGACGAAGACCATGCTGCGGTGGGTGTCGATGCGCGAGAGCAGATTGATCAGCAGCGGCAGCTTCTCTTCGCTGGCCGGGAAATAGATCACCTGGCGCACGCGGTCGGCGGTGACATTGTCGGCCTCGACCGTGAGCTTCTGCGCCTCGTTCATGTGCTCGTAGGCCAGTTCCAGCACGCGGTGCGACAGGGTCGCCGAATACAGCAGGCACTGGCGCCGGGTGCGCTCGGGCAGGCGGCGCAGGATGAAGCGCACGTCCTTGATGAAGCCCAGGTCGAACATGCGGTCGGCCTCGTCGATCACCATGATTTCCACGGCGTTGAACGAGAACACGTGCTGCTTGTAGTAGTCGAGCAGGCGTCCGGGCGTGGCGATGACGATGTCCACGCCGCCGCGCAATTGCTCGCGCTGCTTGTCGTAGTCGACGCCACCGTAGATCAACGCGGACTTGAGGCCGGTGTCGCGGCCGAGGCTGCGGAAATCCTTGTCGATCTGGATCGCGAGTTCGCGCGTGGGTGCGATGATCAGCGCGCGCGGATCGGCGGCACCGCGTTCGGCGAATGCGCTGCGCGTGAGCAGGCGTTGCATCACCGTCACCAGGAAGGCACCGGTCTTGCCGGTGCCGGTCTGCGCCTGCCCGGCGACGTCGCGTCCGGCCAGCGCCAGCGGCAAGGTCAGGGCCTGGATCGGCGTGCAGCGCGTGAAGCCCGCCGCGCGCAGGCCGGAAAGCAGATTCGGATGCAGCTCGAAGCTGTCAAAGAAGGTATCGGTGAGTGCTTGCAATTCGGACACGGGATATGGCCGGGATTTGGTCCGGCTTGAATTGGGGGGCCGCTGGCCCAACTTGATCGAAACCGCCGGTTGCGGTCAAATGAAGCACCCGCCGGCTGGCACACAGCGCGAAGAAGCCGCGCAAGCCACGCAGTATAACCCAAGCACGGCCACACGGCCGCCGCCATCCTTCAACCCGATCCCGGAGAACCCCTTGAGCGCAGCCATTGCCCACATCAGCGACGACCAATTCGAAGAACAGGTGCTCAAGTCCAGCGACCCGGTGCTGGTGGACTTCTGGGCCGAATGGTGCGGGCCGTGCAAGATGATCGCACCGATCCTGGACGACGTCGCGCAAAGCTATGCCGGCAAGCTCAAGGTCGCCAAGGTCAACATCGATCACAACCAGAAGACCCCGAGCAAGTACAGCGTGCGCGGCATCCCGACCCTGATGATCTTCAAGAACGGCAAAGTCGAGGCGACGCAGATCGGGGCGGTGAGCAAGACGCAGCTTACCCAGCTGATCGACAAGACCATCTAAACTTCCGAATTAGCTGCTGCGCTCGGCATCTTGCGCGAATCCGGTGCCCGGAATGCTCATGTACTCCGCACGTACACTCCGCTTCCTGCGCTCCGTGTTCGCGCAACCCGCCTTCGCTCGCGACGCTTCTTCGAAAGTTTACTGTTCCCCGGGGAAACAGCCCCGAGACTTGTGTAATTCGCGAAAATTGATAAAAATACAGCCAGCCCAGCCCTTGGCAGTTGCAGGGGCTTGGTGTTAAGTTAGTCTGGCCTGCCGGGCGTTCGTCCGGCCCGCCCTCCCCCCCGATTGTTCATTCCCAGTCCGTTCCGTACGGCGCCCCGCGAGACCATTCCGTGTCCGAATCCGAAAACAAAGATCCCGGCGAGAGCCGTTCCAACCATGATGTGAGCGCCGAATCCGCGCCGCGCGAAACCCCGTCCGCCGACAACGCGACGGCAACTCCGCCCTCCGGCGAAGCCGGTGGCGAAAACGCCGGCGGCGAGCGTCAGGGCGGCAACCGCCAGGGACGCCATGGCCGCAACCGCGGCCGCAACCGCGACCGCAACCCGCAGCGCTTCCAGCCACCGCAGGACGAGGACTACGACGAGTCCAGGAACGGCGGCGGCGACGGCCCGCTGATCGATCTGAACGAATTGAAGCGCAAGCCCGCGCACCAGTTGCTGAAGATGGCCGAGGAACTGGGCATCCAGGAAGGCGTCGCGCGTGCGCGCAAGCAGGACATCGTGTTCCTGCTCCTCAAGGCGCATGCCCGTGCCGGCGGCGGCGTCAGCGTCGAAGGCGTGCTCGAAATCCTGCAGGACGGCTTCGGCTTCCTGCGCGGCCCGGACGAGTCCTACCTCGCCGGCGCCGACGACATCTACGTTTCGCCTTCGCAAATCCGCCGCTTCAACTT
>JAFEFP010000058.1 GCA_018240545.1 Pseudomonadota bacterium | reverse complement strand
AACTCAGCGAGGAGCAGGCCGACTACATTCTCGAAACGCGCCTGCGCCAGCTGGCACGACTCGAAGAAATGAAACTCAACGTCGAGCGTGATGGACTCGAGCTAGAACGCGCGCGCATCACGGTCACCCTGAAATCGCCGGCCAAACTGAAAATCCTGATCAAGGACGAACTCGCCGCCGACGCCGAAAAATTCGGCGACAAGCGGCGTTCGCCCATCATCGAGCGCGAGGTCGCCCAGGCACTGGATGAATCCGCACTCGTGGTCAGCGAACCTGTCACTGTCGTGCTCTCGGAAAAAGGCTGGGTGCGCGCCGCCAAGGGCCATGACGTGGACGCCGCGGCGCTCGGCTATCGCGAAGGCGATGGTTACCTCGGCGCCGCGAAGGGCAAGACCAACCAGAACGTCGCCTTCATCGATTCGTCGGGAAGAAGTTATTCGACTCCAGCCCATACGCTTCCCTCCGCGCGCGGCAACGGCGAACCCCTGACCGGCCGTTTCACGTCTGCGCCCGGCGCGCGCTTCGACGCACTCGCCATCGCCGAAACCGCGACACGCCTCGTCCTCGCCAGCGACTTCGGCTACGGTTTCGTCACGAAATTCGAAGCCCTGCTCGCCAACAAGAAGGCCGGCAAGCAGCTCATCAACATGGACGACGACGCGCACGTGCTCGCGCCCGCGTACGTGAACGATCCGGCGCGCGATCGCATTGTCGTCGCCACCAACGCCGGACACCTTCTGATGTTCTCGGTCGCGGAACTGCCGGAACTCGACAACGGCGGCAAGGGCAACAAGCTGATCGAAATCCCGAAAGCCAAACTCGCCACGGGTGAACGTGCCGCCGGCATCGCGGTGGTCGCCGAGGGCAAGGGCGAAGTCACGCTGTGGGCGGGACAGCGCAAGCTGATATTGAGGTGGGCGGACCTGGTCGAATACAACGGCAACCGCGCCCAGCGCGGCGGCAACCTGCCGCGCGGCTTCACCCGCGTGGAGCGGATCGAGGCGACGGGGTGAACATGAAAAAGTGGAAACGCATTCTGCGCCGTGTTATCGGCGCGCTCCTGTTTCTCAGCGCCGGGTTCGCGCTCGCCATCTGGCTACTGCTGCGCGCGAGTCTGCCGCAACTCGATGGCACTCGCTCCGCAGCAGGCGTGCACGCCATGACAACGATCGAGCGCGATGCGCTGGGCGTCGCCACGATTCAGGCGCAAAGCCGCAACGATGCGATGTTCGCGCTCGGTTTCGTGCATGCGCAGGAACACTTCTTCGAGATGGACCTGGTGCGGCGCATGGCCGCCGGCGAGCTGGCCGGACTCGTCGGCGCTGCCGCGATCGATGCCGACAAGCAGCACCGCCCGTTCCGCATGCGCGAGCGCGCGCAAGCCGCGCTCGCGACAATCACGCCGGACGAGCGCGCCACCCTCGATGCCTACACTGATGGCGTCAACGTCGGTCTGAATGCGCTTTCCTCACGGCCGTGGGAATACTGGTTGCTGCGCGAAAAACCCTTGCCGTGGACCACCGCCGACTGCCTGCTCGCGATGGACGCGATGTTCTTCGACCTCAACGGTGCGGACAATGCGCGCGAACTCGCATTCGCGCAGATTCGCGCGGCGCTGGGCGAGAATGTCTACAAATTCCTGTCGACCAGCGGCGGGCCGTGGGACGCGCCCTTGCTCGGGCCACCAATGAATTATCCGATCCTGCCCGGCGCCGCCGACATCGACTTGCGCAAGATCGATCCGAAGCTGCTGCAGGTTCCGTCGCCGCACGCGGAGACCGAGACCAAACCCGGCAGCAACGGTTTCGCGGTCAATGGTGCGCTCACCACCACGCATGCCGCGCTCGTCGCCAATGACATGCACCTGCCGTTGCGCGTGCCGAACATCTGGTTTCGCGCGCGCATCGAGTATCCGAATCCGCGTCGCGCTGGCCAAACGGTTGACTTGATCGGCGTCACCCTTCCCGGCGTGCCGGCGCTGGTGGCCGGCAGCAATCGCCACGTCGCATGGGGTTTCACCAACAGCTACGGCGACTGGATGGATTGGGTACGCGTGAACCTCGATCCAAAAGACGCGACGCGCTACAAGACCGACGCTGGCTGGAAGCCGTTGGCACAAAGTACACAAGTCATCAAAGTCCACAATGCGCCAGACGTAAGACTCGACGTGCGTGACACGCAATGGGGCCCGATCCTCGCCAGCGATACCGACGGCACGCCGCTGGCACTGGCCTGGACCGCGATCGAACCCGGCGGCGTGAACATGCAATTCACGCGCATGGATACCGCCGAAACCGTCGACGAGGCGGTGGACATCGCCAATGCGTCCGGCATGCCGGCGCAGAACTTCATCGTCGGCGACCGCGCCGGCAACATCGCCTGGACGATTGCCGGCGAGATTCCCAAACGCGAAGGCGCCTGCGATCCACTGCTGCCCTGCGACTGGAGCCAGCCCGACACCGGCTGGAACGGCTGGCTCGCGCCCGCCGATCATCCGCGCCTGCCCAATCCACCGGCGCAGCGCATCTGGACCGCCAATGCGCGCACCCTGGATTGGCAAAGTCCCGACTACGCCAGGCTCGGCGATGGCGGCTATGATTTCGGCGCGCGTGCGCGCCAGATCCGCGACGATCTGAAGGCGAAAACCCAGTTCACCCCGGATGACATGCTCGCGATCCAGCTCGACGACCGCGCCTTGCTGATGCGCAACTGGCACGAATTGCTCGGCAAGGTGCTGGCCAAGGCCGGCGATGCCGCGCCTTTCGCGGACATGAAAAAACATGCGGCCGACTGGGACGACCGCGCCGATCCGGCCTCGGTCGGCTATCGACTCGCGCATGATTTCCGCCGGCAAGTCCTCGACACCGTGCTCGACGGCTTCGCCGCGGCCGTGCGCGCGAAATATCCGGACTTCCAGTTGCCGAAAATGGGCCAGGCCGAAACCCTGGTCGATGCGATCCTGCTGCAGCGTCCGCAAAACCTGTTGCCGCCCGGCTATGCAAGCTGGGACGACTTGCTGCAACGCAGTGCGCAACGCGTCGGCGAAAAGCTGGCGGCCCTGCCCGGCGGCATCGCGCAGCGCCGCTGGGGCGAGGTGACGAAGACCCACATCCGCCATCCGCTGAGTGCGGCATTGCCGGGAATGGGCTGGCTGCTGGACATGCCCAGCCGCGAATTGCCGGGCGATGCCAACATGCCGCGCGTACAGGCATCGAACTTCGGCGCCTCGGAGCGTTTCGCCGTGGAACCCGGCCACGAGGAATACGGCTACTTCCACATGCCCGGCGGGCAAAGCGACAATCCGCTGAGTCCTTTCTACGGCGCGGGCGACGCCGCGTGGGCGGCGGGCAAGGCCATGCCGTTTTTGCCGGGTCGGGCTCGTCACACAATGAGTCTGAGGCCGGAATCCGCCCGCTGAAACAAGCACAAAAGCAATATACATGCGCTTTACACATACGCATATTACAGAGCCTGGAGATGCATCGTAGACTCGCTTCCGCCTCAATCAACTCCACAGGGGGAGTATTCCATGCGACTCAAAGCACCGGCGCCCTCGCCGAAATTGACCTTGATCGACATCAACGGCAGGCCCGTCGAGATCGGTGGCAATGGCCGCCGCACGCTGCTGAACTTTTTCCGCGATGCGTCCTGCCCGTTTTGCAATTTCCGCATCTACGAGTTGACCAAGCACCACGCTGCACTATCAAGACTGGGGCTCGATATCGTTGCGATATTTACGTCCACCCCGGAGAAAGTGCGCCAATTCGTCACGCGCCATCCGCGCCCGTTTCCCGTGATTGCCGATCCGACCGGCCACGCGCACGAGACTTTCGGCATCGAACGCTCGTTCTGGGGCAAGCTCAAAGGCATCTTCACGCGCGTGCCGACCGCGCTCAAGGGCTTGCGCATGGTCGGGCTGGCGGGCCTGAACACGACGAATCTGATGCCGGCGAATTTCCTGATCGACGAGAACGGCCATATCGTCGAAGCGTACTACGGCAGCGATGCAGGTGATCACATCCCCTTCGAGCGCGTGGAATTGTTCGTGGCGCGCGGCATGCTCAAGCGCGCCGCCTAAAGACTCAACGCGACGAGCATGTTGCGGTAGAGCGCCGGCAGCATTTCCAGATCGTCCAGCGCCACATGCTCGTCGATCTTGTGGATGCTGGCGTTGACCGGCCCAACCTCGACGACCTCGGCGCCGAGCGGCGCGATGAAGCGTGCGTCCGATGTACCGCCGCCGGTATCGGCGCAGGGCGTGATTCCACAAAGGAATTTTGTCGCTTTTTCCACCACCTCGCGCAAGCGCCCTGCCGGCGTCGCGAACGGCTCGCCGGACAGGTCCCATTCGATCGAGAAGTCCAGGCCATGCTTGCGCAGGATGCCTTCCGTGCGCTCACGCAAGGATTGCGCCGTGCTCGCAGTGCAAAAACGGAAGTTGAATTTCGCTTCCAGCGCGCCGGGCACGACATTGAGCGCGCCGGCGCCGGCGTGCACGTTGGAAACCTGGAACGAGGTCGGCGGAAACTCGGCATTGCCCTCGTCCCATTGGATGGCGGCAAGTTCAGCCAATGCCGGTGCCGCCAGATGAATCGGATTGCGCACCTTGTCGGGATAGGCAACGTGACCCTGCACGCCGCGCACGCGGAGCGAACCGGATAGTGAACCACGCCGGCCCACGCGCACGACATCGCCAAGGCGCCGCGCCGAGGACGGCTCGCCGACCACGCAAAAATCGACGCGCTGGCCGCGACGGCGGAATTCCTCGGCGACACGGCGCACGCCATCACGATTGAGCGGGCCTTCTTCATCGCTGGTCAAGAGCAGCGCGACCGTGCCGCGATGATCCGGATGCGCCGACACGAAACGTTCGAGCGCGATCGTCATCGCCGCCACGCCGGATTTCATGTCCGCCGCGCCGCGGCCGTAGAGTTTTCCGTCGCGCAGCGTCGGCTCGAACGGCGGGCTCGACCAGTCGGCTTCCGGGCCCGTCGGCACGACATCGGTGTGGCCAAGGAACACGAATACCGGATCGCCGCTGCCATGGGTCGACCACAGGTTCGACACATCACCATAGCGCAAATGCTCGACGGTGAATCCGGCACGCTGCAGGCGCTCGCCGATCAGGGCCTGGCAACCGGCGTCATCCGGCGTCAGCGAGCGGCGCCGGATCAGTTCGCTT
The DNA here is from genome assembly GCA_018240545.1 of Pseudomonadota bacterium. Classification (GTDB taxonomy): domain Bacteria; phylum Pseudomonadota; class Gammaproteobacteria; order Xanthomonadales; family Rhodanobacteraceae; genus Rudaea. The sequence continues at coordinate 6,013 of JAFEFP010000058.1, read as the reverse complement.
GTCAGCTCCAATACGTCGCTCATGCAGCGGACAACCGCGAATACAGCTTGTCGGTGAAACCCAGCTGCACGCTGCCGTCTTCAAGCACCGCGACCGGACGGCGCACCAGCGCGGGATACTCGCGGATCAACAGCAGCCATTCGGCATCCGAGCCCGGCGACTTGCGCGCAGGCAAGAGGTTGCGCCAGGTCATGCCCGTGCGGTTGACGAGCTTTTCCCAACCGCCGACGGCCTTGGCCCACGTTTTCAACGTGACTGCATCCACGGGATGCTCGCGGTAATCGATGAACGCATGCGTGATCTTCTTGCGCGCGAGCCAGTTGCGCGCCTTCTGGCAGGTGCCGCATTTTTCCAACCCGTAGAGCGTGATCGACATGGCCGGGCTCACTCGCGCAAAAGATCGTTGATGGAGGTCTTGGCCCGCGTCTTCTCATCCACGCGCTTGACGATGACGGCGGCATACAGGCTGTGCGAGCCATCGGCTGCCGGCAAGGATCCGGCAACGACGACGCTGCCGGCGGGCACCCGGCCGTAGTGGACCTGCTTCGAGGCGCGGTCGTAGATGCGCGTGGACTGGCCCAGGAACACGCCCATGCCGATCACGCTGCCGCGCTCGACGACGACGCCCTCGACGACTTCGGAGCGCGCGCCGATGAAGCAATCGTCCTCGATGATGGTCGGCGCGGCTTGCAGCGGCTCGAGCACGCCGCCGATGCCGACGCCGCCGGACAGGTGCACGTTCGTGCCGATCTGCGCGCAGGAGCCGACCGTGGCCCAGGTATCGACCATGCTGCCGGCGCCGACATGCGCGCCGATGTTGACGAAGCTCGGCATCAGCACCACGTCCTTGCCGATGTGGGCGCCGCGCCTGACGACCGCGCCGGGTACCACGCGCGCGCCGACTTCGCGGAAACGCGCGGCGTCGAAGCCTTCGAAGCGCAGCGGCACCTTGTCGAAATACGGCGCGGGCGTGGCGTCGACGACGGCATTGCCGTTGATCCGGAACGACAGCAGCACGGCCTGCTTCAGCCATTGCTGGACGCGCCAGCCGCCTGCGCCATCGGGTTCGGCGACGCGGAAATCGCCGGCCTCCAGGCCATCGAGCGCCCGCGCGACCGCACCGCTGAGTTCGCTGCCGGCATTTGCCGGCGCGATTTGCGCACGCCGCGCCCACGCCGCTTCGATGATGTGCTGCAAGTCAGGCATGCCGCTTTCCGTTGGACAGGGGTTCGAGGACGCTGGCAAGGGCGACGCGCAGGCCGTCGCGCGCCGCTTCGTCGAGTATTGCGTCATGCTCGTCGCTGATCAAGAAGAAATCCTCGGCGCGTTCGCCGAACGTGGCGATGCGCGCGTCGTGCACGCGCATGCGGCAGGCGCGGAAGACGCGCGCGATCGCGGCCAGCAGGCCCGGGCGATCGGCGCAGACGATGGCGAGCTGGCTGCGGCCGCGCACGGGTTGCGCGCCGAACTCGATGCGCGGCGCGATCGGGAAATGCCGTTGCGCACGGCTCGGCGCCGGCGCCGCGGGCTCGACGCGATAGGGTGACTGCGACAACGCCTGCATGAGCGCACGCTGCAGGCGCGCCGCCTGTGCGGCATCGCGCAGCGGTTTGCCTTCGCCATCGAGCACGACAAAGCTGTCCAGGCTCATCCCGCTGCGCGAGGTGATGACGCGCGCTTCCATCACCGACAGGCGCTGGCGATCGAATACGGCGGTGATCGCCGCGAACAGGCCGTCGCGATCGGCCGCATGCACGAACACGTCGCTGCCGCCGCGCGTGCCGGTCGCTTCGACCAGCACATGCGGCCCCGGCACTGTGGCGCCGGCGATGCCCCGGGTTTGCCAGGCGACATGCGCGGGCGAAAAGCGCAGGAAGCTCTCGTCGGGAAAATCCGCCCACACGCGCTCGATCGCGGCAGCGTCCACGCCAGCGGACAGCAGCAGCTCCCGCGCCTGCCGGCGGCACCCGGCCATGCGTTCGCCGGCGTGCGGCAGGTGCTCGAGTCCGGCGCGCAAGGCAAAGCGCGTGCTCACGTACAGGTCCGCCAGCAGCTTGTCCTTCCACGAATTCCACAATTTCGCGCTGGTGCCGGCAATATCGGCACAGGTCAGCAGGTACAACTGGTCCAGGCGCTCGCGATCCCCGACTTCACCGGCGAAGCGCCGCACCACATCGGCATCGGTGATGTCCTGGCGCTGCGCGGTCACGCTCATCAGCAGGTGCCGACGCACCAGCCAGGCGACGCGTTCCACGTCGTCGTCGGGCAGTTTCAAGCGCGTGCAGAATTCGCGCGCCTCGGCCTCGCCGAGTTCGGAATGATCGCCGCCGCGACCCTTGGCAATGTCATGCAACAGCGCGGCGAGCAAAAGCAGTTCGGATTTCGGCAAACGCGTCCACACCTCGTGCGCGTGCGCGAATTCACGACAGGTGTCGGCAAGGCCGAAGCGCTCGATGATGCGCAACACGCGAATGGTGTGCTCGTCGACGGTGTAGACATGGAACAGGTCGTATTGCATGCGCCCGACGATGCGGCCAAACGCCGGCAGGTAGTGCGCGAGCACGCCGAACCGGTTCATCCGCGCCAGCGCCTCGACCGCCGGAGCACCGCGCCGCAACAGGCGCAGGAAGGCCGTGTTGACATCGGCATCGTCGGCGAGAGGCGTGCAGGCGGACTCCAGCGCCGCGTCGATGCGACGGACCAGACCGGTGTGCAAGGAAGCGACTTCCGGATGCTCGCCCCAGATCCGGAACAGCTCGATCAGGGCGGCAGGGCGACGTGCGAACAGATCCGGCGCGTCGGCATCGAGGCGGCCGTTGCGGTTGACGAAATCCAGGCTCAGGCGTTGTGTCGGCGCGGTCGTCTCGAGCGCCTCGGCGCAGGCATCGAGGAATCGTCCGCTCAGGCGCTCGAGCGTGATCGCGGCGCGGTAGTAGCCCTGCATGAACTGCTCGACCGCCAGATTGCCCTGCGCCGCATCGGCAAATCCGAACCGTGTCGCCAGCATGCGCTGATAGTCGAACAGCAGGCGCTCCTCGGCGCGGCCCGCGGCCAGGTGCAGGGCGAAGCGGATGCGCGACAGCAGGCGCCGGGCCGCCTCCAGGTTCGCCATTTCGGACGCACTCACCAGCCCGCGTTGCATCAGAGCGGACAACGCCTGCGCAGCGAACAGGCGTCGGCCGAGCCAGACGATCACATGCACCGCGCGCAAGCCGCCCGGGCCATCCTTGATGTTCGGCTCGAGGCTGTAGGCGGTGTCGTCGAAACGCGCGTGGCGCGCATCGCGGTCGGCGCGGCGCGCGGCGAGATAGCGATCCTTCGGCCAGATTTCCCCATCGGCGAACAATGCCGCGAGCGCCGCTTCGCTGCCCGCGCCACCCGCGATCCGGCGCGCGTCGAACAGGTTGGTGTAGACGCTGGCATCGCCCGCTGCCTGGTCACGGCACTCGGCGATCGTGCGCACGGCATGGCCCGGTTTCAGGCCGATGTCCCACAGGCAGGCAAAGAACGATTCCAGTGCGCGCCGCAGTGGGCCGTTGGTTGCCTGCGTGGACAACACGAGCAGGTCGGCGTCGGAATGCGGGAACAGCTCACGCCGGCCGAAGCCGCCGACCGCAAACAGCGCCACCGCATCGGCCTCGCCGACGCACGCATTCCACACATGCGCGACGATGCGCTCGACCGCGTCCGCACGTGCGCGCGTGAGGTCATCGACGTCCGCGGCGGCGCGGAAGGCGTCAGCGAGCTGGCGACCGCCGTCGCCGAGCAACTGCCGCAGCGCCGTGCGCGCTTCGGGCGACACGCCGCTGCGCGGGATCGCGGCGGGCAGGCGGGGCAGGGCCAAGGCGAGAGGCTCGGGCATGAGGCGCACATTATCGCCTCTCCCGCTTGGGGGAGATGGGAATCAAGCCGCCTTCGGCCAGGGCGTCAGGATCTCGAACCCTTCATCGGTCACCAGAACCGTATGTTCCCACTGCGCCGACAGCGAATGATCGCGTGTGACCACGGTCCAGCCATCGGGCAGCAGGCGCGTGCCCGGCTTGCCGGCATTGATCATCGGCTCGACGGTGAACGTCATGCCCTTCTCCAGGCGCAGTCCGGTGCCGCGATGACCGTAATGCAGCACCTGCGGATCCTCGTGGTAAATGCGGCCGATGCCATGCCCGCAGTATTCGCGCACGACGGAAAAGCCATTGGCTTCCGCGTGGCGCTGCACGGCATGGCCGATGTCGCCCAACGTGGCGCCCGGGCGCACTTGCTCGATGCCCTTCATCATCGCCTCGAACGTGATCGAACACAGGCGCTTGGCCAGCACCGAAGGCTCACCCACGCAGTACATGCGGCTGGTGTCGCCGTGCCAGCCGTCCTTGATCACGGTGACGTCGATGTTGACGATATCGCCGTCCTTGAGGACCTTTCCCGGACTCGGAATGCCGTGGCAAATGACGTTGTTGACCGACGTGCACACCGTCTTGGGAAAGCCCTTGTAGCCGATGTTCGCCGGCACCGCCTTTTGCACGTTGACGATGTGCTCGTAGGCGATGGTGTCGAGCTCTTCCGTCGTCACGCCGGCCCTGACGTGCGGCACGAGCAGTTCCAGCACCTCGGCGGCGAGGCGACCGGCGATGCGCATCTGCTCGATTTCGGCGGGGGTCTTGATGGAGACGGACATGATCCGGCTATTGTAACCGACGTGTGCTTGGCAAGTTCGGATATTGCACCCGGCACGACACCCGACTAGGATGCGCTGCCAGTCAATAATGGGGAAAATGTCCATGCGATTTCTGCAAACCACGTTGGCAGCCGTTGCCCTTGGTCTCGCCACCCAAGCAAGCGCTTACACCACGTTCGCCGAGTCATTCGGCAATTCGAGCGCATCGAATTGGACGCTGTCCGGAACGGCAGTGCTCACGGCTCCTTCGATCGATACCGCCGGCAATGGCTGGCTGCGTTTGACCGATGCTGCCAATGGGGGCATTGGATACGCCTACTACTCCCAGTCGATCCCAACGAACCAACCCGTCAGCGTTGATTTTGATTTCGCCATGTCCGCCGGTAGTTCGCCACCAGCGGACGGCACGACCTTTTTCCTCTACGACAGCACCGTGGCGTTCTCCGGCGGCGCGGGCGGCGGTACCTTTGGCTACATGTGTTGCCCAGGTTTGGCCGGTGGCGCACTGGCGGTCGGCATCAGCGCGGGCTATCCGAGTTCGTTTGTGAATGGCGTCGCCAACAGCATCGCCATCGCCGGCCCGCAACCCAGCTACGCGTTTATCACGGGAAGTGGCGCCCTCAACCCAACCCCATACGCGGGAGCGCGCGGTCTTGCGCCGTCCGATCCGAATTTTCGTCACCTTCACATCGAGATGACACCGACCGCCACGGTCGGCCAGTTGTCGCTGACGGTCGCGATGCAGGCCGGCACGACGACAACCACGGTCCTCAACAGCGTCGTCGTCAGCGGTCTGCCCGCCAATGTGAACTTCGGCCTGTCTGCCGCCACTGGCGGCAATGTCGCCACCATGGAGGTGCGCAACTTCCGCCTGCAATCAGGCGCTGCGCCGATCGTCCCATCGCCGGGGTTGTCCGCGCTTGGCCGCCTGCTGCTGCTGGTCGGATTGCTGGCCGTTGCTGCGGCGACTCTCGCCGCACGCCGCCGCAGCGCTTGATCGCGATTTTGCGTTCGCAGACCCGGCCGCATGGCCGGATTTTGCTTTGCAGTCGCCTGAAAACCCTGTAGAATCCGCGCCCGCTCCCATCCCGGGAGCAAATCCGCACACGCCTGGATACCGTTGTCGGGGTGCTTCGCCGCGTACGCTACGCCGTCCGCTTGCGGGGTCGCCAACGTTGCAGGCGTGGAGGTTCTAACCCCGGACTCACCGCTCACCACCGCGGTTGCGTCCCTTGTTTGGAGTCAATCCCATGCCTCAAGTCACCATGCGCCAGATGCTGGAAGCCGGCGTGCATTTCGGCCATCAGACCCGCTACTGGAACCCGCGCATGGCGCCGTACA
>JAFEFP010000057.1 GCA_018240545.1 Pseudomonadota bacterium | reverse complement strand
TCGGGATTGACGGTGACCTATGTTTCGAACTCGACCGGCGTGTGCACCGTATCCGGTTCCACGGCGACGATCGTGACGGCGGGTACCTGCTCGATCACGGCCAGTCAGGGCGGCAACGCGAGCTATGGCGCAGCCACGCCAGTGACGGATCTGATCACGATCAATCCGGCAGGCCAGACCATCGCGTTCACCTCGACGCCACCGGCAAGTCCTGCCTACGGCGGCAGCTATGCGGTCAGCGCGAACGGCGGCGCCTCGGGCAATCCGGTCACGTTCAGCATCGATGCAACGTCGACGGGCGGCGCCTGCTCGATCAGCGTCGCGAACGTGTCGTTCACCGGGATCGGCACCTGCGTTATCGATGCCAACCAGGCCGGCAATTCCAACTACACGGCGGCGGCGCAACAGCAGCAGAGCTTCACGATCGGGGCTGCGAACCAGGCGATCGCGTTCACCTCGACGCCGCCATCGCCTGCCGTGATCGGCGCGCCGGCGTACACGGTGACCGCGACGGCCAGTTCGACATTGCCCGTGACGCTGTCCGTCGATGCCGGTTCGGCGACGGTATGTACGCTCAGCGGCAGCGCCAGCGGCTCGACGGTGTCGTTCATCGGCCTTGGCACGTGCACGATCGATGCGGACCAGTCTGGCGATGCCAATTACAACCCGGCCGCGCAGGCACAGCAGTCGTTCGCGGTGGACGTCGGCACGCTGTCGCTGGTATTCACCACGCAACCGGCGGATGTCCTGCGCGGAACAACCCAAGGCACGATCGCGGTAACCGAACAGAACCAGTACGGCTACGTCGTGTCCAGCGACAACAGCAGCGTGGTGGACTTCGGCGTTTCGTCCTGCAGTGGAGCGTCGCTGGGTTCGGCGACGATGACGAACGGCGTAGCCACGCTGGCGAACAGCTCGTTGCGCTTCTACACGGTTGCTTCCGGTCTGACGGTAAGCGCCGCCAGCAGCGGCACGTTCAGCGGCAGCGCGACGAGCAACACGTTCAACGTCACGGCCAGCGCGGACCTGGTCTTTGCCGACGGCTTCGAAAGCTGCCGTCCGTAAGGCGATGCGGCTGAACGCCGGCAATCCCGCGGCTCAGGCCGCGGGGTTTTTCTTGTGCGCGCGGATGGCGGCGGCAATCGCCTTGCGCCGCGCCTCGCGCAAGGCCTTGCCCAGTTCCGGGCCGCGCAGGCCCGCGGCGAGCAGGTCCTGCGCCTTGGGCTCCAGCGCCGCGTGGAACAATCCGCTGAGATAGCGCGCCTGCGGATAATCGCTGTCGGCCATGCCCGCGCGCCCGCGCTTGTCGGCGGCGCAGGCGATCAGGAATTGCGGCAGGCGCCGGGGCTGGCGGAACGCGTCGAGCCGCTCGAAGATTTCCAGCACGGTTTTCGGCCGCAGCTCGAATGCGGTATGCGCGAGCAGGTGCATGCGGCACACGCTTTCCGCCAGCGCGGCGAATTCCGACGGCACCTTCAGGCGCGCGGCCAGCGCGCGCAGTGGCGCCAGCCCGCGCTGTTCGTGGCGGCGATGCGATGGCAGTTCCGCGGCCGGTGTCAGCGCCTTGCCCAGGTCGTGCGTGAGCGCGCACCAGCCGATCAGCGCGTCGCCCGGGGCCAGGCGCGCGGCCATGTCCAGCACCATCTCCACATGGATGCCGGTGTCGATCTCGGGATGGAACTCGGCGCGTTGCGGCACGCCGTACAGCGCGTCGACCTCGGGCATGACCCGCGCCAGCGCGCCGCACTCGCGCAGCGCGCGCAGGAAGGCGCCGGGCGTGCGCTCGGCCAATGCCTTGCGCGTTTCCGCCCACACACGTTCGGGCACCAGATGGTCGGCCTCGCCGTCGCGTACCATGGCGCGCATCAAGTCCAGCGTTGCCTTGGCGATGACGAATCCACGCGCGGCATAGCGGGCCGCGAACCGCGCCACGCGCAGGATGCGCACGGGGTCTTCGGCAAACGCGGGCGAGACGTGGCGCAACACGCCCTTGCGCAAATCCGCCGCGCCACCGAACGGGTCGACCAGCGTGCCGTCTTCGTCCTCGGCGATCGCATTGATGGTCAGGTCGCGGCGACGCAGATCCTCTTCCAGCGTGACGGCCGGATCGGTGTCGAACGCGAAGCCGCGGTAGCCACGGCCGGTCTTGCGCTCGGTGCGCGCCAGCGCGTATTCCTCGTTCGTGCGCGGATGCAGGAACACGGGGAAGTCCCGGCCGACCGGACGGAATCCGGCATGCAACATGTCCTGCGGCGTGGCGCCGACAACGACGTGGTCGCGATCCCTTATGAGCAGGCCGAGCAGGCGATCGCGCACTGCGCCGCCGACCAGGTAGGTTTTCATGCGCGCATTATGCGGCATCATCGCTTCTTCACGCCGTCTGCATGGGATGATCGACACACTGCGTCGCGGGCCGAGGAATTCACCCATGAGAATCGCATTTGTGGCATTGGTCGCCGTCAGTCTGTTCGGGTGTGCCGGAACCGCCGCGCGTCCGGCGCCGGCGCCACAAGGCGCGCTCTACCGCGCACTGGGCGGGACCGCGGGCATCACCCGGGTCGTCGACCTGTTCCTGACCCGGATAAACGCCGATGCGCGCATCAACACCCTGTTCACGCATGCGGATCATGCCGACCTGCGCCGACTCGTGATCGAACAGCTGTGCGCCGCGACCGGCGGACCGTGCGTCTACGGCGGGCGCAACATGGAAGAGGCGCACAGCGGTTTGAACCTCACCGAGGCCGATTTCAGCGCATTCATGGGCGATCTGGTCGCGGCGATGGACGATGGCGGGGTGCCGCTGGCGCAGCAGAACCAGGTGATCGCGCTGCTCGTGCCGATGAAGCCGCAGATCGTGGGACAGTGATCAGCGCGCACTGGGTGCGGCGGTCGTCGCGGTTGCGCTCGCGGGTGTGGCCGGACACGACACGTCCTTGCGTGGCGCGCTGGCAGGCGGCGGCGCGTAGGCTTGCCCGATGCGCGGCAGGCGCGCGGCCAGCGGCACGACCGTGCCGTTGAGGCGCCAGTCGTAGATGACCGAAAAGGCGAGGACGCGTGCGACGTATTCGCGGGTTTCCTTGTACGGAATCGTCTCGATGAAGAAGTCCGGATCGAGCGTGTCGCGTGCGTCGATCCAGCGCCCGACCGGATCGCTGCCGGCGTTGTAGGCGGCGCTGGCCAGCCACGGGCTGCCGTCGTATCGGATCGCCATGTTGCCGAGGTATTGCGTGCCCAGGCGGATGTTCAGGTCCGGATCGAACAAGGCCGCCGCACCGGAGAACGGCACGCCGAGCTGTTTGGCCAGATGCTTCGCCGTCCCGGGCAGCAGCTGCATCAGGCCGTAGGCGTCGGCATCCGAGCGCGCGTCGGCGGTCCAGGCGCTTTCGGCGCGGATGATGGCGTAAGCCCAGGCCGGATCGATGCCGGCGGCCCTGGCATCGCGCAGCACGTCCCCGCGCCGCGCGAGCGGAAAGCGCAGGTCGTAGTAGCGCAGGTCGTCGCCGCGGTTGAGCGCGTACACCGCGCGATCGTGCCAGCCGCGTTCGGCGGCCAGCACAATGGCCTGTTTGCGCTGCGCGCCATCCAGGCGCGACAGGGCGAAATCCCACTCACGCCGTGCCTGCGGCAGGCGGTGGATGGCGAAGAATTCGAAAGCACGCGCGAGATCCGGCTGTTGGCGCAATCCCTTGTCGATGGCTGCATCCGTGCCGATTTCCCGTGCGCAGATCGTGTACGGCTGCTTGAGCCAGTCGGCGGCAAGGAAGCCGTGGAAATTGGCCTCGCGCGCGACGCTGTCGAAAATCGGCGTGGCTTGTTCCGGGCGGCCGAGTTTGACCAGCACGCGCGCGCGCAGGTAGCGCCAGCGCGCGTCGGTCTTCTGTACCTCGCTCATGGCATCGAGCGCGGCGAGGGCGCCGTTCCAGTCCTGCATGGCGATCGCGACGCGCACGCGCCATTCACGGCTGGTGTCATCGTTGGCGTCCGCCGTGAGGGCAGTCAGCTTTTGCAGCGCATCCGGCGCATAACTCGAAGCGCGGTTGACCGCCATCGTGCGCAGGATGCGGCCGCGCTGCAGCGCATCAAAATGAAAATGCGTCGAAAGTTGCGTCCAGCGCGCTTCGGCGGCATCGCCGTCAAGGCGCGCCAGGCGCGCAAAGGCTATGGTCGCGGCCTCGCGCGCGCGCGCTTCGTCCGGCCACGTACCGGCCTTGGCGAGCGTTCCGGCGGGATCGCGTATCGCCGCGACGATACGCTGCGCATCCGTCCGTGCCGCGCCGCCGAGCAAGCTGGCCAGGCTTTCGACCAGACTTGCCTGGCCGGCATCGGCGGCCATCGCCAGGCGCTGCCACACCAGCGCCGGAGCCAGCTTGCCCCTGGCTTGTGCCCACGCCACGGCGGCATCGCAGGCTTCGGGCAGCGCCTTGGCGGAGAGCCACAGGGGCGCAACGTCGGTATCGAAATCCATCGGCTTGCCGAGCGCGATGCGTGCGTGCAGGGCGTGGCATTGCAGGGTCGTGCTGGCACCGTCTGGAGTATACAAATCCAGAAAATCGCGCCATTCCCCGCGGCGCGCGAGTTCGGCCAGGAATGCGTCGCGCCACAGCTTGGCCGGCAGCGAATCGGGCCAGGCGGCGAGAAAGCGTTCGGCTTCCGGCCGTCGCACGTCGCGGAGGCGGCGTTGCAGCGAAGCCAATTCGAGGTAGGGGAAGAGCGGGTAATCTTCCAGGCCGGCAGCCAGCTTGCGCCACGCACCGGCCGGGCCATGCTGTGCCATTTCCCAAACCAGCGGAAAGCTCTCGCGCTGAACGGCCACCTCGTCGGCCCGACCCGTGGAGGGCACCAGCAGCCAGGCCATGGCAAGGGCAAGAAGCAACGGGAGGCGACGCAAGTATGGACGTCCAAACATTATTTTCAGGATTGCCCGACCCGCCGGAGTTTAGCTGAATCCGGCGCGCCAGACCCCGACTTTCGTCACCCTAGCCAAAGCCGGGGCGCTGTGCCATCATCGTGTCCGCGTTACAAAATTTTTACATGTGCGACCCGGGGACCCCGGGGTCGGCCGTTCGCTGTCGATTGTCGAAATCTTTCACTCGCTAGGAGGTTCGTATGACCCGTTGCAACCCGCGTCTGCTTGCCGCTGGTATTTCCGCCGCCCTCGGCGGCCTGATGCTGTCCACGATTGCCACGCCGGTACTGGCCCAGAACAAGCCCGGCAACGATGTGCAGAAGCTCGAAGCGATCGAGGTAACCGGATCGCGCATCAAGAAGGCCGAGATCGCCGACCAGACCCCGGTGGTGACGATTACCGCGCGCGACATTGCGCAGACCGGTCTGGCCTCCATCGGCGACGTGATCCAGCAGTTGTCCGTGAGCGGTTCGGCGCTCAACACCAAGTTCAACTCGGCCGGCAACTTCGGCTTTGCGCCGGACGGCTCGGGCGTGGGTTCGGGTTCGACCACGATCTCGCTGCGCAACCTCAATGCCAAGCGCACCCTGATCCTCGTCGACGGCTTGCGCTGGGTGAACGAGTCTTCGGCCTCGGGCGTGTCCGCCGCGGTCGACCTGAACACGATTCCGGCCGGCATCGTTGACCGCATCGAGATCCTCACCGATGGCGCCTCGGCGCTGTACGGCTCGGATGCGATCGCCGGAGTCATCAACATCATCACCAAGCGGGGTCAGGATGGCGGCGCATTGCACGCCTACTACGGCGACTATTCGGTCGGCGACGGCAAGACCGCCAACGGCGACATCTCCTTCGGCGGCAAGGGCGACCGCTACAGCTTCTTCGTCGACATCAGCCACTACAAGCAGAACCGGATCAGCTCCGGCGACTGGGCGCAGGCGGGCGCCGAATGCGTGCCGGGCACCGGACTGGACAATTGTTCGTCGGCGACGCCGTTCACGCGCGTGCTGTTCGACGTGCCCGGCGGCGGCGACGTGGTGCGTTCGGATGGCACCACCATCTGCCACGACGGATTCTGCAGCATCACCGCCAACGGCGTTGCGCCGTCGGGCGGCTTGCAGAATTTTCCCGATGGTTATCATCACTTCACCGGTGCCGACCGCTTCAACTTCGCCCCGTACAATCTGTTGCTGACGCCGTCGGAGCGTACCGGTTTCTTCGCCCAGACCGACTACAAGGTCACCGACGACATCCACTGGTACATGAAAGGCCTGTACAACACCCGCAAGTCGGTCAACCAGGCGGCGCCGGAACCGATTTTCCTCGGTCAGGCGTTCTGCTTCCTGATCGACCGCTGCTACACGGTCAGCATCGACAAGACCAATCCCTACAATCCGTTCGGCTTCACCCTGGATTCGAACAGTCCGGACTTCGGCCTCGGTCGTCGTCCCGTCGAAGGCGGTCCGCGCATTTTCAGCCAGGACGTGAATACGCGTTATTTCGCGACCGGGCTTACCGGCAGCTTCGGCTGGAACGAGCACAACTACAACTGGGACGTGAACGTGGTGCGCGCGGACAACAACGCGAACCAGGACGTCACCGGCACCTACAACATGGCGCATATCGCCGAGGGCGTGGGTCCGCTGGCCGCCTGCCAGGCCGATCCGAGCTGCGTGCCGATCAACCTGTTCGGTGGCCCGGGCACGCTCACGCCGGACATGCTCAATTACATCCTGTACCACGAACACGACACCAGCCATCAGGCGATGGGCGTGGTCACGGCCAACATCTCCGGCGACTTGTTCCAGTTGCCGGCCGGCGCGCTGGATTTCGCCACCGGTTACGAGCATCGCAACCTGTCCGGAACCTACCAGCCGGACGCGGTCGTGGTTGCGGGCGATTCCAACGGCGTGCCATCCAAGCCGACCTCGGGCGGCTACAACGTGGATGAGTTCTATGTCGAGTTGAATGCGCCGCTGGTGGCCGATGCGGCGTTCGCCAAGATGTTGAACATCGATGTCGCCACGCGCTATTCGGACTACTCCACCTTTGGCGGCACCACCAACAGCAAGGTGGGCTTCCGCTGGCAGCTGAACGACGATCTGACCTTCCGCGGCACCTGGGCACAGGGCTTCCGCGCACCGTCCATCGGCGAGTTGTATGGCACGTTCTCGCGCTTCGACGCGACCTTGCAGGATCCGTGCAACAACGCGACGGGGCAACTCGCCACGAATTGCATGGCCTTGGGCGTGCCCAATCCGGCCACGTATTTTCAGTCCAATTCGCAAATCTCGGTGTTGACCGGCGGTAACCGCAACCTGCAACCGGAAAAGTCGCGCAATACGACGCTGGGTGCCGTTTACAGTCCTTCGTGGGCCGAGAACACGGGCTGGTCGCAGAAGCTCGATTTCGAGCTGACCTGGTACAAGATCAACGTCAAGGACGCGATCCAGGCCAAGGACGCACAAACCCTGCTCGACCGCTGTGCGCAAACGCTGGATCCGGTGTTCTGCAGCGTGCAGGATCGCAACGCCGCCGGCTACATCGCGTTCCTCAACGACACGCTGGGCAATTTGGGCCGCGTGGAAACCCAGGGCTTCGATTTCGGCGCAACCTGGGTCGGCCCGGATACGGATTGGGGCCGCCTCGGCGCGAGCTGGCAGAACACCTATGTCGACAAGTACAGTGCGGTGGATACCACAACCGGCCTGGCCGAGCCGGATGGTGTCGGCGTGGAAGTCCACGACAGCGGGATCGCACGCATCCGTTCGACCTTGCGCCTGAACTGGAATCTGGGCGCCTGGTCGGCCGGCTGGGCGATGCGCTACATCTCGGCTCTGACCGAGGATTGCGCGGCCGCCGCCGGCTACCCGATCTGCAAGGGTCCCTCGTCCGCGCAGTTCCCGGACGGCTCCAATCGCCTCGGTGGAACCACGTATCACGATGTGCGCGCAAGCTGGAACGTGCCGGTCAGCCTGCCGCTGACGATCTCGGCCGGCGTCAACAACGTGTTCGCCAAGGATCCGCCGATTTGCCTGAGCTGCTCGCTCAACGGCTATGACGCATCCAACTACGACCTGCCCGGCCGCTTCTGGTACGTCGAGGCGAACCTGAAGTTCTGATCGGGATTTCGAGCGGCAACGAAGCAACGGGCCGCCTCGGGCGGCCCGTTTTTTTATGGGAGCTTGATTCTCGCGGCGAGCGGCAAGTGGTCCGAAACCGGATGCGGCAGGGTCCACAGGCGCTCGACGGCGATGTTGGCCGAGGTCAGGATGTGATCGATGGCGCGCCGCGGCTGCCAGCTCGGGAATGTCGGCGGCGCGGCTTCCTGTGGCGGCACGAGAGCGGTGTTCTTGAACAGCGGCGACAGTTCGCGACTGTGCGCCGGGCAATTCAGGTCCCCCATCAGCACGATGCGGGATTGCGCGGCGATCAGTTCGGCAAGGAAATCGAACTGCCGGCGGCGCGCAGCGGGGCCGAGCGAGAGGTGCGCGATCACCACGACGAACGCGGCATCGCCCGCGCCGAAGCGTACCCACAGCGCGCCGCGTCCCGGAATGCGGCCGGGCAGGGGATAGTCACGAACCTCCGATGGTTCGATGCGCGTGAGCAGGCCGTTCGCCGAGGCTGCGAAGCGCGCCACCTTGCGGTTGGGCTGGTGGCTCCAGTACGGAAACTGCGCGGCTTCGGCGAGATACTGGGTCTGGTTGACGAAGCCCGAGCGCAGGCTGCCGGCGTCGGCTTCCTGCAATCCGACCAGGTCGAAATCGGCCAGGAGTTTCGCGAAGCGGTCGAGGTTGCTGCGCTTGCCACGCGACGGCAGGACGTGTTTCCAGCTCTTCGTCACGTAATCGCGGTAGCGCGCGATGCTGCCACCGGCGAGGATGTTGCAGCTGAGCAGGTTCAGGTGCTCACGGGCACCCGCAACAACGTGGGAACGGCGATTGTCGGCACCCATGGGCCGAGGCTAAGCCGCCGGCGGCGCATCCGCAAGCGGCGGCATCGCCGGCGCGGTGTTATTTGCCCGCGGCGTGCTGTCGGGTCGCCAGTTCCTGCTTCGCCAGTTGCAGGGCGATGTCGACCATTTGCTGGAAACCGATGCCGCGCTCGGGGTTGGCGGTGACGCGGTACTTGCCGTCGATGATGAGCGTGGGGGTCGCGTCGACCTGCCAATCGCGCACCTTCTGGTTGCCCTGCGCCATCTCACCGTCGATCACGAACGAAGTGGCGGTGGACAGGAACTCGCCGGGATTGGCGCCGTAATTCGAGTAGAACAGGCTGGCCAGGTCCTGGATCGTGCGCAACGGCTGGTGGTCGCGATGGATGGCATCGAACAGGGCTTGATGGGTCTTGTCGACCAGGCCCATCGATTGCGCCGTGTAGAACGCGCGCGCATAGGGTTCCCACATCGCGTTGAACACGGCCGGCAGCAGGTCGAATTTCACGTCCTTCGGCAACTTGCCCCTTAGCTCGTTGGCGTAGGGCTGGAAATCCGCGCAATGCGGGCAGGCGTAGGAGAACACCTCGGTGACGACCACCGTGTTGCCGGAGACCGGCTTGGCCGGGGTGATCGGCAGATAATCCTGGCCGGCGACGAGCGCGGGCAGCGCCGGAGCCTTGGCGGCATCCGCGTTGCCTTGGGCCTGGCAGCCGCCGATCAAGGCCATGCCGGCGAACAGAATCAGGGCGTGCTTGAACATCGTGTTCTCCTGTCGAGACGAGCGGCTTTGGGACTGCGCAGGGCCCGCGCAAGTTCCGGGCTACTTGCCCGAAGCTTCCCGGTCGATGAGGTAAAGCACCAATTGTTCGGCCTTGTCCCAGCTGCCGCCCGCCGACACCGTGGTCAGGCGGTATTTGCCGTTGACGACGATCGTGGGCGTCTGGTCCACGCCGGTCGCCTTGACGAACGCGTCGGCCTGCTTCATGCGCGTGTTGATCGTGAACGAGTTGGCCGTGGCGACGAATTGCTCGGGTGTGACGCCAAATCGCGCATAGAATTTGGCCACATCCTCGATCGTCGGCAGCGGACTCTTGATGCGGTTGTTCGCGTCGTAGATGCCCAGTTCCTTGGTCTTCCACACCGCGTCGAACATGGCGTCATGGGCTTTCTCGGCGATGCCCAGCGCCTTGGCGGTGAGATAGGCGCGCTGGAACACGACCCAGTCCTCGGCCGCATTGAACGAGGCCGGCACGAAATCCATCTGCGCGTTCGCCGGCAAATGCTTGCGCAGCGAATCGATGTAGGTGTGGGCGAAGTTGCAGGCCGGGCAGCCATAGGAGAAGACCTCGGTCACCTCGATCTTGCCGGGCGTGGACGTCGGCTGCGGCGGATCGATCACGAAGTAGTTCTTGCCGGCCTCCCACGCTTGGGTTGCGGCAGGCTGGGCGGAAGCGACGAAGGACGCCGCGGCGAGCGCGGCAAGGGCGAGCAGGCGTTTCATCGTTGCGTATTCCTCATTTTGCCGCGGTGGTTGCATCCACCGCATGCAGGCCTTCGACATAGCTCGCCAGCGCGGCGATTTCGGCGTCGGAAAGGTTCTTGGCGATGGCCTCCATGATCCTGACGCGTGCGCCGTCGCCGGCCGAACCGTCACGGAACGCCTTCAGGCGCGCGGCGACGTAGTCGGCATGCTGGCCGGCCAGTTGCGGGTATTCCGCGCCGGGGTTGCCGCGGCCGTCGGGACCATGGCAGGCCATGCAGGCCGGTACGCCGTCCTTCGCGTCGCCGCTGCGGAAGTAGGCCTCCCCGACCGGCACGAGCTTGGCGTCGGCCACGCCCGGCAAGGAAGTCTTGCCGGCGAAATAGGCGCCGATGTCGCGCATGTCCTGTTCGCTCAATGGCGCGGCGAAGCCCAGCATGATCGGGTTGGCGCGCTTGCCGGACTTGAACCGTTCCAGCTGGCTCACGATGTAGCTGGCCTGTTGGCCGGCGAGTTTCGGATATTGCGCGGAGGGCGAATTGCCGTCCATGCCGTGGCACGCGGCGCAGGTGGCGGTTTTCGCCTGACCGGCTGCGGCGTCGCCCGGCGTGAGCGCTGCCTGGGCTGCTGGCGCAGTGGTGGCGGTCCCGGCGGCGGGAACTGGCGTGGAAGCGGGCGTTTGTGCCGCCGCCGCGCCGGCGCCGAGCAGCGTGGAAAACGCAATGACAAGCCGAAAACTCATACACTTGACTCCCGAAGCCGGTGCGCGCGCACGGCGCGCGAACACAAGGCCGGAATTATCCCAGTCGCTACACAGGCGGTCAAACACGCATGCCAACGAACCCGTTCCGTGCCGCACGGTTCCTGACCAGCGCGCCGGATGCGCGCCGCCTGCCGTCCGACACCGGCAGCGAGGTCGCCTTCGCCGGGCGCTCGAATGCGGGAAAATCCAGCGCCCTGAACGCGATCTGCGACCAGTCGGGTCTGGCGCGCACCTCGAAAACGCCGGGCAGGACACAGCTGCTCAACGTGTT
>JAFEFP010000056.1 GCA_018240545.1 Pseudomonadota bacterium | reverse complement strand
AGGCCTAGCCCCGAACCCGCTTGTGTCCGTGCTTGCCGGTGTAGGGTCATCATCACGGAATCGCCAAAGCGCGCCGTCGGTCGCGCCAGGCCAACTCCAAACCGGCTGGTCCCGAGGTGCGCTTTGCGCGTCGTGTTGCCTCGGGATGAGATCGAACGGCGCGCTACGCATGTAGAACCGGGGACGTAGGATCTTCGGACGGGGGTTCGATTCCCCCCGCCTCCACCACTTTTTCGGGCGTCATGACACCAATGGCTGCCGCTGCCCCGACAATCCGGCTGTTCGATCCGTCCAATCTGGACCGAATCGATACGGTCGTGCACAGCGAGCCGTTTCACTTCCTCGTTGCACACGATCAGTTGCCTGCGGATTCGGCACGGATGCTGCGCGAGGATTTTCCGCAATACGCCGGCGCGGGGTTCTTTCCCTACGACGCCGCCGATTGCGGGTCGAGCATCAATCGCCTCGTCGCGGACCTGACGAATCCTGCCGTTGCCACCGCCGTCGGCCAACGCCTCGGCATCGACAACCTCGGCCAGTATCCGACGCTGGTGACGCTGTGCCGCGCGCTGAACAAGCGCCACGGCACCATCCACACCGACAGCCGATCGAAAGTGGCAACCGCCCTGCTCTACCTCAACGAATCCTGGCCGGAAACCAGCGATGGATGCCTGCGTTTCCTCAAACGGATCGATGCGATCGATGACCTGGCGGCGCCCGAAATCCGGCCGCTGTACGGCAATTTCGTCGTGTTCCGGCGCGCCGACAATTCCTTCCACGGGCATCTGCCCTACGAAGGCGAGCGCCGCGTGATCCAGGTGGCGTGGCTGACCAGCGAGGAAGAAAAGCGGCGCAAGACCCGACGCGGAAAGCTGTCACGCCTGTTCAAGAAGCTGCTCGGCGGCCTGGACCGCCGCTTCGGCGCGCGCCGCGACAAGAACGCGGCGCACCCGAAGTAGGAAGAAGACCTACCAGCAGGAGCCGTTGCTGGTGTCGCCTGGACTCGCCGACTTCTGTCCGGTGTCCGTCAAGGTCAAGTTTCCGCACTTGTCGGCGACTTGGGGTTGCCCGGCGGTCGGCGTTGCGGTCAGCGTATACGACTGTCCCCCCGAAGCCACGACCGCAGCTGCCGAATAGTAGCCGCGATCCGAAGTCGCGGTGTTGAACCCAAGCGACGTCGACGAACTGCCGGTAATGGTCGAGGTGTAGTTGTTGAAGTTCGAATAGAAGCGCTGCTCCGCCGCGGCGATGCTCATCAGCAGGTTCTGGCCGTCGACACGACGCGCGCGGAACGCATAGCGGCTGTAGTTATAGTAGGCCAACGAAGCCAGGATGGCGATGACCACGACCACGATCATCAGCTCCAGCAGGGTGAAACCGCCGTTCTTGTTCGCGCGCATCGCCGTGTCCCCTCGTTGTTCGTCCATCGCCATCACAGGTTGTTGAGCAGTTCGTGCCACGAGGTGCGGCGCCAGATGGGCAAACCGCCGTTGATGTTGAACGAGTTGTTGCCGCTGCCGCCGACGATGCCGACACCCGGAATGATCACCGAACCACCACCGACTGGCGAAATCGTTGCACCACCGCCGGTGGCCGGCGGGTTTTGCACCCTGGCCCCGACCGCCGAGCTGCCTCCCGGGGTACTCGGCGGATTCAACGGCCCGCCCGTGCCCGCGTTGACCGCCATTACCGCGCCGATGCGCCCGGGCGTGCACGGATCGTTGTTCGCGCCGGGTATCAGCGAATAGAGAATGGCGATGCCGGCGCTGAACAGCGGCGTGGCCTTGACCACATTGCGTTCGCCGCTGATGCCGCTGAGGTCGAGCGGAATCATCCAGCCTGCCTGGTTCGTCGGGACCGGGTTCGCCGTCAACGACCGTATGTGCGTGGAACTGTCTTCGGTCAGTGTCTGCGACACGAGGTCACTCTCGTGCAACGGGTACTTGCTCGATCCGGTACCGTAGTCGCGCACGCCGAAGAAGTGGTTCGTGCCGAGCACACTGCTGGCGTTGCGGTCGCTCGGCCCCAGATACTGGCCCGAGCCAAACACATAGATCACGCTGCCGGTTGCGGAATCGGCGAACGCTTCCGGTTGCACGGTGATGGGCTCGCAACCAATTCCCGTCGGATTCGCGGCGCTGCAGGCCAACGTGTTGCTGTAGCTCTTGAACATGACCTCGACGCTCCAGTTCAACGGATTCGGATCGGAGAGGTCGAAACGCCACAGGTTGCCGGCCAGATCGCCCGCCACGGACACATCGCCGATCTGGTCCAGGCCGAAATCGACCACGTTCGGCGTGGACAGACCGTAGCTGATAGTCCCCGTCGGGGTGTCGATCTTGCGAATCACGGCACCGGTCGCCGCATCAAGCACCCACATGTGGGTCACCCCGGAACTGGCCGCCGGCGCGGTGTCCGGCGTCGCGTCCTTGCCATAGGTCGAAGATCGAACCTGCAACTTCTGCGGGAAGTAGCCACTGGTCACCAGCACCACCCACTTGCCGTTGTGCAGGCGCGCGATATTGGTCGAGGCGTAGGTATACCCCAGGTCCGGATCGTTCGCGTTGGTGAATTCCCACATGAACTTGCCTGCGGCCGCGCTTTCGCTGGCCGGGTTGCTCTGGTCGGTGATGTCCAGCGCGAAGATGCCACGCGCACCCAGACGCATCGAACCGACGAGCATCGTGTGCCACTTGCTGTCCGTGGTCAGGAAGACGTCGTTGATGATCGGCGTATCGTCAACGCTGCTGGTAAGCGTGCTGGCTGTATTGGTCTGCTGATCCAGTTGCCCGTTGCCGTACAGCATGTTCGGCACATAAGCCCACACCTCGCTGCCGGTGTTTGCATCGAAGGCGTGCAGCATGCCGTCGTTCGCGCCGACATAGAGCATCGGCCGACGGCTGATGTTGTCCTTGACGAATTTTTCGTAGCTGTAGCACCCCGGCGCGGTCAGGCCGGCCGTGCACGGCGCGGCCGCGGCTTGCTCGGGCGTGCCGACCGGGAAAATGTCCTGCAGGCCGCTGCTCGGCCCGCCTTCGTACATGGCCTGGGAATTGACGATCGGCCCAAGCAGCGACTTGCGGATGCGGAATTGCCGCGGCAGGGTTTCGCTGGTCGGCGCGGTCTCGTTGTCGCGCTTGCCGCGCAGGTAGTCCACGCGATCCGTGCCATTGCCATCGTTGGTCGCCGGCGCGGTGGGGCTGGCGGTGGTGATCACCTGGCCAGTGGACGTGTCGACGTCGGTGGTGGTCGGATCCAGATTGAGGTAACCCTGCTCGGTGCTCCCGAGGCTGGCCCACTGGAAGGGCACGCCGGCCAGTGTGCTGCCACTTTGCTTCGCGGTGAAAATGATGCGCGTGGGCGGCGGCGGCGGCGGCGAGGAGACCTTGCACTCCCCGCGTGGCGGCAATTGCGAAGTCGGCGCGATGGGGTTGAACGTTCCGCCGGTCAGGATGCATCCGGCATCCCATTCCGCGGCCAGCGCAATCGCGGTCACCGGGTCCAGTTGCAGCTTGTACAGGTAGCCTGACCAGTTGCCACTGTCGTAACCGCCGGTATAACCCCTGACGTTTGCGCTCTGGATCGAGTTGCTGACGGCCGTGGAAGTGGACGACTGCGCCCGCGCCAGCACGCTGCTGATGATGTCCGCCAAATGCTGCACCAGGCTGCTCGGGTCGGTGGCGACGAAAAACGCGCCGCGGCTGTTCACGGCCGCATGCCACAAATCATCGATGTTGGCGGCAATGCCGTTGCCGCCATTTCCGGCCCCGTTGGGACGTGGCCAACCGGTGGTTCCGCTGGAGTTGGTCTGCCCGGTGCGCAGGAAGCACAGGTCGTTCTTGCCCGCGCCGAGACCGTTGGTGTCCTTGTTGCAATCCATGTCGTCGGAATAGGTGAGGTTGCCGAACGCGCCGAGGGTCACGGCAAACTGCACAAGATGCGGCCAGGTAGCGGGGTCGTTGGCCGGATTCCAGAACAATTCAGGCGTGGCGCCCGGATCCGCCGGGTCCACGGTCGCGACGGCACCCGTCACGCCGGTGGACTGATCCGGGAAATACGCCGGCACCATGTCGCTGGGGTAACTGCCGAGCAAATCCGGCCGCAGATTGTTGACCCAGTAATAGAACGACATGTCCGAGTACGTCGAGCTGCCATCGCCGTCGTTCGTCCAGGCGCTGTGTCCGAAAATCGTGGTCGGCGAATTGGAATTGCTTGCCGCAGCCGTGTAAGTGGATGGATCGGCGCCGGACAGGAATCCCGACGGCAAATTCGCATTGCTGGACGAATTGCTGCCCGGACCGCTCACCGACACGGTGCCGCCGTTGTACAGGCCGTCGGTCATCAGCATGTGGAAGTTCTGCCGGCACGCCAGATCCTGCCCGCCCCCCGGAATACTGGCATCCGGCTGCCAGAACGGATCGCTCAACTTGTTGGTCACGGAACCCGGCAAATTGGTTTGAATGAAAGTGCCGACGCGCTTGAGAGCCTGGCGGCTCGGCGTGCCGTTGCTGGCCTTGACATTGAAGATCCAGTTGAAGAAGGCGTGCCGGTAACCGACCGTGCCGGAACCGCCGCCGTTCTGCGCAAACGTGCTGTTGTCGTCGAGATTGGTGATGATCGACGTCAGTGGCAGCTGCGAAGGCGAGTTGAAATTGCTGTTGTTGCCGAGATTCTGCCACGTGGCGCGCACGTTGGCGGCGCTCGGGCCGCCGATCACGCCGAACACGCGCGCCATGGCCGAGCGCGCCATCAGGTTGCGGTAGCGATAGTAGGCGTACCAGTTCGCATAGTTCTGGTATTGGCTGGCGGGTACGGAAACCGATTCCCAATTGCCGGGCGTATACAAGGCGGTGAGCGCCGCCGCGGTGAATTTGCCCGTAACCGAATCGAGGGTAAGCAGGTTCAGAGCACTCGCCTTGAAGCGCCAGTAGACCGGTCCGCCATTGGGTGTACCACCACCCAGCGGATCGGTCACCGTTCCGTCGAAGGGATTCTGGGTACTGCGGGCGGCCGTCCAGCGGCCGTCTCCCGAACCACCCGTGGTGCCGCCCGCTCCGCACATGAAGCGGTTGTCCGCTATCGACGGAGTTGTCCACCGGTACGTATCGGACCACGTGAATTGTGTCGTTACGCACTTCCCGCCGCTGTACTTGATGCATGTCGATCCACACCCGTATGCCCCCGTCGGACAGCCCGTGGTGTTGGTGCCAGCGTTGATGATCAAGGTGCAGGAGCCGACATCCGCCGTACCGGGGCACGATCCACCCGTGCTCGACGGATGCGTGACGATGTACTGGCCGGTCAAGTCAGTGACCGAGCCGCTGTTGGAAGTGGAACTGCCGTCCGGATTGTTGTTGTACTGCTTGCTCGCGGTGCTGGCGGCGATCGGGTAGCCATCCGCCGGACGATTGACGGCAATGCCGTCCTGCCAGACCTTCTTCAGCGTGGCATCGGCGTTCGGAAACGATGTGCCATCTTCGTACAGCGGCGGGACATAGACGACATTGGGGTTGTAATACACGCCGTTCATCGCCTTGCGGGCGATGTCGTAGGACGCACTGGCCTTGCCGATGTCCGGATTGATTGCGTTCGCGCAGCGCCACGGGCCGTCCCATGTCGAATTCGCCACGGAGCCATCATAGGGGCGGGCATCGCCCATGTGCGTCCACACCATCGATCCGGAATCGTCGAAGGTGACGAAGATGTTCGGATCGACCGATTGACTCAAGTCCGGCGGCGTGGCGCCCAGATCCGGTGGATCATTCGGGGCTACCGGCGCGGCCAGCGCGGGCGCGGCTTGCAGCAGCAAGGCGGCGAAAATGCCCGCGGCAACGAATCGTGCGATGGACTGGGAATGATTCATGACGATGCCTGCGATCAATTGGATGGGACGCCGGTCCCGAAAGTGGATTCCACCACGCTCACGGCACCGTCGTTGCCACCGGTGGCGCGCGCCGTGATGCGGTAGGAGAAAAGGGACTGGCTGCCGGTATAGCGGCCGCCCTGGGAATCGCGCCCCTGCCCCCCGGCCTGACCGTTGGTGGGCGCACCGGGTGGCAACACCTGCCCGCGCGACTCCAGCATGTATTGCGGGACCTGTGCGAGCTTGGCGGTGCCCAGCGACGAAGCATTGAGGGCGGCATTGCTGCCATTGCTGTAATCGGTCCCGCCGCTGCCGGAATTGGCGATCCAGGTCGGCTTGGTGCGAAAAGCGGTAACCAACGGATTGCTGATGTAGGTGGTGTTGCCACTGCCATCGTCCGCGGTTTGCGGCGCGTAGCAAAAGCCGTTGTCGCCGCCGTTGTAGCCGCAGTTGATGTGGCCATTGTTGCCGGCAAGATTCCACAGCCACACTTCCGCGCCGCGCGCCGCGGTCTCGGCCGCCATCAGGCCCATCTGTCCGTTGCGCAGGCCGCCGGTCATGCGCTCCTGCAGGATCGAGGTGCTCGATGCGGTCAGGCCGAGCAAGGTGATGAGCACGAGAAAGACCAGCGCCACGAACAACACGGCGCCCTGCTGGGGATTCGGCAATGGATGAATGCGAGTATTCATGGCGTACCGGGAATCAGGGATTGAAATTGCGCACGGAAACCAGCGACACGAATTCGCGGCGCAGCATCATGCCCGCCTTCAGGCCCGAGGCAAGAGCGGTCGCCGCCGCCGGCGGCGACGCCGGCGTCTGTTTCGCGTCGGTACCGCTGTAGGCATAGGTGTACTGGTAAGCCATGTCGGCCGGCGTGAGGTCGTACTGGTTGTTGACGCTGTTGACCAGCAGGTGCGCTTCGATGCTGTTGAGCGAGCGCCACAGGCACTGCGGTTCGACCGTCCCCGCGGGCAAGCCACTGAGGATTTGCAGCGACATCGGCGAACAATTGGCGCCCGAGCTCTGGGCCGCGACCTGATCCGACGTCAGATAGCTGATCGTGCCGTCCGTGCGCTGCACGCCTTCGAGGAAATCCATCTGCTCGATGCCTTGCACCAGTTCCTGGTCGTTGCCCGCCGCCCCCCGGTTGTCGATATTGCTCTCGCGCCGGACCAGCGCCGGAATCAGGCGCGTGGCATCGTTGGGATCGGTATCGAGGCGCAGGTAGTAGGTTACGGTGTGGAAGTCCTGGCTGAAATTGAACAGGCTGACATCGATGGAACTGATCGCATTCGGATCCACCGGGCATGGCAGGGAGCCAAGCACGCCCGTTGGCGTGAGGGTCGATCCGGAAACGCTGACCTGAAATATTTCGGAGCGCGATCCGTAGACCAGCAGGGCCAGGTCATTCGTAACGAAATTGAATGCCGGGCTGCCGGTGGCCGGTGTCACCGTGAAGCTGGTCAATGTACCGCCGGCACCGCCACTGCACGTCAGGCTCAATTCATTGTTGCCGCGCGACCAACCCAGCGCATCGAGATAGCGCACGGTGAGCACATCGGCCGTCTTGATGCGGTTGCCCGCGGCCAGGCCCGCTGCCGGCAACGCATTGGAACCGGTCGGCAGGGCCGGCGAACAGGTTCCGCTGGAGCACTCGTAACCCTGGATGAAATAGCGCTGGCTCACCGGCCACGCGGTGCCGGCCGGCCAATCCGCCGCCCAGCCCGTGGCAATGGACGGCGCGCTCAGGCCGGCCGGATCGAAATCCGGCAGCTGGATCGTCGCCACGTAGGACATCGCGGATATGCCCGGATTGTTGACGCCGTTCGGGGTCGCCGCGGCACTGGGCGTGGCATTGACGAACCCGCTCACGTTCAGACTCTGGAACGAGGCCATGCGCAGGTCGTTGTTGATGCGCGATACGGCATAGCGACCGGTTTCCTGCAACTGCGCCATCGCGTCCTGCACGCGATTGGTCTTGGCCGTGGCCTGAAACAGCAGAACCAGTCCGAGGCTGATCAGGATGCCGAGGGTGATGGCAACCATCAGTTCGACCAAGGTAAAGCCGAAGGCCTGCGCGCGCGGCGCTCCAGGCGGGAGTCGATTGGCAACGTGCTTCATGGCTGGAACACCCAGGTGAGGCTGGCCGCGTGGTCGGCCTGCCCGGCTTCGGAAGACTTTTCGTTCCAGTTCATCACGATCGTGCACTGGCCGTTGTAAGGCGGACGCTCCACCATGGTGTCCGCCGCCGGATTGCTGCCCGTGGTGACGCAATTGACCGTCGCCGACGGACTCGGCAGGAAGGAAACCAGCTGGTTGCTCCACACCGCGGCATCGCGCGCCGCGACTTGCGACCACGTGCACGATGCCGAACCCAGACAGCCCGAGGCGGTGCCAGCCGTGCTGGCGTCGTAGGTGCCGTTGTAGGCCAGATTCCACAGGCCGATATTGTTCGCGCGCATGCGGTCGGCCATGCCTTGCGCGAGGAATGTGGCTTGCGTGCGCAGGTAGGCGCTGTGATTGGTCTGCACGGACACGGCGAGCAGTCCGGCCATGCCGAGCAGGCCCAGGCTGAACACCAGCAGGGCAATCATCACTTCGAGCAGGGTGAATCCGTTGCGGCGCATGGCGTGGTTCCTAGCAACCGGGTGCGGGTGAACTGCCGGTCCCGACCGTGGTGGTCATCATGCCGGAGGTGACGAGGGTGATGCGCTTGGATTTCGCCGGCTGCGAATCCGGACGGCACACGTTGAAATCGAAGCTCGTGGCCTTGGGCACCATGTTGCCCTGCGCGGTGAAGATGACGACGCCATCGGTCGGCGTGATGCCACCCCCGATGGCCGCGACCGTGGCCTTGGAGGAGATCGAATAATTGCTTGCGGTGTCGACGCCCGGCGCCACATGCAGGACCGCGTCGGCGGGGTCGACAAATGTGCCGTCGTTCTTGAACACACTGTCGGCGACGACGCTCCAGCCGTTGCTCCAATTGTTGCTGCTTGCGCCATTGGTGTTGACCAGCGCCACCAGCGTGCCGCGGTGCACTGCTTCGGACCGCGCCAAATTCAGGTCGGTCAGCAAGCCATTGGTGGCCTCGGTAACGTGGTTGCTCATGATCAGGTCGCGGAAACTCGGCAACGCCAGCGCCACGAGGACGAAGGCGACAATTATGGTGATCATCAGCTCGACCAGCGTGAAGCCGCCGGCGCAGCGGCGCATACCGGGTCGAACGAGGCCGCAATGACCGAACATGGAATCCCCTAGGCGGACGGGCGGTTTTGTGACGGCAGCACGCTAGCTCATACCCGCAGGTCTCTCAACGCCTTGCGGGCGCGAGGTAGGAAACGCCGGACAAACGGCGCCGGGCGCGCGGAACCGATCAACCCGTGCGGACGGCGCGCAGTTCCCTGGGCAGGGCGAAGGTCATGCCCTCGGCGTTTCCGTCCAGCTGCCTCACGCTTGTCGCGCCCCACTCGCGCAGCCGCCCGACCACGCCTTGCACAAGGCTCTCCGGAGCCGAGGCGCCGGCGGTAACGCCGATGCGTTTGCGATCGTCCAGCCATTCGCGGCAGATGTCCTGCGCCCCGTCGATCAGATGCGCATCCACACCCTGTTTCTGCGCCAGCTCGCGCAAGCGATTGGAGTTGGAACTGTTCGGCGAGCCCACAACCAGCACCAGGTCGCAGACTTCGGCAAGCCGGCGCACGGCATCCTGGCGGTTCTGCGTGGCGTAGCAGATATCGTCGTGGCGCGGACCCTCGATGGCCGGAAACTTCGCCCGCAACGCCGCAATCACGGCCTTGGTATCGTCGATGGACAATGTCGTCTGCGTCGAGTAGGCGATGCTGTCCGGATGCTTCGGCTTGAGCTTCGCCACGTCCGCCGGCGTTTCCACGAGGTAGATTTCGCCACCGGTCTGCGCGCGGTTCCACTGCCCGAGCGTGCCCTCGACTTCCGGGTGCCCGGCATGGCCGATCAATACCACGTCCCTGCCCGCCTTGGCGTGGCGCGCGACTTCGATGTGCACCTTCGTTACCAGCGGGCACGTCGCGTCAAACACGCGCAAATGCCGCGCGGCGGCCTGCGCGCGCACCGCCTGCGAGACGCCATGCGCGCTGAAAATGACGGTGGCGCCATCGGGCACCTCGTCGAGTTCATCGACGAACACCGCGCCGCGCGCGCGCAAGCCATCGACCACGAAGCGGTTGTGCACGACTTCGTGGCGCACGTAGATCGGCGCGCCGAAGGCCTCCAGCGCGCGCTCGACGATCGAGATGGCGCGATCCACGCCGGCGCAAAAGCCGCGCGGGTTGGCGAGCAGGATTTCCATGGTTCGTTACCAGCCTTCAACTCTCGTCATTCCGGCAGGGAATGCCGGAATCCCGTTGCCAGGGGTGGCGGTGTCGCACGACTCACAATCTCGGCATCCGTGCAGTCTGGATCCCGGCAATCCCTGCCGGGGTGACATCGGTTTCGATTATCGCGCGTTCTTGCTGAACAGCCCAAACACCACCAGCAGCGCGGCGCCGACGCTGATCGCCGAATCGGCCACGTTGAAGGCGGGAAACGGCCAATTGCCGAGGTAGACCTGGACGAAATCCGTCACCTGTCCCGCGCGCAGCCGATCGATGAGATTGCCCAGCGCGCCGCCGATCACCAGGGCCAGCGGCAAGGCCGTGCGCCAGTCGCGGCGCGGCGTCTGTGCGAGCCAGCGCACCAGCACGGCGCTCACGGCAATCGCGGTAACTGAGAACAACCAGCGCGACCACTGCGGATGTTCGGCAAGGAAACTGAAGGCCGCCCCGGTATTGAACGCGAGCGTCCAGTTGAAGAATCCGGGGATGACGGGATGCGGCACGTAGGGCGTGAGCGTGTGCAGCACGATGGCCTTGGTCGCCTGATCCAGCACGATCACGAAGGCGGTGAGCCAGAGCCACGGAAGTGCGTTACGCGTCATGCTCCCTCTCCCGGCGCTGCGCGCCGACTTCTCCCACGAGAGGAGAGTTGAGAAGTTTTAGCCCCTCTCCCCTTGTGGGAGAGGGGTTGGGGAGAGGGGGCGCTCTGTGCAAGCGCCGTAGAGATGGCTTCAAGTACGTCTTGCAGATTCATGGCAACTTCATTGTTCCAAAATCGTAGAACGCGAAATCCTTGCTCTTCAAGCCATCGCGTTCGGTCCCTGTCGTATGAGGCTTGATCGCCATGCTGTCCACCATCAATTTCGATTACCAATTTCTGATCGAAACAAACGAAATCGACAATGTATGGGCCAAGGGTTTGTTGACGCTTGAACTTCCATCCTTGGAAACGATGCGCTCGCAACTGCCGCCATATGGAGGACTCGGCATCCGTGGCATCGCGGCGCATGTCTTTTGCAAATTTGAGCAAGCGTCGTGTCATAGCCACACGGTATACTGAATTACCCCCTCTCCCCAACCCCTCTCCCGCAAGGGGAGAGGGGCTCCAAAAGCTAGAAGAAGCGCCTGTCTTCGCCGCGATGCCCGGGCAAGTTGTCGAAGCAGCGCGCGCAGATGTCCGGATGGTCTTTGTGCGAACCGACATCGGGTCGATGGTGCCAGCAGCGGATGCATTTCTTGTTGTCGCTCGGCTTGCATGCAACGCGTACCCGGCCGCTGACAAGTTCGATGGCCAGGGCAT
>JAFEFP010000055.1 GCA_018240545.1 Pseudomonadota bacterium | reverse complement strand
AACGCGGCTTCGAGGTTGCGCCGCCCGCTATCGTGGTCGCCCAGACGCACCTGCATGCCGGCGGCGAGGTACAAGGCGCGGCCGTTCTCGGGATCGGCGGCGATTTCGGCCAGCGCGACCGGCAAGGCTTGACGTGTCAGCGCATCGCCGCGTGCCCGGTCGCCCAGCGAATCGGCGGCGCTGGTGGCCAATGCGAGTGCCTGAAACTCGTCGGGCCGCGTGCGATGCGCCGCTTCGAATTGCTCGATCGCGCGCGCATAGTCGCCGCGCGCAAAACAGTGTCGTGCAAAATAATAGTGCGCTTCGTACAGGCCGGGATTGAGCTCGATCGCCCGCTCGAAGGCCGCGACCGCACCGGCGTCGTCCCCGGCCAGCGACAGCGTGTTGGCATGCGCGACATGCGCCTCGGCCTGGTTCGGCGCCAGTTCCAGCGCACGTTTGGCAGCGCCGAGTGCCTCGTCGAGCACATCCTCCGGTCTCAGGATGCGCCAGATCAGCAATTGCGCCAGCAGGTCGGCCAGGCCCGCATGCGCCTGCGCGTAGCCGGGGTCCAGTGCAATCGCGCGCCGGAACATTTCCGGCGCCTTGGTCCAGTTGTCGCTGCTCTTGACCGACGCAATCTGCCGACCGCGCAGGTAGTACTCGTAGGCGCGCATGTCCTTCGGCGGACAGCGGCAGATGTCGAGCGTCTCGCCCTTGATCGAAATGCGGAAGACGTTCGCCACGCTGCGTGCGATTTCCTCCTGGATCGCGAAGATGTCGCGCAACTGGCGGTCGAAGCTCTCCGTCCACAGGTGATAGCCGCTGGCGGCATCGATCAACTGCGCGGTCACGCGCACGCGATCGCCCGCCTTGCGCACGCTGCCTTCCATGATCGCGCCGACGCGCAGCGCCTTGCCGATCTCGCGTGCATCCGAGGTGCCGCCGCGGAAGCGGAACGACGAGGTCCGCGAGGCCACGCGCAGCCCATTCACCGAGGCCAGCGCATTGAGGATTTCCTCGGCCAGGCCGTCGCAGAAATAATCCTGGTCCTTCGCCTCGCTCAAGTCGGCGAACGGCAGCACCGCCACCGAGGCATCCGTGGGCTTGGCCAATGGCTCGGGTTCGACGGCGACGAGTGCCGGCAAGGGCGCGGTGCGTTCGATGCCGTGCGGGCCGATGTCGTAGACCCAGGCCAGCACGCCCGTGAGCACGAAGCCGAGCGCGAGCAGCACCAGCAACAGGCGCATCGACCACGACGGCAAGCCGAGCGGTTCGAACACGGCGCTGCCGAACTGGATCAGCACCCAGGCCGCGACCACGTACACCGCCACCACGCGGAACACGCGGCGGCGGCGGAATTCGTCGAAGGCCTGTTTGAGCGATCCGGTCATGGCGAATCCACGGTTGCCGGAGTGTAAGGCAAGTCCATCTGCTTCAGCATCGCCATGAAGCGCGGATCGCCGCGGACGGGGTCGAACAGCGGCGACCACACCGCCTCGGCGCTGAACGCGGGATTCGTGCCGGATCGCACCGCTGCTTCCAACACCTCGACCGCCTTGGTGGGGTCGCCAAGCAGGCAGTACCAATGGATCCTTGCGTAGGCATCAAATACTGGTGAATCCGGCACTGTGCCGAGGACGCGCAATGCGTTCGCCCGTTGCGCCGGATCGGTCACGCCGAGCGCCAGCTGTTCGGCCACTTCGGGATTTTCGTTGCCGAGTTCGGCTTCACGCCGCGCGTACGCGCGAAGTTCCGCGGCATGTCCCGTTACACCCGCAATCGGGATGGCAAAAAAATAGCCCAACGCAAAATCCGGATGCGCCGCGATTGCGGCGTGCGCTTGTGCCCAGGCATCGTCGTATCGACGCAGTGAGAACAGGGTTTCGCCGCGTCCTGCGTTCATGACCGGCGAAAGCGGGTCGCGTTCAAGGGCGCGATCGAGTTCCTTCAGCGCCGCATCGAGATTCCCGCTGGCCAGCAAAAGATAGGCGTGTTGATGGATCGCTTCCGCGTCGCCCGGCGCCAGTTGCATGGCGCGCCGCAAGGCCGCATCCGCCTGCGCCCATTGCCAGCGGTTCAAGTACACGATGCCGAGTGCGACATGCGCCGCGGCATTGTTCGGCTCGATCGCCAGCGCGCGCTGCGCGGCCGCCTCGGCGTCGGACATCGATGTCCTCACGTCGGCCAGAGCGTAATTGGGCAATTGCGCGTTCGCCTCCGCCAGCCCCGCCCACGCCGCGGCGTAATTCGGAGCAATGGCCAGTGCCTTCCGGAAATCGGTCACGGCGACGCGCAAGGACGGCCCACGCGCCGCGTATTCGGCAAGGCCGCGCAAATAGAGGTCGTGCGCGCGCGGATCGATGCTTTTTTGCGCATCCGGCGATTGCGCATCGTTCCACTGCAACCGCAGCTTGTCGGCAACAGCATTCGAAATCTCGTCCTCGATCGCGAACACGTTGGCGAGTTTGCGGTCGTAATTCTGCGACCACACTTGGTAACCACTGCGCGTGTTCACCAGTTGCACGGTGATGCGCACGGCATCGCCCGCGGTCTGCACGCTGCCTTCGAGCACGTTTGCCACGCCGAGAATCCCGCCGATGGCGTGCGGATCTTCGTTCTTGCCCTTGAACGCAAAGGCGGATGTGCGACCGGCAACCTTCAACGCCGGAACCTGCGCCAGCGCGTTGAGGATCTCGACCGCGATGCCATCGCTGAAATAGTCGTTCTTCGGGTCGCCGCTCAGATTGGCGAACGGCAATACCGCGATGGATTCGTCCGGAATCGCCGATGCGGCCTCTCGGCCTTTGCCTCCATTGCCGTTCCCGATAAGGGTGTTGGTGAGCAGCAGCACCACCGCAAGCGCCAGCACTGCGATGATCGCGCGATCCAGCTTGCGACCGGTCGCACGAGTGATCGATGCGTCTTGCGCCACATCGCTCTCGCGCTTCAACCCCTGCGGCGTGAACTCGTAGAACCACGCAAACGCGATCCAGAACGGAAAACCGATGCAGGCGGCGATCACGAACCAGCGCACGATCCAGTCCGGCGCACCCAGCGGTGGGCCGAGTTGCGCGATGCCCTGCGCCAGCGCCCACACCGCGCCGATGTAGAGCACGCCCGCGCGCAGCACGTTGCGGCGCTGGAGTTCGGAAAGGAAGGAAGGCGTTGTGCTCACGGCAGCGCCCAGGCCCTCGCTGCGGCCCTGACGCGATCGACCGTTTCGACCCCCGATCCGCCCTGTTTGTCGCGCCGACGGCGGCTACCCATCCGCCCGGCCCGGTTTTCCATTCGCACGGCAATGGTAAGTGGTTGACGCATGCGGCCTCCGGCACGGCGGCAATCTTAGCCGATCCGCAACCGCGGCGTGACTCGCGTCAAAGGCTCGCGTACATTGGCGCGGATGAGCCATTCCATGCCGCTTGCCAACCGCATCCTCCGGGGCCTCGTCGTCGGTGTCGTCGCCGCGCTCCTCACGCTCGGCATCGGCCATTTCCATCCACCGACGCTGGACTTCATGCGCAAGGTTTCCAGCGCCGTATTCGATCCGTTCGGCCAGGTCTTCCTGCGCCTGCTGTTCTTCGTCGTGATTCCGCTGGTCTTCGCCTCGCTGGCTTCTGGTGTCGCCCAACTCGGCCGGCTCGAACGCCTCGGACCACTGGCCGCGCGCACCTTCGTGCTGTTCTTCCTGAACATGATCATCGCTGTCGGCATTGGCCTTGCGATGATGAACACGCTGCGGCCCGGCCTGCACATGGATCCGCAGGCGACCGGGCAACTCATCGCGCAATACGGCAGCGGCGACCACAAGGCGGTTCCCGCGCGCGCCGCGCAACAGCAAGTGAGCCTGTCCACGCTGGTGGACATGTTCATGCCGCGCAATCTCGTCGGCGCGGTCGCCGGCCACAGCCGCGACGCGCTCGGCGACGTGCTGCCGCTGATCCTGTTCGCGATCCTGTTCGGTGCGGCCGCGACGCAACTCAACGCGGAACGACGAAAACTCGTGCTCGACGGTTTGGACACATTGGCCGAGATCATGACGCGCATCGTGCATTTCGCGCTGCTGCTGGCGCCGTTCGCGGTGCCGGCGATGATCTACAGCGTGATCGTGAAGGTGGGCCTGGACGTGTTGCTGGCGCTGTCGCTGTTCGTGATCGGCTGCGCGGTCGCGTTGACGCTGCACCTGTTCGGCACCATGTCGCTGTGGATCCGCTATCTGGTACGCGCCAGGCCGCTGGAATTCTTCGGCCTGATCCGTCCGGTACTGGTGACGGCGTTCTCCACCAGCTCCAGCAACGCGACGCTGCCGACCGCGCTGGCGAGCGCGAGCGAGGACCTCAAGCTGGCGCCGAGCACATCGGGCTTCGTGCTGCCGCTGGGCTCGACCATGAACATGAGCGGCACCGCGCTCTACGAAGGCTGCGTGGTGTTGTTTGCCGCTCAGGTTTTCGGCGTGGATCTGTCGCTTGGCCAGCAAGCAATCCTGATGCTGCTGGCGGTGCTCAGCGCGGTCGCCGTGGCGGGAATCCCGGGTGGATCGCTGCCGCTGATTGCCGGCCTGCTCGCCACCTTCGGCGTGCCGCCGGAAGGCATCGGCATCATCATCGGCGTGGACCGGGTCCTGGACATGATGCGCACCACGGTCAATGTCGGCAGCGACGTGGTCACGGCCGCCGTGGTCGATCGCCAGATGAAGGATTCCGCGGCGCGCGCGCCGGCAGGCTGAGCGCACGGCGTCCGCTCGCCGTTCAAAAACGGGGTCAGGTTCAATTTCACATTTCGGCAACGGCCCGGGTTGCCCGAGGTGGCGACCGTGAGCCTGACGCCATGCCTGTCGCTATGGCGACGTCTTGATCTCGATGGCGATGATGTGCAATTCGCGCGTGCCGACATTGCGCACCCGGTGCGGCACCAGCGGCCCGCCCCACAGCACCGTGCCCGGTTCCGCCTTCATTCCGGCCGCGCGGCTGTCGAGCACGACGTTGCCGTCGCGATCCTGGCGCACGAAGTCGCTCCACTGCAGCACGTGCAGCACGGCCGGCCAGCGGTGCGCGTGCAACGGCGTGGCGTCGCCGGGTGCAAGGCGCGTATCGAGCACGCGCACGGATGCGTTTTCCAGCAGCACGCGATGGTGATCCGGCGCAGCGACCATCGCGTCGAGAGATTCATCGTCCTGCGGTTCCAGATGCGCTGGTGTTTGACTCATGTTCGCTCCTTCACTCAACCCCATGCGTGGACGAATGCGAAGGCGCCGTCGGCCACCGCCCATGCAGCAGGTTGCGTTGCTGCGGACGTGCAAGCAACTCAGCCATGTGCTGCACCGGCGGCGCCTGGCTTCGAGTCCACACCGGATTGCTGCTTCAGCAATGCCTGAAAACGCACATCGTTGCGGATCGGATCCCACACGGGATCCAGGCGCAGCACCGGCACGGCGACCACCGAACCCGCCGGTGCGTCGAGAAGTTGATGCAAATGCTCGATCGCGGCAGCCGTTTCGCCGACCTGCGCTTCCGTGCGCGCAAGGCGTTCGAGGTTGAACGCTCCGACCATTGGATCGCGCGATAGCGGAATCTGCGTCGCGGCGGAGCGTGCCGCTGCCAGCGCTTCCTGCTTGCGTCCCAGCCCCGCATAGACGATGCCGAGATGGCTGGATGCGTCGTTCGCGGTCACCGGGTTGTCCAGCAGCGCGCGCAACTGTCCCTCGGCAAGCAGGTATTGCTCACGCGCGGCAGCGGCGTCACCGCGCATCGCCAGCGCCTGCGCACGCAGCGCCGTCACCGGTGTCGCGCTGTGTTCGAAGCGCGACATCAGCCAATCCGGCGCATGCGCAACGGCGGCGATGGCTGCATCGGGTTTGCGCAACACCATCTGCAAGCGAAAGCGGACCAGCGATACCGTTCCCTGCGGGTCGTTGTCTGCCAGCACGGACGCCAGCATCGCGGATGCCGTAGCCGTGTCACCGCTTATCATTTTTGCCAGTGCCCGTTGCCCGCGCGCCTCGGTGTCGGCCGGAAAGACGGCCAACGACCGCGCATACATCGCATCGGCTTCGTCATAACGCCGCAGCATCGTCAAGGACGCGGCAATCTCGCGCAGGAACAGTGAATTGCGCGGGTCCAGCCGATTCGCCTTCTCCAAATCGACGATGCTCTGCGCGACCTGTCCTTGCCTGCGTTGCACATAGCTGATCGCTGACAACGCCAGTGCACTGTTCGGCATCGCATCGCGCGCGATGGAAAATTCCGTCATGGCTGCGGGGTAATCGCGGTTGCCCCAGTAGTGCACGTAGCCCATGGCCAGATGCGCTTCGGGCAAGTCCGGCTGCAACGCCAGCGCCTTGCGCGCGTTGTCCCGCGCCTCGGCCACGAGCGTCGGACTGGTGTCGACGTTGTACCAATGCAGATAGCTCTGCAAGTAGGACAGCCATGCATACGCCAGCGCGAAATTGGAATCGGCGGCAATCGCCTCTCCGAACAATTTCGCGGCATCGCGACCGACGGCTACCGGTTCGGCGACGCTGCTGACCTGCAACTGATCGAACAGGTTGCGCGCCTGCAGGTACAGGTCGTGCGCCTGCACGTCGGCGGTCGGGGCGTCGGCCATGCGCGCGGATTCGGCAGGCAGCAACTGCGCTTTCAATGCGTCGGCGACCTTCTCCGCGACGTCGCTCTGCACCGCAAACACATCGGCGAGATCGCGGTCGTAGTTCTGCGCCCACAGGTGGCTGTCGCTGTGCGCGTCGATCAACTGCAAATTGATGCGCACCTTGTTCGCGGCCTTCTGCACGCTGCCTTCGAGCACGGTCGCGACGCCGAGTTGTTCGGCGACAAGCTTGAGGTTCGGCGGATGACTGGCGTACTGCTCGGTCGAAGTGCGCGAGATCACCTTCAGGTCGCGGATGCTGGCGAGGCGCGTGAGGATTTCGTCCTGCATGCCGCTCGCGAAATAGCCGTTGGATTTGTCCTCGCTCAGGTTTTCGAACGGCAGTACCGCGATGGATTTGCCGGGGACGGATGCGGCTGACGATGGCTTTTCCGGAGTAACGACCGCCGTTGTCGCGGTTGGCGCCGGTGTCTTGCCAAGGCGCCACAGCAATCCGCCGCCGATGGCCAGCAGCAGCGCGAGGATCACCAGCTCCGTGCTGGTCACCTTCTGCGCTCCTCTTTCGCCGTGGTACCAGGCAAGTACGAGAGTGACAAAAAATCCGACGCCCAGCGCCAGGATCAATATTCGCTCAAGCGAATCCGGCCACGCGAAGCGCTGCGCGACGATATCCACGCCTTGCAGCAGCGCGAACGCCGCAGCAATGTAAGCCAGCGCCCACTGCACCAGTTTGCGCTGCCGGAATTGGCCGAAGATGTCAGTCATGGATACCGGTGTCCTGGTCCGGCTTCGCGTCTGCGTATTTTTGCAGCAGCGCCTGGAAGCCGGGTGATTCGCGCATTGGATTCCATGCCGGATCGATC
Organism: Pseudomonadota bacterium; assembly: GCA_018240545.1. Classification (GTDB taxonomy): domain Bacteria; phylum Pseudomonadota; class Gammaproteobacteria; order Xanthomonadales; family Rhodanobacteraceae; genus Rudaea. The sequence continues at coordinate 4,182 of JAFEFP010000055.1, read as the reverse complement.
CACAACATCGCCGGCGAATAGTTGACGCCGATTCCGGGCGTGGCCAGCGCTTGCGCAAGGGCGGACACGGCGGCATCCGCGCTGCCGGCCCTGGCGTAGGCGGCGGCGATCGATTCCAGCAACGACGGCCCATCGGAAGAATCGCGCGCCTGAGCGAGCAACGCCCGCGCCTCGGCCAGCGATGCCATGGACTTGTCGATATCGCCGACGCCATATTCCGCCTGCGCGATCCAGATGCGTACCTGTACCGCCTTGATGGGAATTCCGCTCGTCGTATCAAGACGTTCGCGCACGATCGGCAGCGCTTGCGCAAACAGCTCACGTGCTCGGGCCGTGTCGCCCAACGACAGGTGCAACTCGGCCTGTTGCAACAGTTTCGGGCCATCACCGGCCTGATAGAAATTGTCCGGCGTGTCGGGCACTGCATCGAGCAATGCCAGCGCCTGCGGGTATTTGGCCTGCAAACCCAGCAAGTTCACGCGCCACAATCGCATGCGCGGCTCGTCACCGCGCGCGGCCTGCAGCGCACCCGCGATGTCGCCGCGCGCGAACAGAATCACGCAAGACAGCCGGAACCGCGCCTGCAAGTTCGCCGGATCCAGCGCCAAGGCGCGTTGCAGCGCGACCTTGGCATCGGCAAAGCGCGAGACCATCATCAGGGTTTCGCCAAGCGATAGTCCCAATTCGGAATTGCGTGGATCGAGTGTCTGCGCATGCCGCAGCGAATCGAGCGCGGCATCGAAATGACCCTGGCGGCGCAACACCAGCCCTTGCGCAATCAGGGCCTTGGCGTCGTTCGGGCGCAGCCGCAGCACCGCGACAAAATCCGCGAGCGCCGCCGAGTATTCGCCCTTGCCGTAATAATGGTTGTAACCCATCGCCAGCCGCGCCTCCGGCATTCGTGGCGCAAGTTTCAATGCCGATTCAGCGCGCGCTTGCGCGTCCGCCACGAGATGCGCCACGTCCTCTCCGCCGCCACCGAGCCAGGCCAACGCATTGTCCGCGTACGACAGGCGCGCCAGCGCCAACGCAAAATCCGGCGCCTTGGCGATCGCCTCGCGGTACAGCACGATCGCCTGCTTGTATTGCGAGGTGTCGAAATCGATGTCGCCGCGATGGCTGGAGAATTCCGCGCGCAGGTAGAGATCGTCGGCCTCGGGGTTGTTGCTGAGCGAAGTCGCGAGCCTGCCGACGGATTCCGGCGACAACTTTGCTTGCAACGCATCGGCGACCTTGCCGGCCACCTCGCCTTCGACGCCGAACACGTTGTCCAGCGTGCGCTGGTAGCTTTCCGCCCACAGGTGCGCGTCGGTCGCGGTATCGATCAACTGCACGTTGACCAGCACCGCATTGCCCTGGCGCTGCACGCTGCCCTCCAGCACGTTCGCGACACCCAATTCCGCGCCGACCTGCTTGAGGTTCTCCGGGCGGCTGCGGTATTTCAGGGTCGAGGTGCGCGAGATCACCTTCAACTCGCCGATGTCGGCGAGCTTGGTCAGGATCAGGTCCTGCATGCCGGCAACGAAATAATCGTTCTCCTTGTCGCTGGACAGGTTCTCGAACGGCAGCACGGCGATGGATTTGGAAGGAATCGATATCGCTGCCGTCAGTTTGTGTGCCGCGACGACATCCGTTGTTGCCGTTGGCGCCGGTGTCTTGCCAAAGCGCCACAACAGACCGCCACCGATCACCAACACCAGCGCGATCAGCAGCAATTCCGCACCGCTGACCCTCTGTGCGCCGCGCTCGCCGTGGTACCAGGCCAGCAACAAGGTCACGACAAAACCGAGCGCGATCACACCGAACGCGATCCGCATGATCGCGTGCGGCCAGTCGTAACTGTCGGCGGCAAGACCGAGTACCTGCAGCAATACCCACGCCGCGGCAAGATAGGCCAGCGCCCACTGCACGAGCTTGCGTTGCTTGAGGCGGTCGAGGAAGTCAGTCATGCCTGTTCCCACTCGCTAATCGTGCCGCACGCTTGCCCAAAGCGGATTCTCTCATCGACCAGCCACGGCAAGTCGATCGAATCGAGGGCGCGGTGATGCACCATCATTGCCGCCCCTGACTGGGTGACTGAACAGGCTCCGGCTCTGACCCAGCCCTGTCGCTTTTCAACTCCGCGTCGATCAGGGCCAGCGCATGCCGCGCCGCGTCGTTCTGGCTGTCCAGGCTGGCGACGTAACCGCCCATGAATCCGGCCCATTCGGTCAGGGTGCGGTGGATGTCGGGATTGGCGCGGATCGAGGCGATGCCGGCCGCGGCGACTTCGGGCGATACCCCGGCCGGGCACGGATCGACGTAGGCTTCTTCGCCGTTGGCCAGCGTGAAGCAGTTTTTCCAGTACGGTGCGTGCGCCGCCAGCGGAATCAGGCCGCGCACCAATGCACGATAAGCCGGCGGTCGCTCCAAAGGCGCGAACACCTGCGCCGATTGTCGCAGGTAGTCTTCCAGTGCATCGACGAGCGCGCGCTGGCGCGGCCAGCCATTGCGGCGCATTTCGTCGTACGTGGGCAGATGCACCGTGACCCGCTGCCATTGCGAGGTGTGGAAGAAATCGACCAGCACCGGCCAGCATGCATTGCCGCAATCCTTGCCGGCATCGAGGAAGGCTATTGCCCGTTGCCCCGAGCGCTCGACTTGCGCGAATGCGCGCGTCCTGATTTGTGTCTGCCGTATCGATTCGGCCACCTCTGCACGCAGGTCGACCAGCAGCTCGCGCTCGTGCGCGCGATCGCCCCGATCCTGGTTCCAGTTCGATACCTGGATGCCGAGGAACACGCCCGTCACCAGCAACACGAACTGGATGACGATGGCGGTCCAGTCCTGACGGCGCAGATGGGCGATCACGTGGCGCAGCATGGGTTGCCCTCGGGTCACTTGGCCGCCGCGGCGCGCACCGGCGCCAGCTCCGGCAGGTCCGCATCGGCAGCATGCCAGTTGGCCAGCAGTTGGCGATAGGTCGCCGCGGCGGCCGCGGTGTCGTGCACGGCAGTCTGTGCCCACGCCAGTCCCAACAATGGCAGGCTGCGATTGGGCGTCTTCTTCAACGCGGCCTGGAATTCGACCACCGCCTGCGCATCCTGGCCAGCCTGCACCAATTGCCTGCCGAGCAGCTCACGCGGCGGCTTGAATGTCACCGGCGGGCCGAAATCGTACGCCATTGAATCGTAGCGCTGCGCGGCAGCGCGGATCGCCGCAAGGCCTTCTTCCATGTGTTTCTGGCCGATCAACACGAGGCCACGCAAGGCGTCGTCCATGATCGCGAGGTACCCTGGCAATTGCGGATCGTCTTCCGACGTGGGGGTCTTTTCGCGCCAGGCATGCAGGTCAGCCAACGCCTTGCGCACCTGCGCGTCATCGCCGCGCCGGGCCGCGGCGTAACCGAGTGCGAAATCGTTCCACGCCGCCTGCGCACCGAGGCCGGTCACATCCACAGCGAGCTTCACCGCGTCGCCATTCCAGTCGCGCGATTCGATCACGGCAGTCCCACGCATCGTCAGCAGCGAACCGCGCAGATGCCTGGACACCTGCTCCGGCGAGGAATGCTCGGCGTGCAGTGTCGACGCGTGTTCCTGCGCCCACGCAACCCCAAGCGGCAGCGTCTTGACGCAGGCCGCCAGCGTGCGCAGCGCTTCGGCGCGGCGACCGAGCTGGAAATACGCGTACTCCAGCCACTCGTCGTAATGCCCGCAATCGACCTCGGGTTTGCCCGCCGCGCGCGCCTGCGCGTTCACCACGCGCATGGCATTGACGTTGGCCGCGACCACGTCGTCCCACATGCCCAGCGCGATGAAGATGTGCGAGGTCATGTGCTGGGCGTGGCCGGCATCCGGCGCGATCTTCGACAAGGCGTGCGCCGCTTCGAGCGCGCCGGCGGCGTTCGCGGGATCATCCATGCCGTGGATCCAGTAATGCGCCGCGCCGGGATTGTGCGGATTGACACGGAAGCTGCGCTGCGCGATTGCCGCCGCTTGCAGGTAGTCCTTTTCGTTGCGCACGCCTTCGTTGCGGCCCATCAACGCCAGCGAATAAAACAACTGCGCGTTGTTGTCCTGCGGATACGCCGCCGCGAGCTTCTGCATCGCCTCGCAGTAGCGCGCGTCGCGTTCCTTCTTCGTGCCCTTGCCGGAATACAGGATTTCCACCGCCGCCAGATACGCGCGCTCGCGCGCCGTCGGC
>JAFEFP010000054.1 GCA_018240545.1 Pseudomonadota bacterium | reverse complement strand
AACATGATGCCGACATGAAGTATCTGGCCAGACAGTTCCAGGACTTGTTGTACTTGTACCTCGTGCCACTGTGCGCGGCACTGCTGCCGTGGACACTGGCCCGGCGCTGGCTGCGGTTCTGGGCGCGCCGACGCTCCGGTCCCTACGAGGAATCTGCGCAGGCCGCCGTGGCGACGGCACCGCGCTATCTCGATATCGGCGATCCGGAAACGTTCCGCCGCGACGTGCGCCTGATCTGGCTGCTGGATGCCTGCGATTTGTTCCTGTCGGTGACGCGCTGGCGCCGCCGCTGGTGGCCGCGCCACATCGAACAGGCCGGCGCGTGGCCGGCGACGGGCGCCTTCGTCGCCACGAGTTTCCACCACGGCACCGGCTTGTGGGTGTTCAAGTCCCTGACCCGATCCGCGCGCGAGTCCGTACTCATCTACGGGCGCTGGGCCCGCGAAGACTATCTTGGCCGCCCGCTGCTGTATTGGTACGGCCGTTGGCGCGCACGTGAGGTGCAGCGCCTGAGCGGCCAGCCGGTGGCTTATCGCCCCGGTGTGCGCGAGCGCGTGCTGCAGTCCTTGGCGCAAGGCATCGGCATCGTCGGCGTCATCGACATGCCGCCACGCTTGGCCACGCGTGGACAGCGGCCGGTGCGCCTGCTCGGCCAGGACATCAGTTTTCCCGATGGCGTGCCGGTGCTCGCGCACGAGGCACAGGTACCGATCGTGCCGTGGTGGGTGGAGTATGACCTTGCCCGTTGCACGCGGCGCCTGTGCGTCGGCGCGCCGCTGGATCCGAGCGATCCGGATGCGGCCTTGCAGGCGCTGGCCGACATCCTCGAGCGGCAGATTCGCGCCACGCCCAGCGCCTGGTACTTCTGGCGCGAATTGCCCGATTGGATCGAGGCCGCCGCCGACCGCCGGCGATGACGGCGCGCGCGGGCGCCGGAAGTCGGCATACAATAAGGGCCTGCGGGTGCGCGGCGGCGCGGCCTGCCGTCCACTGCCCATGCGAAGGATGACGCCGTGAACCCGACCTCGAACCAACGCGTCGCCATCCTCGGCGGCGTCCGCATCCCGTTCTGTCGCAACAATACCGCGTACGCGGATGTCGGCAATTTCGGCATGGCGGTGAAGACACTCGGCGCGCTGGTGGAAAAATTCGGCCTGCATGGCGTGGAACTGGGCGAGGTCGCGTTCGGTGCGGTAATCAAGCACGCTTCGGACTGGAACCTCGCGCGCGAGGCGACGTTGTCGTCGGGCCTGGCAGCCACCACGCCCGGATTCACCACGGCGCGCGCCTGCGGCACCTCGCTCGACAATGCCATTGTCGTCGGCAACAAGATCGCGGCGGGACAGATCCAGGTGGGCATCGCCGGCGGCGCGGACACCACCAGCGACGTACCCATCGTCTACAGCCGAGCCTTGCAGCAGCGCCTGCTGCGCGTGAATCGCGCGCGCGGTGGCTGGGAAAAATTCAAGACTGCCGTCAGCGGATTTTCGTTGTCCGAGCTCAAGCCCAGTTTTCCCGGCGTGATGGAGCCGCGCACCGGCCTGTCGATGGGCGATCACTGCGAGCGGATGGCGAAGGAATGGAAGATCTCGCGCCAGGACCAGGACGCGTTCGCGCTGTCCAGCCACCAGAAGGCGGCGGCGGCCTACGCGCGCGGGTTCTTCAACGACCTGGTCGTGCCGTTCCGCGGCGTGGATCGCGACAACATCCTGCGCCCGGACACCACGCTGGAAAAACTCGCCACGCTCAAGCCGGCGTTCGACAAGACCTCGGGACAAGGCACGCTGACCGCGGGCAATTCCACGGCGCTGTCGGACGGCGCCTCGGCGGCGCTGCTGGCGAGCGAGGCCTGGGCGAAGCAGCGCGGGGTCGAGCCGATGGCATACCTGGCCCACGCGCAGGTCGCGGCCGTGGACTTCGTGCACGGCGAAGGCCTGCTCATGGCGCCGACGATTGCCGTATCGCGCATGCTCGATGCCGCCGGGTTGACCCTGCAGGATTTCGATTATTACGAAATCCACGAAGCTTTCGCCGCGCAGGTGCTGTGCACGCTGCGTGCGTGGGAGTCCGTGGACTATTGCAGGAACCGCCTCGGTCGCGACAAGCCGCTGGGCTCCATCGATCCGGCGAAGCTGAACGTCAACGGCTCGAGCCTCGCGCTCGGCCATCCGTTCGCCGCCACCGGCACGCGCTTGATCGCGACGATGGCGAAGTTGCTGGCCGACAAGGGCGCGGGGCGCGGACTGATTTCGATCTGCACCGCCGGCGGCATGGGCGTGACCGCGATCGTGGAGCGCTGAGGCGCGCGGCGATCCTGCACAGTCGTGCAGATCGGCCGTCGCGTGGCCGAAGACTCAGGTGAACTTGAAATGCGGTGTCCAGCTGCCGCTCGGCGCGTAGGACTGGCGCCGGCTGCGCATGCGCGCCTGCAATTCGGCACGACGGTCTTCCAGCCATTCCTCGCGGCCGACCTTGGCCGCGTCGGTGCCGCGCACGGAGGCTTCCTGGCTGCGGTAGTCGCAGAAGTCGGCATAGGCATCGATCTCGGGCCGGAGCACGCCCTGCACGACCTCGATCATGACCGCGTCGTCGAGAAAGCCCAGCACCGGCACGTTGTCCGGAATCAGGTCTTCCGGATCGGAAAAATACGTCAACGCCGAAACCACACGGCTCTTGTCCTCAGCGGAAAGACCCCAGCCCTCGTCGCCGGCCATGGCGATCAGGTTTTCCACGCCCGCCAGGCGCGAACGCACGAATTCCGGCATCTGCTGTGCCTGCGAGCTGGCAAAGGTCCTGGCGGCCTCGTCCAGGATCTGCTGCGCGCTCTTGCCAGCCGCGCGCTGCTCGGCACGCTTCATCGCCTCCATGAAAAACGGCAGGTCCTGATCGGTGATCTCGATGGAAAACTCAAGGGCCATGGCGGCATCCTGGGTGGGTTGGCAGATTGCGCAGCCTAGCCAGCCCGCGCGGGCGCGTCAATCCGGCATGGATACGCAGTGGCACACGAAGGCATCGTCGCCGCCGAGGATCTGCGGCCGTTTCGGCAAGGGTGATGCGGCTTTGTCGCGGCGGGCAGTCGGAAATCGAGGCCGGGCGCCTGGAATTCCGGCAATCAAAGTATCGAATGCAGTCCGGCGCCGAAGGCGGTCACGATGCGCGTGTAAATGGTCTTGAGCGGCAGGTCGACCTCGGGGAAGTCCCCGACATCCGTGTAGCAGGCGTAGAAGTCCGGCGCCCCGGGCGGCAGTGGCTGGCAGCCGGGCATGAGCTCGAAACTCGAGGCGTAACGGTACGGCCACAGGTCGAACAGCGGCAGACGCGCCGAAAAATCGCCGATCGCACGATTCAGGCGACTGATCCAGTTCGTGCCCTGACGGCGCGCGATGGTCCAGGCATTGCCGGGGGCGCAATCGCGCAGGATCGAGGCGCGCAGCACCTGTGCAAAGGCGCGATCGTGGATGATGAAACCCGATTCGGTATTGTAGTGGTCCGAGCGCGGATCGAAATTGTGCGAGCCGATCAGGGCAATGCGACCGTCGATGACGATCGACTTGGCGTGCAGGCCCACGCGCACCCCGCGTTCGCGCAGCGGCGCCCGCCCGTACTTGCGGTAACGCTGCGTCGACGCAGCGCCACCCCCGAGGGCGGCGTAGTCGGCGATCAGTGCCGACGCCTCGTCCGGAAACGGCTTGAATTCATGGATCCGGAAGCCGAGCTTGAGATAGCGCTTCTTGTATTTGTAGGACAACGCGTAAACGTAGAACGCGTCCGTCGCCGCGAGGGAATTGGTCGACACGATGATGTCCAGGCCGGGTTGGTCACGGTGCTGCTTGGCGAATACGCCGCGTGCCGTGCGACTGAGCACGAGGTACGGCGTCTGCATGACGATTTCGGACTGGGCGTTCTGGAACAGTGCCAGGATGTGCCGGCTCAACTCGTCGTCACGCGGCTGCTCCGGTTCGTCGAACTTGTCCGGCGCGTCGGAGAAGTATTCGATCTCGCCGACGCGCATTGCGGCATCGGCGAAATGTGCGCGGACGTAGTCGTCATCGTTCGCTGCACGCGACAAGGCGTCCACGCGTGCCGCGTCGCGATAGGCGTGCATGGCGTAATGCGGCGCGTTCAAGCCGTCGGCGAGGATGCGCGAGGATACGTCGCGCAGGCGGGACAGCGGCACGCTGCGCCGGTCGTGCCAGAAAGCTTCGAACGAGACGGACATCGCTTGCGCGGCCGGGCCGGCGACGAGCACGTCGCGGTCGCGGTAGTCGAAATCCTCGTCCCAGTCGAAATAGCGGTTCTCGTAGTTGCGCCCGCCGGCAATGCCGATGCGATCGTCGACGAGGAACAGCTTGTTGTGCATGCGCTGGTTGAAGCGGAAGAAGCAGCAGGCGATGCCGGCGGCAAATTCCAGCGGTGGTGTGCGCGCCTTGTGGAAGGTCGGGTTGTAGACGCGCAGTTCGAAGTTCGCGTGGGCGCGCGCGAGTTGCGCCAGCAGTTCCACGTCGTCGAGCGAAAACAACTGATCGACGATCACGCGCACCCTGACCCCGCGCCGCGCCGCCTTGACGAGTTCGTCGAGCACGAGATAGCCGGCATCGTCCTGCGCGAAGATGAAGGTCTGGATGTCGATGCTCTTGCGCGCGGCGCGGATCAGGTGCACGCGCAGCAGCAGCGAATCGGCGCCGCGGTCGAGCAGGTTCGCGAAGTGCACGGGAGCCTCGGGCCGCGATTCGTCGAACGCGGCATCCGCCAGCTTCTGGTACGGCGAGGCGATGGCGCAAGCGTCCGCCGCGTGGCAGGTGAGCGCATGGTCCTGCGCCGCGGCGGCCGTGGCGGCGGCGCGGCGCGCATGAAGGGGATCGACCGCGCAGCCGTCGAGTGCGAGCACCGCGAGCAACAGCACGGCGAGTATCCCGGCGTGCTTCACGGCGGATCCGGCGCGGGTACGACGAAGATGCGCAGGCGTAGCGAAACCTTTTCGGCCAGCGAACCGCGCAGCGAGTGCATGCCGAAGTCGCCACGCGAGATGCGGCCGTCGGCACGCATCGAACACGCACCGGTCAACGGGCGGGGGCAATCCGACGGCAGGATGCGGAATTGCACCGGCCTGGCGATGCCGCGCAGGGTGAGCCAGCCATCCAGCGTGCCGCCGGTGCGCAGGCGCACGAGCGGAAACGCGGTGGACGCGAAGTCGATTTTCGGGAAGTGCTCGGCATCGAAGAATTCCGCCGAACGTGCCCAGGTCTGGTAGTGCTGGCTGCGCATGCGCAAGTCGTCGGTGGCGAGGGTCGCCTCCACGCGCGCGGTGCCGCGAAAGTGATCGATGGCGACGCTGCCCTGCACCGCGCCGAACTCGCCCTTGAGTCCGATCAACCACAGTACCTTGACGGTAAAGGTCGCCTGCGAACGCGCGGCATCCAGTTGCAGGACTTCATGGCGAGGCGGTTCGGCGCGTGCAGCGCCACAGCAAACGGCCAGATACAGCGGCAGCCGTATCCAGTCCCGTCGCCTGCGCGGCAACTGCTTATGGCGACCAGAATGCCTTGAGGCGTCCACAGCCGGGCTCGGCCTCGCCTTCCACCTCGAACCACGCGATTCCGCCCGGCGGCATGCCGCGGAAATCGCCGGACTGTCCGGTGGCGAGCAGGGCGACGAACGTCTCGAAGCCGGGATTGTGGCCGACCAGCAGCAAACGCGGCGCATCGGTGTGCTCGTCGATCAGGGCGTCCAGTTCGCCGGGGGTGGCTTCATAGATGCGCGGCTCGATCTGCGCACCGACGTCGCCAAGCGCATTTTCCAGCGTCTGCCGTGCGCGTTGCGCGGGTGAGCACAGCACACGCGCGGGCAGGACCGATTGCGCGCGCAGCCAGTGTCCGGCGGCGCGCGCTTCGGCGACGCCACGCAGGCTCAGGTTGCGTTCCGTGTCGTTGCGCCCGGGTGCGGCGTTTTCGGCGTGGGCGTGACGCAGCAACACGATCTCACGTTTCATCGCCACTCAGCCCTGTCTCTTTACCCAGCGCAGCAGCCTTCCCCAATCCTCCTGATGACCGCGGATCAGCTCGGAGTTGTAATCGAAGATGCTCTTGCCCAGGCCCGCGACCAGTACGTAGCCCTGGGTATCGCGCAGTTGCGCAACGAGCGGGAACGGCAGGCGCTTGATCTCCTCGACCGCGTCCTGCGAAGCCGTCGTCCAGGGCTTGAGCCGGTTGGCGACGAGGCCGACGGCGAGCGATTCGCGCTTGACCCGGCCCAGGCGCGAGACTTCCTGCAGGAAATGTTCGCTGGCCTCCAGGTCGATGCGCGAGGGCAGCAGCGGAATGAGCAGGGCATCGGCGTCGTGGGCGAGTTCGGCGAGTTCCCCGCTGCGGATGCCGGCCGGGCCGTCGATGACGACGATCTGCGCGTCCTCGGGAATCTTCGCGCTCCAGTCCGCACGCAAGCCCGACAGCGCCAGCACCGGTGCGGGCAGGCCGGCGCGCTTCTCGGCCCAGTGCAGGCTCGAGCCCTGGCGGTCGGCGTCGACCAGCACGGTGCGCTTGCCGTCCTGCGCGAAATGCGCGGCGAGGTTGGTCGCTATGGTGGTCTTGCCGCAGCCGCCTTTGGAACTGGCCACCAGAATCTTGCGCATGCGCTTATCTCCGGATCACCAAGGTCCGGCAAGCGTACAACGGGAACGCGGTTTTGCGAAACCCGGTTCAGGGCTGGGGCGCGGTTTCCGGCGTACCCGGCTGCCAGCCGGCCGGCGGTTGCAGTGCCACGCCTTGACTGTGCAGGACCGCGTCCACCGCATCGATTTCGCGGCCACTGGCGCGCAGGGCCTGGAGATAGATGCCGGTCACCCGGCTGTCGTTGGCCAGGCGCTCGGCCAGGACGCCGATTTGCTGCATGCGCCAGGCCAGTGCGCGCGCGCGCGTCGCCGCGGCATCGTGGGTGGCGCCCGGCGTGTCGAGTTCCGTCAGCAAGCGCACGCCGGCGCTGCGCGCGAACAGGCTGCCGCTGTCGGCCATTTTCTGCGCGACAGACACGCAGTCCTGGGCGAGACCGGCATCGCCCGACGCCTTCGTGCAGGCCGTCGACACTGCGTCCAGATACGCATGCGGCAGGGCGACGGCGACGCCGGCGGCGTAAGTCAGCTTGAATCCGGATGGGCTGACCCCGGGCTGGTTGCTCGCGCGCAGGATGTTTTCCTGCACCGGAAGGATGCCCGATGCCTGGTTCAGAAGCGCGATGAGCGTGCCAAAGTAGTCATCGAAGCGCGCCGCCTGCGCGGCACTGGTCAGGGCAGCGCGCGCGGTGGTGGCATCGCCGGACTGGTGTGCCCGCTGCACCGCCCACAGCCAGACGGCGGCGTTGGCCGGATCGGCCTTTTCCAGTTGTGCCAGGGTTTCTTCGCTCGGGCAGGTTTTCGCCCTGGCCTTGCATTCGAGCGCCGCCGAAACCCACCATACCAGCGCATCGGCATCGTCGGCCTTCTGTGCGCGGGCGAGCAGGGCCGGAGTTTTCAGTGCGGGCGGGCGCGCCGGATCGTCGGCATCGACCGTCGCCATCAACGCGGCGGCGAGCAAGGAATGCGCATCGCCGCGCAGGGCGAGCAGGTTGATCTGGTCGTGATGGAACTGTGCCAGCACCTGTGCCGGGGGCATTTCCGGACTGGGAGGAGTCGCCCCTGCCTCCGGCGCTAGCGGCTGCGCAAACGCGGGTGCGGCGAGGAGGGTGGCGACAATAAACAGGTGGTGCCGCATGACGAGGAGTCCTTGTGAAACAGGCGACGCAGTGTAGCCGAGCCGTTTGAGCGCGCGCTTAATAGCCGGCCGCCTGCCCATCCTTGCGCCCTTCCGATGCGCCGATGTAAACCCGGTTCTTCGCATCCCACTCGATCGCCTGGTAGCCGCCATAGAGCCCGTCGGCGAAGCGCACGTCGTGGCCCATCTGCATCAGGCCACGCACGGTCGAGTACGAGAATCCGGATTCCAGGTCCACCCAGCCGCCGTCCTTCATTTCGGTTTCCTGACCCTCGGGCGAGGTCGAGCCTTCGTGCTGGATGCGCGGCGCGTCGCCGGCTTCCTGCAGGTTCATGCGCCAGTCGACGAGGTTCTGCACGATCTGCACATGGCCCTGCGGCTGCATGTCGCCGCCCATCACTCCGAAGCTGATCCACGGCTTGCCATCGCGCGTGATGAAACTCGGGATGATGGTGTGGAACGGCCGCTTGCCCGGCGCGTAGGTATTCGCAAAGCCGTCCTTGAGCACGAACAGTTCACCACGGTCCTGCAAGCCGAAACCCAGGCCCGGCGGCGTCATGCCCGAGCCCATGCCGCGGTAGTTGGACTGGATCAGCGACACCATGTTGCCCCAACGATCGGCCGTGGTGAGGTAAATCGTGTCGCCGTGCAGCTTGGGTTCCTGTCCGGGCTCGACCGAGCGCAACGCATGTTCGGGCGAAATCAAATTACGTCGTTGTGCGGCATAGTCCTTCGACAGCAGCCAGTTCAGCGGCACCTCGTGGAAATCCGGGTCCGCGTAGAAATGCGCGCGATCCTCGTAGGCGAGTTTCTTGGCCTCCACGAACAGGTGCACATGTTCGGCGCTGTCGAAGGGGATCTTCGAAAAATCGTAGCCTTCCAGGATGTTGAGCATTTGCAAGGCGGCGATGCCCTGGCCGTTCGGCGGCAGTTCCCACACGTCCACGCCGCGGTAGTTCGTGGATACCGGCTCGACCCATTCGCCGTGGTGGCTGGCCAGGTCCTCGTAGCGGAGAAATCCGCCTTGCGCCTCGATGTAGTCGGCGATGGTGTGCGCGATCCTGCCCTTGTAGAACGCGTCGCGGCCGCCTTTGGCGATCGCTTCGAGCGTGTTGGCGAGATTGGCGTTCTTCCAGACCTCGCCTTCCGCCGGAGCGCGCCCGTCGAGCGTCATCTGCTCGGCAAAACCAGGAAACCTGGACAGGCGTGGCACCGACAATTTCCAGTAATGCGCGATGAGTTGGGTGACCGGAAAACCTTCGCGCGCATACGCGATCGCAGGCGCGAGGTCGTCTTTCATCGACAGCTTGCCGAAGCGACCATGCAGGGCGAACCAGCCGTCCACGCAACCGGGTACGTTCACCGGCAGGGGGCCGAGTGGCGGGATTGCCTTGAAGTCGTGATCCTGGAACCATTTCAGCGTGAGCGATTTCGGCGAGCGACCCGAACCGTTGTACCCGTACAGCTTTTGCGTTTTCGCGTCCCAGACGATGGCGAACAGGTCGCCGCCGACACCATTGGACACCGGTTCCATCAACCCGAGCGCCGCGTTCGCCGCGATCGCGGCATCCACCGCCGTGCCGCCCTTGCGCAGGATTTCCACGCCGATCTGCGTGGCCAGCGGCACCGATGTCGCGACCATGCCATGCGTGGCCAACACCGGCGAGCGGGTGGCGAAGGGCAGGCCATTGATGCGGTCGCCGGCATGGGCCAGACTCGTTGCGCAAAAGGCGGCAAAGACCAGGACGAAGCGATTCATGGCGCGTTCCTGAAGCATCGGGAATGATCAGCATACCGCGCCTGTGCGGACATGAGGGCAACGCGTGTTCGATGGATTCCGCAAGCGCTGGGAACGGTTCGCGTCGAAGCCGCGCGGGCGGCGCTTCCGTGCGCATCACGTGCGCATGCGCGAAGGGCGGCACGTCTTGCGCACGGTGCTCGCGTTCGGCTTCGGTTTCGTGCTGCTGGGCGCCGGGCTGGCCATGCTGGTCCTGCCCGGGCCGGGCCTGCTCACCTGCCTTGTCGGCGCGGCCCTGATCGCGGGCGAATCGCTGCTCGTCGCGCGCTGGCTGGACTGGCTGGATTTGCGCGCCGAGCGCCTGTGGGCGCGCTGGCGCGGATGAGGCCGAACTTCAGGCTTGCAGCGCTTCGCGCAGGAACTCGGGCATGGCCAATGCGGCCTTGTGGATTTGCGCGTTGTAGTAGCACGTCGGGAACTGCTTCATCTCGGCGCCGCGCTCGCGGAAATCTTCCAGGTCCACGCCCTTGCGCGCGAGCGTCGCGCTCCACCAGCCGGTCGGATAGCACGGCTGCGGGAAGGTAAGCGTGCGCTGTGCCTGAAAACCGGCGCCCTTCATGGCTTTGCGGATGTTCTTGAGCAGCGGCAGGTGCGCGAGCGGCGATTCGCTTTGTTGCACGAGGATGCCGCCGTTGCGCAAGGCCTTGAGGCAGGACTTGTAGAACGCCTCGTTGAACAGGCCTTCCGCCGGGCCGATCGGGTCGGTGGAGTCCACGATCACGATGTCGAGCGTTTCCGGCTCGCATTCGGCCATCCATTGGATGCCGTCGATGAACAGCAATTGCGCGCGCGGGTCGTTGTTGGATTCGCACAGTTCCGGAAAATACTGCTCGGCCAGGCGCGTCACGCGCTCGTCGATCTCGACCTGGATCGCGCTCTCCACCTCGTCGTGCTTGAGCACCTCGCGCAGCGTACCGCAGTCGCCGCCACCGATGACGACCACGCGCCGCGCACGCGGATGCGTGAACAGCGCCGGGTGCGCCATCATCTCGTGATAGAAGAAATTGTCGCGCGTGGTGACCATGGTGCAGCCGTCGATCACCATCAGCTTGCCCCAGTCGGTGGTGTCCCAGACCTCGATGGACTGGAATGGCGTGCGCTCGGCGTGCAGGCGCTGCGTGACGCGAAAACCGATGGACGAGCCGGCATAGCCGTGGCGTTCGTCGAACCACTGTTCCTGTTGGGTCGGCATGGCCATTCCGGGCTGGGCAGGGGAAACAGGATCGCAATTGTACCGTGTAAACATCGCGCAAACGACGAAGTACAATGGGCGCATCCCGGTCCCGCGGCGCATGTGGCTTCCGACCGGCGCACGCAATCCGTCAAGGCCCGCCGCTGCGACGTTTCGATTCGGTTGTCGAGGAGAAGAGCGATGACAACGACTTGGAACGCCGACGCCGCGCGCGCGCAATACGCGATCGCGCATTGGGGCGGGAATTATTTCGACGTGGACGAGGCCGGGCGCCTGACCGTGCGCCCACTCGACAAGGACGGACCCGTGCTCGCCTTGCCCGAGATCGTCGACGCCGCCTGCGCGCAAGGCTCGCGCCTGCCACTGCTGGTGCGCTTCGCCGACATCCTCGGGCATCGGCTGGGACGATTGCAGCGCGCGTTCGCGCAGGCCATGCGCGACTGGAACTACGCCGGCGGTTACAGCGCAGTGTATCCGGTCAAGGTCAACCAGCAGCATGGCGTGGTCAGCGAGCTGGTGCGCGCCGGCAATGGCGGATTTGGCCTGGAGGCCGGTTCCAAACCGGAACTGATGGCGGTGCTGGCGCTGGCCAAGCCGGGCAGCATCATCGTGTGCAACGGCTACAAGGATCGGCAATACCTGCGCCTGGCCCTGATCGGCCGCAAGCTCGGCCTGCGCGTGTTCATCGTGATCGAGAAGCCGTCCGAGCTGCGGCCGGCGCTGGAAGAGGCGAAGGCGCTGGGCGTCGAACCTTTGTTCGGCGTGCGCATGCGCCTGACCAGCCTCGGCGCCGGCAAATGGCAGAACACGGGCGGGGAGAAATCCAAGTTCGGGCTCACGCCGCGGCAGCTGCTCACGCTGATCGACGCGCTCAAGGCGGCAAACCTCGCCTGCTCGCTGCAACTGCTGCATGTGTTCATGGGCTCGCAGATTTCCAACGTGCGCGACATCGCCGCCGGCATGCGCGAGGCGACGCGCTACTTTGTGGAAATGTGCAAAATGGGATTGCCGATCGGCTACGTCGATGTCGGCGGCGGCCTCGGCGTGGAC
>JAFEFP010000053.1 GCA_018240545.1 Pseudomonadota bacterium | reverse complement strand
GAAGTGGTCGGCAACCAGACCAAGATCAAGGTGGTCAAGAACAAGCTCGCGCCGCCGTTCAAGCAGATCGTCACCGAAATCCTCTACGGCGAGGGCATCAGCCGCGAAGGCGAGCTCATCGACCTGGGCGTCGACAACAAGCTGGTCGAGAAATCCGGCGCCTGGTACAGCTACGGCGGCGAACGCATCGGCCAGGGCAAGGACAACGCGCGCCAGTACCTCAAGGAAAATCCGGCCGCCGCCAAGGACCTGGAAGACAAGCTGCGCGCCCTGCTCGGCGCCAACAAGACGGCCGCGCCCATGGTGGAGATGGAAGAAGCGTGAGGTGTCGTGGCGACTTGGCAATCGTTGACAGGGCAAAGTAGCGGCTAACCCCGCTCGGCGAGCATTTGCGTTGGATGCGCGAACCCCAACGGAGCACCCCATGAATCGCACGCTCACCACGGTCACTGCCTTGTCCGCGGCGGTCGCCGCCATCGGCATCTTCGCCTCGCGCTCGGCCGCGGCCGACACTTCCGGATATTCGCTCACCGTGTACAGCGCGGCCCAGCCCGGGCAGATCAGCACCGCGCGGCTTGCCGACTACGGCGCCAATCTGCCGGGCTACGCCGTCGTCCGCGATGGTCGCCAGATGCTGCTGTCCAAGGGCACGGGCGAGGTGCGCTTTTCCGACGTGGCGCAGCGCATCGACCCGACCACGGTGGCGTTCGAGTCGCTGTCCGATCCCGCCGGCACGCGCGTGATCGAACAGAACTACCAGTACGATCTGGTGAACAATGCCAAGCTGCTGCATCGCTACATCGGCCAGCCGATCAGCGTGGACCAGGTGCGCGGCGACAAGGTCGAAACGTTGACCGGCAAGCTGCTGTCCGCGGAAGGCGGGCTCATCCTGCAGCGCGACAGCGGCGAGGTGCTCACGCTCACCAGCTACGCCAACATCCGCTTCCCGGCCTTGCCCGGCGGCCTGATCACGCAACCGACCCTGGTGTGGAAGGTCGCCAGCGACAAGGGCGGCAAGCAGGACGTGCGCGTGAGCTACCAGACCCAGGGCATGACCTGGTGGAGCGACTACAACGTCACCCAGCACGACGCGGGCGGCGGTTGCAGCATGGATCTGGCGGCGTGGGTCACGCTGGTCAACCAGAGCGGCGGCAGCTATCCGAACGCGCAGCTCAAGCTCGTTGCCGGCGAAGTGCATCGCGCGCCGACACCCGCGGCGCCGAGTCCCTACCAAATGGCGGTACGCAAGGCGGGCATGGCCGAGGCAGATGGCGGATTCAGCGAGTCAAGCCTGTCCGAGTACCATCTCTACACCCTGGGTCGGCGCACCGATCTGCCGGAGAACTCGACCAAGCAGCTCGAACTTTTCCCGGCCGTCGCCGGAATCGCCTGCCGCAAGCAGCTCGTGTTCACTTCCGGCCAACTCTACGGCTACCCATCCGGCCCCTACCTGGATCAAGGCTTCGGTGCGACGGCCAAGGGTACCGTCGGTTCGTACCTGGAATTCGACAACAAGAAGGCGCTTGGCCTGGGCATTCCGCTGCCGGCCGGGCGCGTGCGCGTAAACCAGGCCAACAAGGCCGACGGCGCGCTCGAATTCATCGGCGAGGACGTGATCGCGCATACGCCGCGCAACGAGACCGTGCGCATCCGGCTGGGCGATGCCTTCGATGTCGTCGGCGAACGCAAGCAGACCAGTTTCCATGTCGACACCGCGGGCAAGACCGTCACCGAGAGTTTCGAGATCGACGTGCGCAATCGCAAACCTGAGGCGACCGCCGTGACCGTGCGCGAATACCTGTACCGCTGGTCGCAATGGCAGGTCACGGCGAAGAACCACGACTTCGAGAAACGCGATGCGCAGACCATCGACTTCCCGCTGCAGATATCTGCCGATGGCTCGGCCAGGGTGACCTACACCGTGCGCTACACCTGGTGAAGCGTACGGGTTCGGTGCGCGCCGGCGACCAGCGCCGGTTCGCATCCGGAGTGCATCGGATGCGTGCACGCAGTGCGGAGCGCTTGCTTCAGGTCAAGGTACTTGCGATGACCATCGGCTAGGCTGGCGAAGAACCACTGGAAACGCGCATGCCCGATCTCCTTGCTGCCCGCCTGTTGGCGCTGCTGGACCTGACCAGTCTTGGCGAAGACGACACGCCCGCGCGCATTCGCGCGCTGTGTGCGGCGGCGCGCGCGGCGCCGGTACGGCCCGCCGCGGTATGCGTGTACCCGGAGCACGTCACCACCGCGCGCATGGCATTGGCCGGCACCACGGTCAGAATCGCCACGGTCGTGAACTTTCCCGATGGTGGCGACGACGCGCGGCGCATCGCGCGGGAAACGCAGCGCGCGATTGCCGCGGGCGCCGACGAGATCGACATGGTGCTGCCCTGGCGGGCGTTGCGCGCCGGCGACGTTGCCGCAGCGCGCGTCGGCGTGGAAGCGTGCCGCGCGGCCTGCCGGGATGGCATCGTGCTCAAGCTCATCCTCGAGACCGGAGAGTTGCGCACACCGGAATTGATCCGCGAGGCCTGCACGATCGGCCTGGATGCGGGCGTGGACTTTCTCAAGACCTCGACCGGCAAGGTGCCGGCGAACGCCACCCTCGAGGCGGCAAGGGTCATGCTCGACGCCATTGCCGGGCGCGGCGGACGTTGCGGCTTCAAGGCGGCCGGCGGCATCCGCACACCGGATGCCGCCGCGGACTATCTGGCGCTCGCCGAACAGCGTCTCGGCACCGACTGGATAACGCCCGCGCACTTGCGCATCGGCGCCAGCACCTTGTTCGATGCGCTCGTTGCGGCGCTCTCCGAATGATTGCGGCATCGGCGGCGGGAAATCGCGCATGAACTCGGCGCATATCGAAGCGGACGTCGGCGCCATCGCCGACACCGTGCTGTTGCCCGGCGATCCATTGCGCGCGCGGTCCGTTGCCCATGAGCTCCTCGATGCGCCGGTGGAGGTGACCGCGCGGCGCAACATGCTCGGCTACACCGGACGCTGGCGCGGGATACCGGTCAGCGTGATGGGTGGCGGCATGGGCATTCCCTCCACCGCGATCTATGCCACCGAGCTGGCACGGGTGTACGGCGTGCGCCGGATCGTGCGCATCGGTACCTGCGGAGGCATCGGCGAGGTGCAGGTGGGTGATGTATTGCTGGCGCAATCGGGCAGTACCGATTCGCGCTTCAACCGCGTGCAGTTCGGCGAGCACGATCTGGCCGCCTGTGCCGATTTCCGCCTGCTGCGCGCAGCGGTCGACGCGGCGGTGGCGCTGGATCTGGATGCACGCGTGGCGCACGTTTTCAGCACCGACCGTTTCTACTCCGGCGATGCGGCCTTGATCGACCACCTGCGCCGTCACCGCATCAGCGGCGTCGAGATGGAAACGGCCGGTTTGTACGGCCTGGCGATGCGCGAGAATGTCCAGGCTTTGGCGGTGCTGGCGGTCAGCGATCATCTGGAAACCGGCGCAAGCATGCCGGCCGCCGAACGCGAACTTGGCCTGGCGCGCATCGCCCGGCTTGCGCTGGCCGCCGTGGAAACCGCGCGCATTGCGTGAGCCTTGCCGTAACGGTACGGCGGGATTCGACGCTATCATCCGCGCATCCGACACGAACTGCGTCCCTGGCCCGTGCGTGCATTGCGTCTTGCGTTTCTCGCCTTGCTGATCCCAGCCAGCACGATCGTGCATGTCGTTCCGCTGCTGGTGGCGGCCTTGCTCAAGATCGCCCTGCCGTTCGCGCGCCGGCCCTGCAACCGCGCACTGACCGCGATTGCCGAGAGCTGGATCGGGGTCAACAACTGGATCTTCGATCACTTCGCGCGCACGCGCCTGACGCTGCGCGAGGATGCCGCATTGCAAGCGACCGGGCATTACCTCGTGCTCGCCAATCATCGCAGTTGGGTCGATATCCTGGTGTTGCAGAAGATCTTCAACCGGCGGATTCCGCTGTTGCGTTTCTTCCTCAAGCGCCAGTTGTTCTGGGTGCCCCTGCTCGGACTGGCCTGGTGGGCGCTGGATTTTCCGTTCATGGGCCGCTACACGCCGCGCCAGGTCGCGAAGAACCCGGCATTGGCCGGACGCGACATCGAAGCCACCCGGCGCGCCTGCGCGCGGTTTCGGGCGCTTCCCGTGGCGATCATGAATTTCGTCGAAGGCACGCGTTTCACGCCCGCCAAGCACGCGCGGCAGGGCTCGCCCTACCGGCACTTGCTCAAGCCCAAATCCGGCGGCGTGGCCTTTGTCCTCGATGCGATGGGACAGGGCCTGCACGCGATTCTCGATGTGAGCATCGCTTATCCGGCGGGAACGCCAACCTTGCTGGACCTGTTGTCCGGCCGCGTCCCGGAAGTGCGCGTGCGCGTGCGCCAGCGGCCGATTCCGGCCGAACTTGCGGCTGGCGATTACCAGAACGATCGCGCGTTCCGCGTGCGCTTCCAGCACTGGATGAACGCGCTATGGCAGGAGAAGGACGCGGATCTGGAAGAATTGCTGTCTGCTCCCGCCGCGACGCTGTGAGGCCGGCGGCCCGGCATGCGCTGCCTGCGGACTATTTGCGCCTTGCATTGACGTGGATCAGGGGATGCGCGATGCGAGCGGCATAGCATGGCGCCGGCCTTTCCCCTGGAGTCCTCCATGTCCATGCCACTCGATCCGGAACCCAACGTCCATGTCTTCGATGCGCGCGGGATCGCGCGCCGTTTCCGCCACTCGGCGATCTTTGGCGCGCTCGGCGCGCTGCGCAACGGCGAGGCGATGCGCTTCATCAACGACCACGACCCGATTCCGCTGCTGGGCCAACTCAACCAGCATTTCGGCGAACACCTTTCGGTGACCTATCGCCAGCGCGACGCCGCCGGCGTGGTGATCGATTTCGGCATTGACGGCTTGCCGGAAGAATAGGGCGATGGCGCTTCCCGACTTCTTCGCGCAAGCCCCGCGCGTGCGCGTGCACGACGCGCTGGCCGGTTTTCTCGGCGCTGCCGATGATGGCATCCTCGAATACGGCTATGTGGATGCGGTGCGCCTGGCCGGGCATTCGTGTCCCACGGTGGCTGGGGCGTACCTGATGGCACGCGCCGCCCTGCGCGCGTTGTACCCGGATGCTCCCGCCGAGCGCGGCGATGTCGAGGTTGCGATGAGCGCACCCGAGCGGGAAGGAACCACCGGCGTCATCGCGCAAGTATTCACCTTGCTCACCGGGGCCGCGGCGGACAACGGATTTCATGGCATTGCCGGGCGCTTCGCGCGCAGCGGATTGCTGGAGTATGGCTGCAGCGATGTCGGCGCCATCGCCCGGTTCCGCCGCCGCGATTCCGGGATCGCGGTACGGGTGTCGATGGATCTTTCCGGCATCCCGCCGGCACCGCAGATGCGCGAGTCGATGGGGCGGGCACTGGCGGCCGACGCCCGCAGCGAGGATCGGCGCGCGTTTGCCTCGGCCTGGCAGGATCGCGTACGCCGGCTGCTGCTCGAGCATGCCGACGATGCCAACGTGATCCGCGTCGCGCCGGCGGGGTGAGGTAAGCTGTTCCTGCAGGGTTTTCGCTTGGCGGGAACGTTATGTCGGGATCGGACAAGAAGCCCGCCACGAGCGCCTACGACAAGGCGCTCGGGCTGCTGGTGCGACGCGAGCATTCGGCGCGCGAGTTGCAGTCCAAGCTCGCGCGCAAGGGGCTGGATGCGGGCGAGAGCGCCAGGGCGTTGGCGGATTTGCGGGCGCAGGATTACCAATCCGATGCGCGTTTCGGCGAAATGCTGGTGCGCACGCGCATCGCCGGCGGCTACGGGCCACGCCGGATTTTGGCTGAATTGCGCCAACACGGCATTGCCGGGTCCGTCGCCCAGGCTTTGATCGACGCGGCAGAGCCCGACTGGCCGGCCTTGCTTCGCAACCTGGTGCGTCGGCGCTACGGCGCCCGACCGGCGGCAAGCCTCGCCGAGCGTTCCCGGCGCGCGGCATTCCTCTTGCGTCGCGGCTTCGATGCCCACACGGTACAATCCGTCACCCGCGCGCATAGTTTGAAGCCATCGGACGAGTTGGATTGATTGCTCGGTTGTCGGTGCCCACGCTTGGCGCTCGATTTCTTCGCGACCGACCCATGCAAACCAGCGCCCAAATCCGCCAGACCTTCCTCGATTTTTTCCGCGCGCGCGGCCACACCATCGTGCCCTCGGCGCCACTGGTGCCCGGCAACGACCCGACCCTGTTGTTCACCAATTCGGGCATGGTGCAATTCAAGAACGTGTTCCTCGGCAGCGAAAAGCTGCCCTATGCGCGTGCGGCCGACGTGCAGCGCTGCCTGCGCGCGGGCGGCAAGCACAACGACCTGGATTCGGTCGGCTATACCGCGCGCCATCACACGTTTTTCGAGATGCTCGGCAACTGGTCGTTCGGCGACTACTTCAAGAAAGAAGCGATCCAGTGGGCATGGGAATTGCTGACCGACGTTTACAAATTGCCGAAAGAACGCCTGCTGGCCACGGTCTACCACACCGACGACGAAGCCTTCGACATCTGGCACAAGCAAATCGGCCTGCCGGTCGAGCGCATCGTGCGCATCGGCGACAACAAGGGCGCGCCGTATGCGTCGGACAACTTCTGGCAGATGGCCGACACCGGCCCGTGCGGGCCGTGCACCGAGATTTTCTACGACCACGGCGCGCAGATTCCCGGCGGCCCGCCCGGCTCGAAGGACGAGGATGGCGACCGTTTCATCGAAATCTGGAACCTCGTGTTCATGCAGTTCGACCGCGCCGCCGATGGCACGTTGTCGAAACTGCCGGCACCGTGCGTGGACACGGGCATGGGCCTGGAGCGCCTTGCCGCGATCCTGCAACACGTGCACAGCAACTACGAAATCGACCTGTTCCAGCGCCTGATCGCCAGGGCGGCGCAGTTGACGGGCACGCGTGACATCGAAAACAAGTCGCTGCGCGTGATCGCCGATCATATCCGCGCCTGTTCGTTCCTGATCGTCGATGGCGTGCTGCCGTCGAACGAAGGCCGCGGTTATGTGTTGCGCCGGATCATTCGCCGCGCACTTCGCCATGGCCTCATGCTTCAGCAAGGCGGCCTGGGGCAGAAAAAGCCGTTCTTCCATCAGCTCGTGCCGACCCTGGTCGAGGAAATGGGCGAGGCTTATCCGGAACTCGTCGCAAAACACGGCATCGTGGAAAAAGCGCTGCTGGCCGAGGAAGAACGTTTCGGCGAGACGCTCGAGCACGGCATGAAAGTGTTCGACGAAATCGCCACGCGCGTGCGCAAGACGATTCCGGGCAAGGAGGCGTTTCGCCTGTACGACACCTACGGTTTTCCGGTGGACCTGACCGCCGACATCGCGCGCGAGCGGGGATTGGCGGTGGACATGGCCGGGTTCGAGCAGGCCATGAGCGAACAGCGCGACCGTGCGCGCGCGGCCAGCCAGTTCGAGACCAAGGCGTCGATCTCCGCGGACCTGGTGCAACGCCTGAAACCGACGCAATTCCTCGGCTACAACACGCTGGATGCCGATGCGCTGGCTGTCATCGGCATCGTGCATGAGGGCCGCGAAGTCGAGCAGTTGCGCGACGGCGAAGACGGCATGCTCATCCTCGATGCCACGCCGTTCTATGCCGAATCCGGCGGTCAGGTCGGCGATACCGGCGAGTTGAGCAACGCGGACGGCCGTTTCATCGTGGCCGACACCGTCAAGCTGGCCGGCGCGTTCCACGGCCATGTCGGGCGCTGGAGCGGCAAGCCGCTCCAGCTCGGCGTGCCGTTGGCCGGTTCGGTCGATGCATCGCGGCGCCAGTCCACGGTACTCAATCATTCGGCGACGCACTTGCTGCATGCCGCGTTGCGCCAGGTTCTCGGCGAGCACGTCGCGCAGAAGGGGTCGCTGGTCGCGCCGGATCGATTGCGCTTCGATTTCTCGCACTTCAAGCCGGTCGCGCACGAGGATCTGCGCAAGATCGAGGACATCGTCAACGCCGAGGTACGGCGCAATGTCGAGGCCGAAGTGCACGACATGGCCTATCAGCAGGCCATCGATTTCGGCGCGATGGCGTTGTTCGGCGAAAAATACGGCGACCGCGTGCGTGTGTTGAAGATGGGCGATTTTTCCACCGAATTGTGTGGCGGCACGCATGTCGCGCGTACCGGCGATATCGGCCTGTTCAAGATCGTTGCCGAATCGGGTGTCGCAGCCGGAATTCGTCGTATCGAGGCGCTCACCGGCGCCGGCGCGCTGGCCTTCGTTGCCGACGAGGAAAAGCGCCTGGGCGAGATCGCGCAGCTGCTGTCCGCGGGCGTAGGCGATGCCATCGAAAAATTGCGCCAGCTCCTGGATCGGCAGAAAAAGCTGGAACGCGACCTCGATGCAATCAGGGCCAAGGCGGCAAGCGCGGCGGCGGGCGATCTGGCCGCCAGCGCGAAGGATGTCGCGGGCATCAAGGTGATCGCCGCGCGCCTCGACGGCGCGGACGCGAAAGCGTTGCGCGACAGCGTGGACGCATTCAAACAGAGACTCGGCGATTGCGTCGTGCTGCTGGCCGGCGCTGCGGATGGGAAAATCGCGCTCGTCGCCGGCGTGCATGGCAAGGCGCTGGGCAAGATCAAGGCCGGGGAACTGGTCGCGCACGTCGCCGGTCAAATTGGCGGCAAGGGTGGTGGCCGGGCCGACTTGGCGCAGGGCGGTGGCGAGGATTCGCCGAACCTGGCGGCAGCGCTGGCGGAAGTGCCGGCATGGGTCGGCGCACGTCTTGCATGAAGCTTTGGTAGGATGCGACTCGATGCGGCCGCCGCGCGTCCATGACTTGGGTCACTGGCGCGGTGTTGGCGTTCAGCTATCCTCACAACGCTGAAAGCAGCTTCATCGGATCATGGACACGCGCCGGGGGACGGTGCGAACTGGAAAAGGAGCATCGTCATGCTGATTTTGACGCGCAGGGTGGGCGAGACGTTGATGATCGGGGACGCCGTCAGCGTGACGGTGCTGGGCGTCAAGGGCAATCAGGTGCGCATCGGCATCAACGCCCCCAAGGATGTCGCGGTACACCGCGAGGAAATCTACCAACGTATCAAGCGCGAACACGACGCGCCCGGCGGCGAGACGCCTCCTGCCGCCGAAGGCTAGTTTTGCCCACGGCAAGCGGGGCGAAACTCCAGAGGCTCCGGGTTTCGCCATCCTCGCCTGACCGGTAGTAGACTGCGCGCACCGCGTTGCTTCCCGAGCAGGCAAAACCATGTCGACCCTCCCGGCCGCGATAGCCCCGTTGCAGTCCTTCGACGAGGACGCCTGGGACGACCTGCTCAACTACATCGAGGAACGCCGGGTCATTCCGATCATCGGGCCCGACCTGCTGCGCGTGCAGACCGATCGCGGCCTGCGTCCGTTGTACGAGTGGCTGGCCGAGAAACTCGCCGCCCGCCTGTCGGTGGATGTGGCCGGGTTGCCGCAGCCGCTGACCCTCAACGACGTGATGTGCTGCTACCTCGGCCAGCGCGGACGCCGCGAGGAAGCCTACACGCGCCTGCGCTCGATCATGCGCGAGGTGCAGTTCGAGCCGCCGCAGGCGCTGCGGCAACTGGCGCAGATCACCGATTTCGATTTGTTCGTGACAACGACGTTCGATCCCCTGCTCGAGAACGCCCTCAATCTCGAACGCTTCGGCGGGCAACCGACGGCTGAAGTGATCGCCTACGCGCCGAATCGGGTTGCCGATCTTCCCGCCGAACGCAGCCAGTTGCAGCGCACCGTGGTGTATCACCTGCTCGGGCGCCTGTCCGCGTCGCCGACGTATGTGCTGTCCGACGAGGACATGCTCGAGTTCATCTGCGCGCTGCAATCCGAGCACCTGACGCCGGAAAAACTCTTCCACGAACTCGAGCACAACCACCTGCTGCTGATCGGCAGCGACTTTTCCAATTGGCTGGCGCGCTTGTTCCTGCGCATGGCCAAGCGCAAGCGCCTGTCCGATCCGCGCGATTTCACCGAAGTGCTCGCCGACGACCACACCCCGCAGGACAGCCGCCTGGTGGCGTTCCTGCAGCAGGTCAGCGTGCGCACGCGCGTGTACGCCGGCGCGGAAGCTTTCGTCGCCGAGCTGCACCAGCGTTGGAGCGCGCGCCAGCGACCGGCTGCTGCGTCGAACGGCGGCAGCGCGCCGCAGCGTTTCATGCCGCCGGCACGCGAGATGCCGGAGAACGCCATCTTCATCAGTTATGCGCGTGAAGATTTGCCGGCGGTGCAGCACCTGAAAGCTGCACTGGACGCCGCCGGCCTGACGACCTGGTTCGACCTGGATCGCCTCGAGGGCGGCGACGACTACGATCGCAAGATCCGCGCGAACATCGGCCGCTGCAGTTTCTTCCTGCCGGTCGTTTCGGCAACGACCCAGCGCCGGCACGAAGCCTATTTCCGCCGTGAGTGGAGCTATGCCGTGGATCGCGCGCGCAACATCGCCGAGGGCGCGGTGTTCGTGCTGCCGGTGTGCATCGACGACACGCCGGAATCCGCGGCACTGGTGCCGGAAAGCTTCAAGGCCCTGCACATGACCCGGCTGCCCGGAGGCGAGCCGACGCCCGAATTCCTGCGCCGCCTGCGCGAGCTGTTCAGCGGGAGAAGCGCATGAACGACACGACCGCATCTACCGGCGACGTGGTCACGCTCGACCCGGAAAATCCGTGGCTGGGCCTGTTCTCGTATTCCGAGCAAACCCGCGCCTATTTCCACGGCCGCGACGAGGAATCCGCCGAACTCGCGCGGCGCGTGCAGCGCAAACTCCTCACCGTGCTGTTCGGGCAATCGGGCCTGGGCAAGACCTCGCTGCTGCGCGCCGGCCTGGTGCCGCGCCTGCGCAGCACGGGATATTGCCCGGTCTATGTGCGCATCATCTATGCGCCGGACTCGCCGGCGCCCGCCGAACAGATCAAGCAGGCGATTTTCCGCGCCACGGCCGAGGCCGGCCACTGGACGCGTCCGGGCAGTGCGATCGAGGGCGAGTCGCTGTGGGAGTTCATGCACCATCGCGAGGACCTGCTGCGCGATCGCGACGGCAACACCCTGGTGCCGCTGCTGATCTTCGACCAGTTCGAGGAAATCTTCACGCTCGGGCAGGCCGACGACGCGGGCCGCTTGCGCGCCCGGCAATTCCTCGAGGAGCTTGCCGACCTGGTCGAAAACCGTCCGCCCGCGGCGCTGGAAGCGCGCATCGAACGCGATGACGCCGCTGCCGCGAATTTCGATTTCGCGCGCGCGGACTATCGCGTCCTGATCGCCCTGCGCGAGGACTACCTGGCGCACCTGGAAAGCGTCAAGGACATCATGCCCTCGATCACCCAGAATCGCATGCGTCTGGCGCGCATGAACGGCGCGCAGGCGCTGAGCGCGGTGCTGGAGCCGGGCGGCAAGCTGGTGTCGCACGAGGTCGCCGAATCCATCGTGCGCTTCGTCGCCGGCGGCTCGGAACTGGCCAATGCCGAGATCGAGCCGTCCCTGCTGAGCCTGGTCTGCCGCGAACTGAACACGGCGCGGCAGGCGCAGGCGCGCAAGGAAATCTCCGCCGACCTGCTGGCGGGTTCGCGCGACACCATCCTTTCCGAATTCTACGAACGCGCGCTCGCCGACCAGCCGGCCGGGGTGCGGCGCGTGGTCGAAGACGAATTGCTGACCGAATCCGGTCATCGCGAAAGCCTGGCCGAGGAGCGCGTGGCCAAGGCGCTGGCCGCGGCCGGCGCCGCGCCGGGCGCGTTGGCGACATTGGTGAACCGGCGCCTGTTGCGCATCGAGGAACGCCTCGACGTGCGCCGCGTGGAACTCACCCACGACGTGCTGTGCAGCGTGGTGGTCGCCAGCCGCAACCTGCGCAAGGAACGCGAAGCGCGCGATGCCGCCGAACGCCAGCTCGCCGCGCAGCGCGAGCGCGAGGCGGCAGTGCATCGCGCACTGGTGCGTGCGCGGATGATTGCCAGCGTATGCATCGTGCTGATGCTGCTCGCCGTCGCCGGCGCCTTGTTCGGCTGGTTCA
>JAFEFP010000052.1 GCA_018240545.1 Pseudomonadota bacterium | reverse complement strand
CGTAGTCCTTGAAGATGCATTTGCGGCAGCCATATACGGTCAGGCATCAAGTGATCTAGCCACTGCTGGCTACTTCGTCGATCCAAGTCCTTCCGCCGCTGGCAATCTTATGATCGACAATCAAGTGGCAGTGCTTCAAGCCAACGGACTGAACCAGCTACCAGTTGGAGGTCTGGTGGATATTGGGAATTTTGTCTATCAGACGGCCCAGTCGGTTGGATTGTTTGACTCAGCAGATTCGGGCAGCAATACCATTGTTTCCGACCCAGTGAATTCGGATCTTCCATCCCCGTTTGGAAGCCAAGGCGCGTCGGACCCATCTTTCTATTCACAACCGGACGCATCACAATCCGATGATCCTTTCTATTCCGTACCCAACTATGATTCTTCGGATGACAACGGCGATAATTAGGCAATACTAGTTCGAAAAGGCGAATTCAATGTTCAAGGCACCACCGCTTAGACATGTCGCGCCGTTTGCAGGCGTGATTTTCGGACTTTCGGTAGCGATAACGCTATACAAATTCTTGCCACACTATTCTGATGCGATGGCAGTTATACGCATGGCGATTACTGTTGCCCTGCTCAATACAGCCGTTCCATGCGTCGCGCTTTGGTTGAGCCTTGGGTTCAGTCACCGTGAGCCAATTAGAAGTCAAACGGCGTGGTTCGGAGTGTTCTGCTTTTTCCTTTCGCTCATTGCCCTATCTTTCTTAGGTTCGGTTGTGTCGTTGTGCCTATTTGTTGCTTTGCCAGTGGTGTACGGTGCGACATGCGCTCAAGCTCGCAATGTCTCCCAGCCGCAGGACTCAAATTCCAACTCTGGCTAGCAATGCTGCCGCGCGTTGATGCGGCGCAACGTTCGCGCTCACAACCTGGCCTTGCGCCGGGTTTTTGTTTGCGTGTAATGCGATCTTGTCGCTGCAACGGGTCGGGTGAACGGCTAGACTGTCGCCCCGATTTGAAGGGAGCCGAGCCGTGACCAGCATCTACGACTTTTCCGCGAAAACCATCGACGGCGACGAGCAGAAGTTGTCGGCCTACAAGGGCAAGACGATGCTCGTGGTCAATGTCGCCAGCAAGTGCGGTTTCACGCCGCAGTACACGGGCCTGGAAGAGCTGTACGAAAAGTTCAAGGACAAGGGCCTGGTCGTGCTCGGCTTTCCCTGCGACCAGTTCGGTCATCAGGAACCGGGCGACGAGAACGAGATCAAGAATTTCTGCTCGCTCACCTACGACGTCAAGTTTCCTCTGTTCGCCAAGATCGAGGTCAACGGCGCGAACACGCATCCGCTGTACAAGTACCTGAAGGCGCAGGCCAAAGGCTTGCTCGGCAGCGAGTCGATCAAATGGAATTTCACGAAATTTCTGATCGACTCGGACGGCAAAGTCGTGACGCGCTATGCGCCGACCGACACGCCGGAAAAAATCGGCAAGGACGTGGCGCGCATGCTGTAGTCGGATCTCGCCGCAGCGCGGCGTGGATTCAACCTGGCGGCCGCGCCGGCGGCGATCGCACCATCGTTTGCAGCAGATGCTCGATCAGCGTCGCCGTATCGGAACAGCGGCCGCTGTGCACGGGCGAAATCTGGATCATGGTGCTGCGCGGTGCGGTGATCCAGTCAAAGCGCTGGCGTCGGGACAGGCGCCCGATCGGGCCGGCTGCGTCGCCGCCGCGACAGATCAATGGGATTGCCGCGAGATGCTCGCGCACGGTCTGCAAGTCCAGATGCGGATCGAGTGCCCGCAATCGTGCATCGTCGATCTCGATGCGAGCCTCGAGCAGATCGTTTTCCTGGCACGACACGATCACGCCGACGTTGACGAACTCCGCGCGTTCCACGCGCGGCACGACGCGGACGATGGCGTAGTCATAGGTGAAGTGATCGCGCACGGATCGCCTCCTCGACGAAAGCGCGTGGCGCCTCGATCCGACGTTGCAGGAATTGCGCGTAGGCACGACGGCGCGCAATCGGGTCGTTGGCGTCGGCCAGCCAGGCATCCGGAATGCACTGGACGATACGTGCGATGACATCTGGCGCGAGCTGTGCAACCAACGTCGCGTCGACCTCGCGCAGGCGCTCCGCGCGCGCCAGCAACACATGATGCTTGATCAGCGCAAAGGCGTCCTGCGCGCGGTCGGGACTGCCGTCCCACTGATGCTGGAAATACAGCGCCGCACCGTGGTCGATCAGCCACAGCTGTCGATGCCACATCAGCAGGTTCGTATTGCGCGGCGTGCGGTCGACATTCATGACGTACGCGTCGAACCAGACGATGGCCGAAGCGAGTTCCACATCGGTGTCCACGTTCACCGGATCAAATGCCGCGGCGCCGGGCAGGTAATCCAGTGCAAGGTTCAGGCCCGCGCTGGCGCGGATCAAGTGCTGGATTTCCGGGTCGGGTTCTGTGCGCGCAAGCTCCGGATCCAGCTCGATCAGGACGATTTCCGGCACGCGTAGGCCAAGCGCGCGGCCGATTTCGCCCGCCACCAGTTCGGCAATCAACGCGTTCGGACCCTGTCCCGCGCCACGGAACTTCAGCACGTAGAGGCCCTGATCATCGGCTTCGACGATGGCTGGCAACGAACCGCCTTCGCGTAACGGAGTAACGTAACGGGTTGCAACGACCGTTCTCAATTTCATGATCCGAGGCGTAGCCAGCGGGCATTGTAGCGGCGCCGGGCGCTGGCGCGGATACCGGCGCGTCGCCATAATCCGCGCATGGCAAATCCGGGCAAGGCAGCATCAGGCATCGCGGTATCTGACTTCGACGCCATCCTCGTTGGCGGCGGCCACAACGGCCTGACCTGCGCGGCGTATCTGGCGCGCGCCGGTCAAAAGGTGCTGGTACTGGAAAAACGCGGCGTGGTCGGTGGCGCGGCAGTGACCGAGGAATTCCATCCGGGTTTCCGCAATTCGGTCGCGGCCTACACGGTGTCGCTGCTGCAACCGAAAGTGATTCGCGATCTCGATCTCGCCGCGCACGGGTTGAAAATCGTGCTGCGCCGCGCGAACAATTTCCTGCCGCGTCCCGATGGTTCGTATCTGCTGACCGGCGAAGGTCGCACGCGCGAGCAAGTCGCCAAGTTCTCGAAGAAGGACGCCGAGCGCCTGCCGGAGTACGAACGACGCCTCGACGCCATCGCCGACCTGCTGCGCGATCTCGCCTTGCAGCCGCCGCCGAATGTGACCGAAGGCGGCTGGCTGAAGGCCTTGCCCGAGTTGCTGCGCGCCGGCAGGCTGGGCAAGCGCATGAGCGCGCTCGATGCGACGCTGCGCACCGATCTGCTCGACCTGTTCGCGATCTCGGCGGGCGAATATCTCGACCGCTTTTTCGAGAGCGAGCCGATCAAGGCCGTGCTCGGCTTCGATGGCATCGTCGGCAATTTCGCCAGTCCGTTCACGCCGGGCAGCGCCTACGTGCTGCTGCATCACGTCTTCGGCGAGGTCAATGGCGTCAAGGGCGCCTGGGGTCACGCCATCAGCGGCATGGGCGCGATCACGCAGGCGATGGCGAAATCCGCGATGGCGTCCGGCGTACAGATCCGCACCGATTGCGGTGTGCGCGAGATTATCGTTGAGCGCGGCCGCGCGGTCGGCGTGGTCACGGACAAGGGCGAGACGCTGCGCGCGCGCCGTGTCGTTGCCAACGTCAATCCGAAATTGCTGTACGAACGCCTGCTCGATCCGGCCCACGTGCCTGCGCCGGTGCGCGAGCGCATGGCGAACTGGCGTTGCGGCTCGGGCACGTTCCGCATGAACGTCGCGCTGTCGAAGCTGCCGAGCTTCACCTGCCTGCCGGGCGAGGGCGATCATCTCACTGCCGGCATCATCATGGCGCCGAGTCTGGATTACATGGATCGCGCGTATCTCGAAGCGCGTGCCGGCGGCTGGTCGAAAAATCCCATCGTGGAAATGCTGATTCCCTCCACGCTCGACGATTCGCTGGCGCCGAAAGGCCAGCATGTCGCCAGCCTTTTCTGCCAGCACGTCGAACCGGTTCTTTCGGGTGGACGCCACTGGGACGATCATCGCGAGGAAGTGGCCGACGTGATGATCGCCACCGTCGACAAATACGCGCCGGGATTCAAGGATTCCGTGCTGGGCCGCCAGATCAAGTCACCGCTGGATCTGGAACGCGACTTTGGCCTGATCGGCGGCGATATCTTCCACGGCGCGCTGAGCTTGAATCAGTTGTTCAGCGCGAGGCCCATGTTGGGCTACGCGAACTATCGCGGAGCGATCCCGGGCCTGTATCTGTGCGGCGCCGGCACGCATCCGGGTGGTGGCGTGACCGGCGCGCCGGGGCACAATGCCGCCCAGGTCATTCTGAGGGATTTCCGCCGCCGCTGAGCTGTTTTTGCAATTCGCGCAGCTCGGTCTTTTCTTCGGCGTTCAACGCCGACAATCCCAGTTCGGCAACCTTCGCATCGAGTTCGCTGCGACGCTGCTGGATCGTTTGCCGGTCGAGCTGGCGGATCGCGTCGACGAACTCCGCGCGCAGCGCGTCGTCCTCGCCGGGAAAATCCAGGGTCGCCAGCTTCTGCAAGGCGCGCACTTCCTCGCGGCCTTCGTAATGCTCGAGCAGCACGGCGGTGGATATCGCCGGGCGCTCGCGGCACAGCGCGATCAGTTCGGACAACAGCGCAATTCCCGGCTGACGCAGCGTTGCAAACAGCCACGGCGGCTGCAAGCTTTCCGCGAACGACGGGTTCTGCACGAGCAATGCGACGGCGCTGCGCACCAAGGTGCGTTCCTGCGGTCGCGCGCTGTTCCGCGGTGCCGCCGTGGCCGGTGCATCCACGCGCAGCTTGACGTTCGTGAGGCGATCGAGTTCGCCCAGCATCAGGTCACGGAACGCGCCATCCGGAATCTGCGCCAGCAGCGGCCGCGCGTGTTCGGCGAGGCGCGCCTTGCCGTCCAGGCTGGACAGGTTCACGTCGCGCGAGAGCTCGGCGAAGAAGAATTCCGACAGCGGCACGGCATCTTTCAGGCGCTGCTCGAACCCGGCCTGGCCTTCCTTGCGGATCAGCGAGTCCGGGTCCTCGCCCTCGGGCAGGAACAGGAAAAACGCCTGGCGGCCGTCGCGCATGCGCGGCAGCACCGACTCGACCGCCTTCCACGCCGCGCCGCGGCCGGCGCGATCGCCGTCGAAACAAAAATAGACGTCCGCGCAATTGCGGAACAACAGTTCCGCGTGGTCGCGCGTGGTCGCGGTGCCGAGCGTCGCCACGGCCTGGGTCACGCCGTGCTGGAACAGCGCGATCACGTCCATGTAGCCTTCGACCACGATCAGGCGCGGGATCTTGCTGTGCGCCTGCCGCACTTGCCACAGCGCGAACAATTGCTGGCCCTTGTGGAACAGTGGTGTTTCAGGCGAGTTGAGGTACTTGGCCCCAGAGTCTTCCGTTTTTTCGAGAATCCGCCCGCCGAACGCGATCACACGACCGCGGCGATCCTGGATCGGAAACATCACGCGATCGCGGAAGCGATCGTAGGGTGTGCCGCGCTCGCCGCGCGTCAGCATGCCGCTTTTTTCCAGCAGGGCGATGCGCTGCGGATTCGTGCCGAGCGCGTTCTTCAGGCCATCCCAGCCATCCGGCGCATAGCCCAGTCCAAAGCGCTCGATGATTGCGGCGTCCAGGCCGCGCGCGTGGAAGTAGGCGTTCGCCTTGCCGCTCTTGCCCAGTTCGCGCTGGTAGAACTTCGCGCTGGCATCGAGCACGGTATACAGGTCCGCCGAATCCTCGGCCGGCGCGCGCTTGCCGCCGCTTTCGTACGGAACTTTCAAACCGACCCGTGACGCGAGTTCTTCGATCGCGTCGGGGAACTCGAGTCGATCGTATTCCATCAGGAACTTGATCGCGCTGCCGTGCGCGCCGCAGCCGAAGCAGTGGTAGAACTGCTTGTTGGGGCTGACCGTGAACGAGGGCGAGCGTTCGTCGTGGAACGGGCAGCGCGCCGTCCAGTCGCGCCCGGCCTTCTTCAGCGGCACGCGTTGCTCGATCACCTCGACGATGTCGACGCGGGTCAGAAGGTCATCGATGAATTTTTCGGGGATGCGGCCGCTCATGGGCGTGCGAGGAACGCTTCCGGATCGATTCCGGCCTGACGCAGGATCGCGCGCAGCGTGCCCTCGGGCATGTCGCCCGGATGGTTCGGTATCGTGGTGTAGCGGCGAGTGGACGGATTGAACCAGATCTCGTGCGAGCCTGCCGCCTGGCGGTCGAATCCGAATCCGAACGTCTTCAGGCGGCGCGCGATTTCGCGATAGCGAAAGCCACCGAGTCGGCCCATGCCATCACGCGCCCAGAATCAATGGGTAGTCGAACGACTCCGCCGTGACGCCAAGGCGCGCAATGCCGGACTTTCGTCCGTCTTGCGCTTCAATCAGTTTCTTGGCGACGTCGCGCGCGATTTCCAACGTCTCGGCGATGGTGCGCCCTTGGGCTACGAGTCCGGGGACGTCGTCGCTGGTTGCCAGATAAACGCCTTCGGGCAACTTTTCGATATGGACGTTGACGACGTGTTCCATTTCGATCTCCGCCGATGACCCATTTTAGCCCAATGCGTTCAGTCTTGCCTTCACCAACTCCGACAGCTTGCCCATGTCGGTGCGGCCGGCGACCTTGGCCTTGACCAGGCCCATCACCTTGCCCATGTCCTTCGGTCCGGTCGCGCCGGATTCGGCAATGGCCGCGGCGATGGCGGCTTGCACTTCGGCGGGCGTCATCTGCGCGGGCAGGTAGGCCTGGATCACCGCGACTTCGGCCTTTTCCTTGTCGGCGAGATCGGTGCGGCCGGCGGCTTCGAACTGCGTGATGGAATCGCGGCGCTGCTTGAGCATCTTCTCGAGCACGGCCAACACCTGGGCGTCGTCGAGCAGGATGCGCTCGTCCACCTCGCGTTGCTTGATCGCGGCATTGACCAGGCGAATCGTGCCGAGGCGATCCTTGTCGCCGCTTTTCATGGCGGCCTTCATGTCGTCGGTGAGTTTGGCTTTAAGGCTCATGGCGCAGGATTCCTCATTCGTTGGCCGTCATTCCGGCATGGATTGCCGGAATCCAGGCCGCATGGATGCCGATGAAAGCGTGTCCGATACGCGAGTTTCCCGTCCTTGGTTCCCGGATCCCGGCATTCCCTGCCGGGATGACGAGCGGAAAAACAAACGGCCGGTCACGCTCGCGCGTACCGGCCGTCGAAACCACGCTACGCGCTGAATCAGTACAGACGCTTGCGCTTGGTCACGTCGCGCGAGACGCGGCGCAGATGGCGCTTGACCGCCGCGGCAGCCTTGCGCTTGCGCTCCTGCGTCGGCTTTTCGTAGAACTCGCGCTTGCGCGTTTCGGCCAGCACCCCGGCCTTCTCGCAGGTGCGCTTGAAACGGCGCAGCGCGAACTCGAAAGGCTCGTTCTCGCGAACTTTGACGTTGGGCATGGGGTCTCCGGTAAACTGGGCCCGGAACCATCCGGGCGAGCCGCGTATTTTACTGTGGGAAACGGCAAAATTGCAAAATCGGGGCCCGTGCTGGGCATCGAGACCTCCTGCGACGAAACCGGGGTGGCCGTGTTCGACACGGGCAAGGGGCTGCTTGCCCACGCCTTGTACAGCCAGATCAGGATGCACGCCGATTTTGGCGGTGTGGTGCCGGAGTTGGCCAGCCGCGACCACGTGCGCAAGTTGTTGCCGCTGGTCCGCGAAACCCTGTCCAGGGCCGGCTTGGCTGTGCGCGACCTTGGCGGAGTGGCCTACACGGCGGGACCGGGCCTGGTCGGCGCGCTGCTGGTCGGCGCGTCCTGCGCGCGCGCCCTGGCCTGGGCGCTCGAGGTGCCCGCCATTGGCGTGCATCACATGGAAGGGCATCTGCTCGCGCCCCTTCTCGAAGCCGATCCTCCACAGCCGCCGTTCGTGGCCCTGCTGGTTTCCGGCGGGCATTCCATGCTGATCGAAGTCTCCGCCATCGGTCGCTACCGGCTGCTCGGCGACACGCTGGACGACGCGGCCGGCGAGGCCTTCGACAAGACCGCCAAACTGATGGGCCTGCCGTATCCCGGCGGTCCGGCGCTCGCGAAACTGGCCGAATCCGGCGCGGCGGGAAAATACAAATTCTCGCGCCCGATGACGGATCGCCCCGGGCTGGACTTCAGTTTCTCGGGTCTCAAGACCCAGGTCCTGCTCGCGTATCAACAACACGCGGATGAAGCGAATTCGAAGGCCGACATCGCGCGCGGTTTCGAGGATGCCATCGTCGAGACGTTGCTGATCAAGTGTCGGCGCGCGCTCGAGGCGACCGGCGCCGAGCGTCTGGTCATCGCGGGCGGTGTTGGTGCCAATCGCAAGCTGCGTGCGCAGCTTGCGCAAGCCGCGCAGCGCGAGAGCTTCCGTGTGTATTTTCCGCGCCTGGAATTCTGCACCGACAACGGCGCCATGATCGCGCTGGCCGGCGCCTTGCGCCTGCAAGCCGGCTTGCACGACGATGCGGCGATCAAGGTCGCGCCGCGCTGGGACCTGGCCTCGCTGCCGGCACTGGAGACCGCGTGATGGACGTCGTGTTCATCGAGGACCTGCGCATCGACACCGTCATCGGCATCTACGACTGGGAGCGCAAGATCCGCCAGACCGTGGCGCTGGACCTGGATATGGCGTTCGACAACCGCAAGCCGGCGGCGAGCGACAAGATCGCCGATACGCTTGACTACAAGAAGATCGCCAAGCGCTTGATTGGATTTGTGGAAGAATCCCATTTTGAACTTGTGGAAACCTTGGCTGAGCGTTGCGCGCAGATCGTGCGCGAGGAATTCGGCGTGGCGTGGCTGCGCCTGAAACTGTCCAAGCCCGGCGCGGTCACGGGCTCGAAGGCGGTGGGCGTGTTGATCGAGCGCGGCGAGAAACCGACATGAAAATATTTTTTGTCATGCCGGCAGGGATTGCCGGCACCCAGACTGCAAGGACGCCATCCTTGGCACTGGATTCCGGCAGTCCCTGCCGGAATGACGAGCGTTGGGCATGACGCGCGCCTGGCTTAGCCTCGGCTCGAATCTGGAGCCGGAAAAAAACCTGCATGCCGCGTTGCGTGAACTGCGCGGACACTTCGGTGCCATCGTGACATCACCGGCGTATCGTTTCCCCGCCGTCGGGTTCGATGGCCCGGACTTCATCAACCTTGCCGTCGGCATCGACACCGACCTCGGCGTCGGCGTGCTCAACGACTGGCTGCACAATCTTGAGGATCGGCACGGGCGCCGCCGCGACGTGGCGCGCTTTTCCGATCGCACGCTGGATGTCGATATCGTCCTGTTCGGCGATCAGGTGTTGAAAGGGCCGGGCAATCCGGAAATTCCGCGGCCGGACCTGAAATACGCCTTCGTGCTCAAGCCGATGGCGGACATCGCGTCGAACGTGATCCATCCCGTGCTCGGCAAGACGATCGGGCAATTGTGGCGGGAATTTCCCGCCGACAAGGATCATTCCGAGCGCGTAGTGGATTTGTATTGAAATCGTCATTCCGGCATGGATTGCCGGAATCCAGAAGCCAAGGACGGCAAATGCAACAGGCATTCCGTTGCCTGCGTCCGTGCAGTCTGGATCCCGGCACTCCCTGCCGGGATGACAGCGGGAAGATCAAATTGCGAGTGCGCGTCCACCGTCAACCCGCAGAATCTGCCCGGTCGTGAACTTCGCGTCGCGCAACAGGAACAGCACCGCCGTCGCCACGTCTTCGGGCGTGCCGGTGCGCTTGAGCGGCGTGCGCGCGACGAGTTCGGTCTGATCGGCGTAGGCCTTGCCCGCTTCCGGCCACAGCACCGCGCCCGGCGCCACGCCGTTGACGCGCACCTCCGGCCCCAGCTCCTTTGCCAATGCCTGGGTCAGCATCGCCAGTGCCGCCTTGGCCATGCAATAGACCGGATGGCCGGGCAGGGGGCGCTCGGCGTAGATGTCCACGATATTGACGAGGCAGCCTTTCGCGGCTTTCAGATGCGGCGTGGCGGCCTGCGCAAGGAAGAATGGCGCGCGCGCATTGCTGGCGAACAATTCATCCCACTGGGTGGGTGTGACCGATCCGACGGGGGTGGGGAAAAAAGTCGAGGCGTTGTTGACCAGCGCATCGAGCCGGCCGAAGCGGGCGATGGTCTGCTCGACCAAATTCGGCAATGTGGCGACATCGGCCAGGTCGGCCTGGAGTGCCAGCGTGCTGTTGCCGCGCGCCGTTTCGAGGTCGGCGCACAAGGCGTCCATCTCGGCACGCGAATGGCGGTAGTGCAGGGCGAGGTCGTAGCCGGCGCCATGCAGGGTGCGTGCGATCTGCGCGCCGACGCGTTTGGCAGCACCGGTGATCAGGGCGACGGGATGCTGTTCGTTCGCGCTTTTCATGCGAGGATTGCACTCCATTTTTTCGCGGATTGCCAGCGTGCGCGTGGATTTGCCCCAACCCGGCCCCGAGGAACGTGCGCACAGCGAGCGTCTGGCGGCGCGGATCCGCGCGGAAATCGAGACGGCGGGTGGTGCCATCGATTTCGCGCGCTACATGGAACTGGCCCTGTACGCACCGGGCTTGGGTTACTACAGCGCGGGTGCGACGAAGTTCGGCGCGGAGGGAGATTTCGTCACCGCGCCGGAGCTGGGTTTCGTGTTCGCGCGTTGCCTCGCGCGTGCGATCGCGCCCACGTTACGCGAAACGCGCGGCGACGTCATGGAGCTGGGCCCCGGCTCGGGTGCGCTGGCAGCGGAATTGCTCGCCGAACTCGAACGCCTCGACGCCTTGCCGGCGCGCTACCGGCTGCTCGAACGCAGCGCGGACTTGCGCGAGCGTCAACGCACGCGGATCCGGCGCGATTGCCCGCACCTGCTCGATCGCTGCGAATGGCTGGATACGCCGCCGGCCATGCCGTGGCGCGGCGTGCTGATCGCGAACGAAGTCATCGATGCACTGCCGGTGCGCGCATTCGTGCTGCGCGTTGATGGCATGTTCGAGCGCGTTGTCGGCGTTGGCGAATCCGGTCACTTCGAATGGCGCGAAGTTTCTGCCGACGCCGTGCTGCGCGGCGCTGTTGCGCAAGCCATCGATGACGCCGCGCAACTTCCACGGCCGTACTTTTCCGAAATCTGCACGCTGCTTGCGCCTTGGTTCGTGGAAGTCGCACGGATGTTGGAAAGGGGTTGTGCCTGGTTCATCGACTACGGCTATTCGCGCAGCGAGTACTATTGCGCGCCGCGTGACGCTGGCACTTTGCGTTGCCATTTTCGCCAGCGCGCGCATGACGATCCGCTGATCCTGCCCGGCCTGCAGGACATCACCGCGCACGTGGACTTCGATGCGCTTGTCGAAGCCGGCGTCGCGGCAGGATTCGACGCCAACGCGCCGCAATCGCAGGCGCAATTCCTGATCGAGAATGGTTTGGACGAAGTCTTCGCGCAGGCCTGCGCGCACGCGCCGGACGAAGCCGCCCGCTACACGCTGGCGCAACAGGTAAAACGCCTGACCCTGCCGGGACAGATGGGCGAGGCGTTCAAGGTTGCGGGATTTCGCATCGGCTGAGTCACGGTTGTCCGCACAAATCTATTGGCGTGGTTGCCGGGACTTCGACTTGCTCTTATAGTCGCGCGCCAGACAGGGGGGCCGGGACGATTTCCCGGTGATTGTCGTTACCCGCCATGCCGGCGTCCGCCAGTTCTTCCAAGGGGTTCTTCCACATGCTGTTCCGTAATCACGCGTTGATCGCCGCGATGGCGGTGCTGTGCACGATGTTCTGCGCCATGCCGGCGCATGCCGAAGATGATGGCGATGGCGGGGTTTACGTCCAGCATTCCATCTCGGGTTCTTCAGTATCGACGACCCCCATACGAAGCGTGCCGCTGTCCGCGCAAGTCATTTACCCGGCGCAGTACAACGGCGATGTGCGAGACCTGCCGCCGGTGTACACACCGCCCGAATATCACACGCTCAACGATTTTCCGACGCCGATGCCGCAGCGCGCACTGCCTCCCGGCGGCGACACCAACGCGCCGCAACCGCCACCGATCCAGTATGCGCCCATGCCCGCGACCCTGCAGAATTTTGCGGGATTGGGGTATGGTACAGCGGTCATCGGAGGCACGGCGGGTGGGGGTTGGCCACCGGATACGAATGGCGATGTGGGTCCGTCGTACTACATTCAAGCAGTCAATACGGCATTCGGAA
>JAFEFP010000051.1 GCA_018240545.1 Pseudomonadota bacterium | reverse complement strand
GGAGATGCGGCCGCTTTCCCGCCTGTTTTGGATGCTGGTGGCCGTTATGGCCACGGTGCCTGCCTCGCGTCGGCTACGACGGCACCGTCCGCGAATATGCCGGTTGGCCGCTGGCGCCAGTCAATCAGTTCAACGCATTGGCGTCGCCAACCGGTGCGGCTGTCGGCGATGTGCTTGGCGACGGCGCGCAGCGACTCGTCGTCCGCACGAGTACGCAGGTTGCGGTTTATGACCTGGCGACGGACGTCCAGACCTGGATTCAACCGAGCAGTGGCGGCGGTGACGTCGCCTTGGCGCCACTCGACGCCGACCCCGCGCTCGAGATCGTTCTGGGCGGCAGTTCGCCGGGATGGGTCCTGGATGGCGCGTCGGGGCAGGTCGACTGGCAGTATCCCGACGCGTTCGGCGCCCTGATCGCGGCCGGTGCGATCGGACCGGGCGGCGCCACCGAGTTCGTTGGTGCGGGCTACCAGGTCGCCGTCTTCTCCGGTGCTCCGTACTCGCCGCTGTTTGCGTACACGAATGGTCTTAATTTCAGCGTGAGCTCGCTTCTGGTCGGCGATGTTTTCAGCAACGGCCATCCCGTGGTCCTGTTTGCCGGGTCGAACGGCGGCGTGCAGACGCTCGACGCCACCACCCAGGTGGTAACGCCGTTGCCGGGCGCGAATTTTCCGGTGAAGTACCTGACGCTTGCGGATCTGGATGGCGACGGCACGAACGAAATCCTGTTTGCCGACGACGCCGACGTCGGCGTCGCCAGTGTGCAGACCGGCGCGGTCGTCTGGCAGGCGACCAGCCAGGCGTCGCAGTTCAACGTCGCCACCATCGGTGACCCCATGGCCGACGGTTCGTCGTATCTGTTGACCGGCTACGGACCGAACACGTGGTACCAGGGCGCGGCCGGCCTGCAGATTACGGACATGGCGAGCGGCGAGGTGCTTGCGGCACTGACCGATACCGGCGGCAACGCGAACGACGCGATGCAGATCGTGCCAAGCCGGATCCTGGTCGACACCGACCCGCCGCAGTCGCCGCAGATCGTGCTTGCCGGTACGGCCTTGTACGACGGGCGCGTGGTTGTCGTCGACGGGAAATCGTTGACCGTGACGCAGCAGATCGGCGCGTATTCCACGGGTCCCTTCGCGTCGCGTTCGATTTCCGACGCGATCCTCGTCGACATGAATGGCGATGGAGTGCAGGACATCCTGGTCGCCTCGCAGCCGGATCTGAGCTGGATAAGCGGCGCCATGCTGCAGGCCTATACGCTGACCGGCCAGCCGATCTGGAATTCGGTCGGGATGGGTACGGCCCCGTTCGCGATCAACGGCGTGTTCGCCCTGCCGGTTTCCAGCGGGGCCGGCGACGTCGTGGTTGCGGTGTTGCCCGACAGCCTGCGCGCCTTCGACCGGCTTTCGCACCTGCTGGCCTGGACCTTCAGCGTCGCCAACAACGGCGCCGTCGCCGTGCCGCTGGGAGCGGCCGGTGTCGAGATTGCGGTGGAATCCGGAGCGACGATTGCGTTCCACGATGCGCCGACACGCAGCCTGCTGCGCCAATTCACCCTCGGCGACAGCGTCGACGCGGTGACGCCGCTGGACGATCGGCTCGATCGGCTCCTGGTATCGAGCGGCGGCAAGCTCTACCTGATCGACGGCACTTCGGGAAACGTACTGGCGTCCACGCCCTTCATCGGCGAACACATGGCGCAAAGCAACCAGCTCGCCGTCGAAACGCTGGCGCCCGGAGCATGGCGCGTGGGCGTCGGCGGCGCGATCGGGATCTACCGCTATCGGCTGGAGCTTTCGGACCGGATTTTCCAGGGCACGTTCGAGTAAGCGCCGGCTTCCGGCGCTGGCGCGCTCCGGCGCAATTCGCCCGAATCCTTTCTTGACGCAGGTCAATGCCGCGATGGTTTGCGGCGCTCAGTATTGCCCGCGCATTCGGTGCGGGTGCGACAGCATGAGATGGCGCTGCGCGCAGCCGTGATGGAACACATTCAAGACCGAGGGGCAGGGCGTGGACATCGAGGATCCGTCTTTCTGGCGCGCCGGCGCGATCAGCACGACATTGGTGATGCTGGTCGTTCTCGCGTTTCTGTCGATCGACAGCATGCGCGTCATCAGCGTCGGCGGCGCCAACGTGCCGCAGTACGATGTCATCAACCACCAGATCGGCTACACCTACAACTGGTCGCGGCGTGCGGACGTGCCCGTGATCGGCGGACCCGAGCCGCTGTTCGGCAAGACCGTGACCGCGGCCGAGGCAACGGCCCTCATGCGCACCGGCAAGCTCGTCATCCAGAGCCGCGCGTGCATGGACTGCCACACGATCTTCGGCAACGGCGCCTACTACGGCCCCGACCTGACCAAGTCCTGGCTCGATCCGGCGTGGCAACAGATCTGGATGCCGATGACCGGCAAGGCCACGCGCGAAGACGCGATGGTCGAGTTCCTGATGCACCCGGACAAGTATCCGACCTGGACCCGCGCAATGCCGAACCTGCAGTTGACGCAGGACGAAGCGCGCGCGACGGTCGCCTACCTCAAATGGCTGTCGTCCGTCGACACCAACGGCTTTCCGGCCAACTTCGGCCAGAGCGGCAAACAACCGTAGGA
The DNA here is from genome assembly GCA_018240545.1 of Pseudomonadota bacterium. Lineage (GTDB taxonomy): Bacteria > Pseudomonadota > Gammaproteobacteria > Xanthomonadales > Rhodanobacteraceae > Rudaea. The sequence goes on along the minus strand of JAFEFP010000051.1, from coordinate 9,584 downwards.
GCCCGCACCGTGTACCGTTCCCAGAAGCTGTCGCTGCGCTACTACACTGCCGCCGTCGCGCTGTTCGGCGTAATGATCGTGTTCGGCCTGTTGTCGGCGCTGTACTACCTGTACCCGTCGCTGTTGTTCAACGTCTTCAACTTCAACATGTCGAAGATCCTGCACATCGACACGTTGGTAATCTGGCTGCTGATGGGTTTTCTCGGCGCGGTGTACTGGTACCTGCCCAAGGAGCTTGGCCGCGAGGTCGAGGGCATGTGGCTGGCGGAGCTGATGTTCTGGGTGTTCTGTGCGGCGGTCGTGGTCGTTGCGGCCGTGTTCGTGTTCGTGCAGTACGGCGCTGCCAACGAATTCTCGATGTGGTTCATCAACCAGGGGCGCAAGTACGTCGAGGCCCCGCGCTGGGCGGCAATCGGCATTGTCGTGGTCATGCTGGTGTTCGCCTACAACGTCATCGCCACCTGCATCAAGGCGCGCAAGATGACCGGCATCATGTGGGTGCTGGTGCTGGACCTGATTCCGCTGCTCGCGGTCTACCTCGACGCGTTCCCGGCGGTCACCAACATGTCGGTCGACTTGTACTGGTGGTGGTGGCTGGTGCACATGTGGGTCGAGAGCACGTGGGAAGTGCTGATCGGTTGCGTCATGGCGCTGGTGCTGATGGACGTGATGGGCACGTCGCGGCGCATCGTCGAGACCTGGCTCTACATCGAGGTCATGCTCGTGCTCGGCGCCGGCATCCTCGGCCTGGGTCACCACTATTTCTGGATCGGCACGCCGCAGTACTGGTTGAGCATCGGCGGATTCTTCTCGGCGCTTGAGCCGTTGCCGTTGCTGGGCATGGTCGTGCATGCGATCTACGATGCCGGCACGCACCGCATGAAGACCAACAACCAGCCGGCGTTCTGGTGGATCACGGCCGAGGCGTTCGGCAATTTCATCGGCGCCGGCATCTGGGGATTCATGATGACGTTGCCGCAGATCAACCTGTTCTCGCATGGCACGCAATGGACGGTATCGCACGGTCACTTTGCGTTCTACGGCGCGTACGTGTGCGGCGTCATCGCGGTGCTGTACGTGGCCAAGCAGCAGGTATCCGGCGCCGACGTGCTCGGCGGACGGGCCTGGAAGTGGGGCTTCGGCCTGCTCAACTTCGGCATGGTCGGCATGGTCATGGGTCTGTTGCTGGCAGGCATGGCGCAGGCGTTCTATGGACGTGCGATGGGCGGCTCGACGCTGATGGCGTTCACGACTGCATCCGAGAATCCCTGGTTCGTGAGCGGCATGTACGCGCGCATGCTGTTCGGCGTGGTCTTTGCCGCCGGCTATGTCGTGCTGGTGTACGACCTGCTGACCTCGCCCAGGCGCGTGCCGGCACTGCAGGCACAACCGGAGCCGGCATGACTGCATCGGCCCTGATTGAAACAGCGGCCTTGCTGGGCCTGTTCGTGCTCGCGGGCGGCGGCTACGGCAGTCTGTACAGCGTCGGCCGGCTGTGGGCGCGACCGGCGTTGATCCGGGCCGGCAGCGTGTGCTGGATCGCGGCCTTTGCACTGGCCCTGACGATCGCCCTGCGCACCCCGCTCGACATCGGCTGGAAGCTGCTGATTCTCGCCAGCGCCCTCGTCTACGCCGTCATCCCGCCGCTGATCTGGCGCTACCTCGAACGCTTGCATCACGAACAGGAAATCCGCCGATGATCGCAAACCTCATCAACACCGTGACCGGACTGGTTCTGGCATACGCCACCGTGCTGCATCCGACCTGGGTCGAGCAGCGCTATCTGCCGTTCGCGGGATTTGCCGCCGTCATCCTGGCAATGGCGCTGTGGGCGCGCCGCAGCGATCCGCATCCGTGGTTCAGTTCCGTCAACATTCTGCTGGCGGTCGCGCTCGGCATCCTGTCGCTGCTGCCGCTGGCGACCATGCCCAATCTGACGTTCTGGGGCGGGTTCTGGGTTGGCGCACTGGTGCCGACCATCGCCTTGTGGGCCGCGCTGTACCGGCCACAGCCCGCCACGGACCACTGATCATTCCCGTTACCGGCATTCCGTCCAGGAGAACCCACATGATCAAGGCCAACGTCATTGCCAGCATTGCGATCGCTGCCGTGCTCGGGGCGACCGCTGCGCGTGCCGCCGACCCGGTCGCCGGCAAGGCGAAATACGAAACGACTTGCGTGGCTTGCCACGGCGCGAATGGCATTTCGATCGCACCGATTTATCCGAATGTCGCCGGGCAGAAGGACGAATACCTCGTCGCGCAGATGCAGGCATTTCGCGACGGCACGCGCCAGAATGCGATCATGGCGCCGATGGCCAAGGGCCTGACCGACACCGACATCGCCAACATCGCGGCGTTCGTGTCCACGCTCAAGCCGCAGTAATTGTTCTGGCGCCCGCGCATCGGCGCAACGTGGTATTTTGACGCGAGCGCCTGGATGGCTTGAGGAGGATTTCGTGACGCACGTCGTCACCGACAATTGCATCAAGTGCAAGTACACCGATTGTGTGGAAGTTTGCCCGGTCGACTGCTTTCACGAGGGACGCAACTTTCTCGCGATCGATCCGGAGGAATGCATCGATTGCACCCTGTGCGTGCCGGAATGCCCGGCCGAAGCGATCTTCCCCGAGGACGATGTGCCGGCAGGGCAGGAGCACTACATCGCGCTGAACGCCGAACTGGCGCCAGCGTGGCCGGTGATCGCCGCACGCATCGATCCGCCCGCGGATGCCGATGCATGGAATGGCAAGCCGGACAAGCTGCCGCTGCTCGAGCGCTGATCGCATGATGGACGATTCTTCCCGTCGCTCGCCGCACAGCGGCGAAAAGTTCACCACGCCCGATGGCGTGCGTGCGGTTTTCGGCGGCATCAAACCCAACGCGGAAAGCCGCAAGCCCGATGTCGGCCGCAAACCGCCGTGGCTGCGCGTGCGCCTGCCGGCAGGGGCGCAATACGAAGCCGTCCACGACATCGTCAAGAGCCACAAGCTGCACACGGTTTGCGCCGAGTCGCGTTGCCCCAACATCGCCGAATGCTGGGGCCGCGGTACCGCCACGATGATGCTGATGGGCGAGGTCTGCACGCGCGCGTGCAAGTTCTGCGCAGTCAGCACCGGCAATCCGCACGGTTGGCTCGATCCGCTGGAACCGGCGCACGTGGCCGATGCGGTGGCGCTGATGCGGTTGAAATACATCGTGCTCACCTCGGTCGATCGCGACGACCTGGCCGATGGCGGCGCGGCGCATTACGCCGCCTGCATCCGCGCAATCCACGCGCGCGCGCCGCAGACCGCGGTCGAGGCGCTCACGCCCGATTTCGCCGGTCGCCACGAAAATGTCGCGACCGTGCTCGACGCGGGCCTGGTCACCTACGCACAGAATCTGGAAACCGTCGAACGCCTGACGCGGCGGGTGCGCGATCCGCGCGCCGGTTACGCGCAAACGCTCGACGTGCTCGCCTTCGCCAAGCACCATGCGCCGCAGACCCTGACCAAGACCAGCCTGATGCTGGGTCTGGGCGAAACCGATGCGGAAATCGAGCGCACGCTGGACGACATCCGCGCGGCCGGCGTGGACATCGTCACCATGGGTCAGTACCTGCGCCCCACCGAGCACCATCTGCCGGTGGAGCGCTTCGTCTCGCCCGACGAATTTCGCCGCTATCGCGATCAGGCGCTCGCCAAGGGTTTCTTCGAGGCCGTTGCCGGGCCGCTGGTGCGCTCGAGTTACCGCGCCGAGCGCGTGCTGGAACGCAACAACGCCGGACTTTGAATCCCGGTGCGCGCGAGCGAATCATCGAAGATCCGCGACACAGCCGGCGCGCTGCACGCGCCGCCCAGACAAGGAGACCTCGTCATGGATCAATCCATTTACCCCCAAGCCAGCGTCGAAATCGCGCGCAAGCGCCGCGAACTGGCGCCCAAGCCGCTGGAGGCCTTCAAGGCCTTCAGCGCCGCGGTCTTTGCCGAGGGCGCGCTGCCGGTCAAGACCAAGCAGCTGATTGCGGTCGCCGTGGCCCACGTCACGCAATGTCCGTATTGCATCCGCGGCCACACCGACGGCGCGCTCAAGACCGGCGCCGGCGAAGCGGAAATCATGGAAGCGATCTGGGTCGCGGCCGAGATGCGCGCGGGCGGTGCCTACGCGCACTCCGCGCTGGCGCTCGACACCATGCACACGCACGCCGAATCGACGAAGTAGGCGTTTGTCATGGACGCCAAACCCAGACGCTTCACCGGCCTTTCGAACAACATCCTGGATGCGATCGGCGACACGCCGCTGCTTGAGGTCGACGGCATCTACGCCAAGTGCGAGTTCCTCAACCCTTCCGGCTCGATCAAGGCGCGGATCGCCAAGTACATCATCGAACGCGCCGAGCAGACCGGCGCGATCCAGCCCGGCGACACCATCGTCGAGGCGACCAGCGGCAATACCGGCAACGCGTTTTCGATGGTCGCCGCGGTCAAGGGTTACCGCATGATCGTGGTGATGCCCGAGGGGCTGTCGAGCGAGCGCGTGGCGATCTCTCGCGCGTTTGGCGCCGAGGTGCTGTTCTGCGGCACGTTTCACGTCAACGACGCGCTGGAGCGCGCGCGGGAACTGGGCCGCCAGCCCGGCTTTTTCTTCCCGGGCCAGTTCGAGTCGGAGTGGAACGTCGAGGAAAACCGCGAGTGGCTCGGGCCCGAGATCCTCGCCCAGCTCCCCGCCGGGCGCGTGCCCGATGCGTTCGTGCATGGCGTGGGTACGGGCGGCACGCTCATCGGCGTGGGGCAAGCATTCCGCAAGGTCAACCCGGCCGTGCGATTGTTCGCGATGGAACCTTCCGAGTCGCGCACGATCCTGTGCGGCGAGGTCGCGCTGCACCAGATCGAGGGCATCTCGGACGGTTTCGTGCCTGGCATTTTCGCCAAGCACCGCGCGCTCGTGGGCGATACCACCAGCGTGGCCAGCGTCGATGCGGTGGCGATGATGCGCCGGCTCGCGCGCACGCGCGGGCTGTTTTGCGGACCGAGTTCCGGCGCGCACCTGATCGCCGCGCAGCGCGTGCGCGAGCAGCATCCGGAGCTCAAGACCGTGGTCACGATCTTCGACGACGAAGGCGAAAAATACCTGCACGATTTCTTCATGCAGCCCTCCGCGCATTCCGACAAACCCGTGCCGTTCCACTGACGCCATGCTGCTGCTCGATGCCCTGAGCCCCGCGCCGCGCACGCTGCGCATGTTCCTGCTGGAGAAGGGGCTGGAACTGGCCACGCGGCAGGTCGACGTGTTCACGGGCGAGAACCGGCAGGCGCCGTACCTCGCGCACAACCCGGCCGGGCAGACGCCGACGCTGGTGCTTGACGATGGAACCGCGATCGCCGAATCGGTCGCGATCATGGAGTATCTGGAAGAACGCCATCCCGCGCCCGCCCTCATCGGCGCCACCCCGGTGCAACGCGCGCTGACGCGGCAGTGGCAGCGCCGCGCCGAGCTCAATATCACCGAAAACATCCACAATGCCTATCACTACGCGGAAGGGCTGACACGGTTCCGCGACCGCATTCCGGTGGCAGAGGAAGCCGCCGCTGGCCTCAAGCGTGTGGCGCAGGATCGCATCGGCTGGCTCGACGGCATGCTCGATCGGAGCGGGTTCCTCGCCGGCAACCACTTCAGCATCGCCGACATCTGGCTGTATGTGTGGCTGGACTTCGCCGATTCGGTCGGCCAGCCGTTTGACCACGGCCTGCGCAACCTCGGGCCGTGGTTTGAGCGAGTCGCCGCGCGCCCATCGGCTGCCGCGAGCCTGCATCCCGGCTGCAAGCCAGGCGGCGTGCGCGGCTGACGATCGCGTTCACGCCGCAATGCGCCGATACAAGAAATCCCGGTATCCGTGGTATCATTTCCGGCCGATTGAGAGGTCTGTCGGCCCCATTCGCGTCGACTTTCCCCGGTTGCCGGTTGCGGGCTCGCGCCCTGCCGGCCGAACCGGTATTTGCGCGTTGCCAGCCGGGAGCAGGGTGTGAACACGGCCAATTCGACGGGTTATGCCGGCGCCTATGCGCACAAGCGCGAGGAACGTGGCTTGCTGGTCTTCAGCGGCAACGCGAACCGCGTGCTGGCGCAGGCGGTTTGCCACGAGTTGAACGCGCCGCTCGGCAAGGCGCTGGTCAGCCGGTTTTCCGACGGCGAGGTGCAGGTCGAGATCGAGGAAAACGTGCGTCGGCAGGAAGTGTTCGTGATCCAGCCGACTTCGGCGCCGACGGCCGACAATTTCATGGAATTGCTGGTGCTGGTGGACGCGCTCAAGCGCGCCTCGGCGGCCAGCGTGACCGCGGTGATGCCGTATTTCGGCTATGCCCGGCAGGACCGGCGTCCGCGCTCCGCGCGCGTGCCGATCACGGCCAAGGTGGCCGCGGAGATGATCGGCGCGGTCGGCACGGACCAAGTGCTGACGGTTGACCTGCACGCCGACCAGATCCAGGGATTTTTCGATATTCCGGTGGACAATGTATACTCGTCGCCCGTTTTGCTGGCCGACATCTGGCGCTGCCATGGCGGCAGCGACCTGATCGTGGTCAGTCCCGACGTCGGCGGCGTGGCGCGGGCCCGGGCGCTGGCCAAGCGCCTGGATGATGCGGATCTGGCGATCATCGACAAGCGCCGCCCGCGGCCGAACGAGGCCACGGTGATGAACATCATTGGCGACGTGGCCGATCGCGTTTGCGTGCTGATCGACGACATCGTCGATACCGCGGGCACGTTGTGTGCGGCGGCGGCGGCGCTGAAGAAGAACGGCGCGCGCAAGGTGGTGGCGTACTGCACGCACCCGGTGTTGTCGGGTGCGGCGATCCAGAACATTGCCGCATCGCAGCTCGACGAACTGGTGGTGACGGACACCATCGCGTTGTCGGATGCAGCGCGTGGTTGTGCGAAAATCCGCCAGCTCAGCGTGGCGGAACTGCTCGGCGAGACGATCCGGCGCATCGCGTTCGGCGAATCGGTGAGTTCGCTCTACGTCGATTAGTTTTTGTGCGACACCGGGCATCCTGCCGCGGGTCGCGAAAACACGGTCACGGCAAAGCCGCGCCACGTGTTTCGCATCCGCCATGTGGCGGATGCGTTGGCACATCCGTGTGCCAGATGCCGGTTGGCCGGCACGTCACTCCCCTGGTCGCGGGGGAGTTTTTCTCCGCCGCGAGGCGGATCAACGCAACAGAAGGTAAGTCATCATGGCAACGATTCATGAAATTCCGGCAGAAGCCCGTACGGACGAAGGCAAAGGTGCGAGCCGCCGCCTGCGTACCGCGGGCAAGGTGCCGGCGATCCTGTACGGCAGCAGCGATGCCCCGGCAAGCATCCAGCTCGAACACAACACGGTGTGGCTGGCGTCGCAGCACGAATGGTTCTACTCGGCCATTCTCGACCTCAAGCTCGACGGCAAGACGCAGAAGGTACTGCTGCGCGACTTGCAGCGCCACCCGTTCAGGGCGCAGTTGCTGCACATCGACTTTCAGCGCGTCGACGAGAATCGCGCGATCCGCATCCGCGTGCCGCTGCACTTCCTCAATCAGGAGAAATCGCCGGCCGGCAAGATGGCGGGCGTGCTGATTTCGCATGCGTTGACCGACGTCGAGATTTCGTGCCTGCCGAAAGACCTGCCGGAGTTCATCGAAGTGGACCTTTCCGAGCTCAAGCTCGGCGACATCGTCCACCTGTCCGCGATCAAGCTCCCGTCGGGCGTCGAGATTCCGGCGCTGCGCCTGGGCAAGGAGCACGACGCGGCCGTGGTCACGGCGCAGGAGATCAAGCAGGAAGTCGAAGTGGCTCCGGTCGTCGAAGGCGAAGCGGCGGCGGCGGGCGCCACGGGCGCAGCGCCCGCACCTGGCGCGGCCGCGGCGGCTGGCGCAGCACCTGCGGCCGGCGCGGCGGCTCCGGCGGCGGCGAAGAAGGACGAGAAGAAGTAGGCCGCTTTTCCGCAAATACCGCTGTTGCGCGCAGCGCAACGATCGCTCCCCCTCTCCCGCTGGCGGGAGAGGGAACGGGGTGAGGGTGGTTCAAGATGGCAGGACTTCGCCTTCTCGTCGGCCTTGGCAATCCGGGTGCGGAACACTTCCGCGCCCGGCACAACGCCGGGTTCTGGTTCGTGGATGCGTTGGCGCAGCGTGAAGGCGCACGCTTCGGGCTGGAAACGAAATTGCACGGCGAGACGGCGAAAATCGTCCTCGACGGTCAGCCGTTGCTCCTGCTCAAGCCGAACACGTTCATGAACAAGAGCGGCATCGCGGTCGCGACGGCATTGCGCTACTGGAAGATCGCGCCGGAAGAAATGCTGGTTGCGCACGATGACCTGGATTTGCCGCCCGGCGCGGCGCGGCTGAAGTTCGATGGCGGTCACGGCGGCCAGAACGGGTTGCGCGACATTTTCGCGCAGCTGGGTCACGGTCAGTTCCACCGCCTGCGTCTGGGCATCGGACATCCCGGCGACAAGGATCGCGTCACGCCCTGGGTACTCGGGCGACCCGGCAAGGCAGACGAGGACGCGATCCTCGGCGCGGTCGGCGCGGCCCTGTACGTATTGCCGCTCGCTGTCGCGGGCGATTTCAACGAAGCGATGAAGCGCCTGCACACGGCGCAGGAATGAAAACGACATGGGCATCAAATGCGGCATCGTCGGCCTGCCAAACGTCGGCAAGTCGACCCTGTTCAACGCGTTGACCAAGGCGGGCATCGCCGCGGCCAATTTCCCGTTCTGCACGATCGACCCGAACATCGGTGTGGTGCCGGTTCCGGATCCGCGCCTGAACCAGCTTGCCGACATCGTGCATCCGCAAAAAATCGTGCCGACGGCCGTGGAGTTCGTCGACATCGCCGGGCTCGTCGCCGGAGCATCCAAAGGCGAAGGCCTGGGCAACAAGTTCCTCGCGCACATCCGCGAGGTGGATGCGATCACGCACGTCGTGCGCTGTTTCGAGCACCCGGACATCGTGCACGTGACCGGCAGGATCGATCCGATCGCCGATATCGAAACCATCGATACGGAACTCGCGCTGGCGGACCTGGAATCCGTGGACAAGGCCTTGCAGCGCGTCGAACGCGCGGCCAAGGCCAATGACAAGGACGCACTGGCCAGGCGGCCCGTGTTGCAGAAGCTCGTGGCTGGCCTGAACGAAGGCAGATCCGCGCGCAGCCTTGGACTGGCGGAAGACGAAAAGGCGCTCGTCCGCGACCTGTTCCTGCTTACGCTCAAGCCGCTGATGTACATCGCCAACGTCAAGGAAGACGGCTTCGCCGGCAATCCGCATCTGGACAAGGTGCGTGCGCGTGCCGCGAGCGAAGGCGCCGAAGTGGTGCCGGTATGTGCGGCGATCGAGGAGGAGCTGTCGCAGCTCGAAGACGCCGACCGCGATGCGTTTCTTGCGGACATGGGACTGGACGAGCCTGGCCTGAATCGCGTCATCCGCGCCGCCTACAGGCTGCTCGGCCTGCAAACCTATTTCACCGCCGGCGAAAAGGAGGTGCGCGCCTGGACCGTCCGGCGCGGGGCGACGGCGCCGCAGGCGGCGGGCGTCATCCATACCGATTTCGAGCGCGGGTTCATCC
>JAFEFP010000050.1 GCA_018240545.1 Pseudomonadota bacterium | reverse complement strand
AAACCGCGCGCCGAAGAAAATCGCCGTCGGGTCGGTCGGTGCGGTATCGACCACGCGCAGCGACTCCAGCCGCTTGCCGAGGTAACGCACGCGGCGGTCGATCTCGCCGAGTTGTTTCTTGCGATAGGTGTATTCGGCGTTTTCCGAGCGATCGCCTTCGGCGGCGGCGGCGGCCAGCGCCTTGACCACCTCGGGGCGACGCATGCGCCACAGTTCGTCGAGTTCGGCCTTCAGGCGCCGGTGCCCTTCCGCCGTGATGATGGCGGTCGACGCGGCCTGCGGGGCGCGCCAGCGGCTCATGACGCCGGTCTGGCGGGAGTCGCGGCGATCTTGTCGAGGAAAGCGAGGTAGGCGTCGACCTGCGGGATCACCGGATCGTTCGGAAACGCCACCTTGATCTGGTGGAGCATGGCGCGCGCCTGCATTTCCTTGTTCATGCGCTCGGCCCACAGCTTGGCCGCGAGCAGGTAGTTGCGACCGATGTCCGCATGGTTGCGGAAGCGCTTGTGGAAGCCGGACAGCAGGCCGAGCGCGATCTGGGTCTGGCCGGCGTCGGCGGCGGCATGCGCCAGGCGCGTGACGTCCTCGGCCTGGTCCAGCGCGAAGGCCGGATCGAGCAACTGGCATTCGCGCGCGACGTCGATGGCGCGGCGATCCTGGTTGTGTGCCAGCAGTACGGGAATGTACTTTTTCCCGTGCGCGGCAAGCTCGGTCTTGTCGCCGTCCTGACGCAGCCAATGGCGATATTCGTCGTGCGCCGGCAAGAGATCGGCGTGCGCGGCGAGTTCGTCGTGCAGCAGCGCAACGGCACCGCGCACGTCGCCACCGGCAGCCCGTGCGCGGGCGGCATCGAGGATTGCGCGCGCGGCATCCGTGTGCGGCACCGGCTCCTGCAATTCCAGGTGTCCGGCGTAGCCGAGTTCGTCGCGGTGCTCGTGGATGACGCTGCCGATCAAATGGAAGGTCGCGATCATCAGGTAATTGACGATCAGCCAGGTCAGCAGTGGCCCGACCGGCCACGGAATGGCGCTCAGGAGTTCCGCGGCGAGCACGCTCTGCACGATGAGCGCCGCGCAGAAGAACCCGACCAGCACGAAATAGTGCAGGCCAACGCGCGAGGCGATCAGCAGCCAGACCAGCGGATTGAGCGCGCGCGCCATGCCTTCCTCGAGCGCGAGGATCGTCACCATCGCCGGCATCGCGGCCATCAGGGCGATGCCCACGATCAGCGCCAGGACGGCTCCCCACCACATCGCGATCAGGATCAGCGCCACTTCGACCAGCAGCAGCACCAGCACGGCGTAGCGGCCCACCTCGTCGCCGACCGTAAGCGTGATTTCGGGTGCTTCACGGCGGCCGTTGGCGCTCCAGCGCAGCACCTCGAACGCATATTTGAAGAAACCGGCCCAGACGATGAGGTCGAAGAACCAGCCGACGACGCCCGGAATCAGGCGCACGCCCACATGCGCGACGGCAAGCGCGACGACGGTGGATAGCGCCGCCGCCTGCAACGGATAGCCCAGCGCCTGCGGCCAGCGTTCGTGCAGGGGTTGCGGATCGGATGCGGGTCCGGGGTTGGCGTCGGGCGTGGTCATCGCGGATGAAGTCGATGCGTCTTGTTGGCCGCATTGTATCGGCATGCGGCACGCGGGGTTGTCGCGGCGCGTCATGCCCGGTAACGTGCGTGGAGCGGCAAGGAGTTTCCGTCATGCGCCACCCGTGTTCCGTCATCGTTCCGTGTGTATTGCTCGCCGCCTGTGCCGGCCAGCCGCCGCGAATTGCCGAACGGACGCCGGATGTGGCGTTGACGGCGTTGTACGCGCGACTGGATTCCGACACCGGCAATTACCTTGCCGCACGCGAGGCGGGCGACGCGACGGACAAGACCAACGCGGCACTGGACGACCTGCGCACGGCGGCGTCGCAATGTGCGGCAACGCCCGGCTGCGACACGGCGCGGTTCTTCGCTGCATTCGACAAGCTGCTGCGTACCCCGGCAAACACTGCGCCCGGCGCAGCGGACAGCGCCGACGAGTCGCCGGATGCATCGGCCGAGGCCGGCGAATCCTCGCCCGTTGTGGCGGCGCTGCCGCAGGCCGGGCGTTCGGTCGCGCTGCTCAAGGGCCACAAACTCGGCGACATCATTGCCATGAACGATCCGATGAAGGTGGCGATCGAGCAGTGGCTGACCCAGTACCGCCCGAACCTGATGCGTGCCTGGGAGAATTACCAGTACCTGCGCCACGAGATGTGGCCGCCGTACGAAAAGGCCGGCCTGCCCGAGGCCTTGTTGTTCGGGATGCTCGCGCAGGAATCCGGCGGCAAGGTGCATGCGGTGTCGCGTTCGGGCGCCAGCGGTCCGCTGCAATTCATGTCCGCGACCGGCGCGCGCTTCGGCCTCGGCGTGGTCGATGGATTCGACCAGCGCTTCGATCCGGCGCTCGCTGCGCGCGCCAACGCGGCCTACATCAACGAGCAGCTCGGCGTGTTCAATGACAACCTGGAGCTTGCCGTCGCCGCCTACAATGGCGGCGAAGGGGCGATGCAGCGGCTTGCGCTGCGGCACGATGACGTCGGTTTCTGGAATCCGCGAATTTATTTCGCCGTATCGGCCGAGACCCGGGAGTACGTGCCGATGGTCCTCGCAGCGGCCTGGCTGTTCCTGCACCCGGAGCGCTACAACCTGCAATTCCCGAAGCTCGACACCGTGCCGGGGCAAATCACGCTGGCGCGACCGGCGTCGCTCGACGAGCTGACCGTGTGCCTGGGCCAGGATGGCAACGCCGACGGCTGGTTCCGCGCCTTGCGCAACCTCAACCCGGCCTACGATCCGCGCCAGAAGCTCGACACGGGTACCCGCCTCGCGGTTCCGGCACCGCTTGCCGCCGATTATGAAAAATTGTGCACAAGTGGAAAATGGGTCGAGCTGGCGGCCGACCTGCACGCTGCCGCGCTGCCGGCGGCGCCGGCGCAGCCCCCGGCGCGCCAATACGTTGTGCGCAAGGGCGATACGCTCGGCGTGATCGCTCGCCGCCATGGCTGCACGCTCGAAGGACTGGCGCGGATGAACCACCTCAGGCCGCCGCACTACGCGTTGCGCGTGGGCCAGGACTTGCGCCTGTCCGGCTGCCGGCGCGAGTAGGCTTGCAACGCGAAGCCGGGCTCGGCGGCCATCCGCGGCACGAAAAAGAAAACGCCGGGCGAACCCGGCGTCGAAGGTGAAGCTGACGTTGGAAAAGGATCAGGCGGCGGCCTGGCCGCGTGGCGGGGTCGCCCACAGGGAATCTGCGGGGTTTGCCGGCAGAGATTCCTTGAGCAGGCGCAAGGTCCGCATCAAATGGCGGTGCAACTGCTGCATGTCGCCGTAGGTGGACTCCTTGGTCTCGTAATAGGCCACGGTCAGCCACAGCGCGATGCCGCGCAATTGCAGGTGGGGATTGTCCGCTTTCATGCGTGAATAGCCGACTTCGGTGCCATTGCCCCAGGGCTGGTACCGCTGGCCCTGGTCGACGGTGCCGTACAGGTGCGGAAATTCACACTTGGCCGCACTGGCGAACTCGCGCATGGCGATCGCCGCCAATTGCCGGCGTGTCGCCAGCGGCAGTTCGGAGATGGACCGCTCGATTTCGCGGAATTGGCGATTGAGCTGGATCGAGCGGGTCAAGGCGATGATTCGGGTAACAATACGCATGCGAAGCCCCTGTAGTTTCGAATATGCAGTGTTGGTGGTCACGGCGGAACATTACCAAAGTTCATGAGCAAATCGTGCAAAGTACGTCACATTCCGACGTGGCGCGTCACATTGTGAAGGATGCAAGAGAAAATTGCACGTGAATTTTCGGGAGCTGCGGGTTTCGACCACAAGGCTAACAGAATCAGCTATTTATCGGCTGACACGACCTATCGGCATGCCCATTTCCGTAGGCATTTGTACGGACAATCGGTTGTCGAATTCGGCGGTTCCGGATGGCAATAGCAGGATTACCGTGGAACCCATGTTGAAGCGAGCCAGTTCCGCGCCGCGGTCGAGACGGATGTCCTTTTCGCGCCAATCCTTGCGCACGACCGCGCTGGCATAGGGCGGGATTTCCACGCCGCTCCAGACTGTTTCCACGCCCGATACGAGCATGGCGCCGACCATGACGACGACGAACGGTCCATGCGCCCCCTCGAAGTGGCAGACCAAGCGTTCGTTGCGCGCGAACAGGCGCGGCACGGCATCGACCGTGAACGGCGCGACGCTGAACAGGCGGCCGGGGATGTGCACGGTCTCGCGCAGGGTCCCCGCAAGCGGCGCATGCACGCGATGGTAGTCGCGCGGCGACAAATAGATCGTGACGAAGCGCCCGTCGGCGTAGGGTGCCGCGGCGGCCGCGTCGCCGAGCAGATCGGCGGCCGAAAAGGCGTGGCCCTTGGCCTGGAAAATCCGGCCGTCGCGAATGGTCCCGAATTGACTGATGCGGCCATCGGCCGGGCAGATCATCGCGCGGGGGTCGTCTGGCAATGGTCGCGCATCGGCCCGGAGCGCGCGGGTGAAAAAGGCATTGAAGGTCGGATAATCGAACGGATCGGGCTGCTCGGCCTCGCTCATGTCGACGCGGTAGGCTTTCAGTACATGGCCGATCAGGAAATCCTTCCATGGCCGCCAGGTCCAGCGCGTGGCCCAGTACACCAGGCGCGACAGCGCCCGGTGCGGCAATGCGTACTGCACAAGCACGGCGAAGCGCATGCCTAATGGCCCGTTGCGAGCGTGGCCAGGTCGTCCGCGATCGCCTTGGCGACGAAAGGCGGGCGGAAGATGCCCGCCTCGCGCCCGTGTGGATCGACGATTACCGCGGCGGCGCTGTGGTCGACCTCGACCTTGCCGTTCGCGTCGGTCGAGCGCGAGTAGACCAGGCCCAGCGCGCGCGTGAGTGGCGTCAGCTCGTCGTCCAGGCCGGTTGCGGCGACGAAATCCGGGTCGAAGTAGCCGACATATTTGTGCAGTACCTGCGGCGTGTCGCGCTGCGGATCGACCGAGATGAAATCGAAGCGCACCTTGTCCGCGATGCCGCGGGCGGCCAGATCCTTCCAGGCCTGCGCGAAGGTCGCGAGCGTGGTCGGACACACGTCGGGGCAACTGGTGTAACCGAAGTAGACCACGGTCCAGTGGCCGCGCCAGTCGGCGAGGGTGAGTGGCTGGCCATTGGCGCGAGTCAGATGAAAATCCGGAATGGCGCGCGGCGATGCGTACAGGGCCGCGTTTTCGAGTTTCGGCAGCACGGTCGGCGCAACGAAGCGTTGACCCAGCCACAAGCCAAGCGCGGCGGCGATGGCAGCGGCAACGATCAGCCAGATCGGCAATGACGATGTGTTGCGTGACGTATTCATCCGCGCATTATAGCGGGCGGCTTCACCTATACTGACTGCCTTGCCTGGAACAGAATCCGCTCGTGACATCCGAACTCACTACCATCATCGACCTTATCCGTTTTGGCGCCAGCCGTTTCGCCGCGGCCGGACTCACGTTCGGCCACAGCTACGACAACGCGCTGGATGAAGCCACGCACCTGGTGTTGCACGCCCTGCATCTGCCGCACGATCTTTCGCCGGCCTATGGTTCGGCCCGGTTGACCGCCGCGGAGAAGAAGTCCGTGCGCAAGCTGATTGAACGCCGCATAAGGGAGCGCAAACCTGTCGCCTACCTCACTGGCGAAGCCTGGTTCGCGGGCTTGAAATTCAAGTCCGACGAACGCGCCCTGGTGCCGCGCTCGCCGATCGCCGAATCGATCCAGAACGGATTCTCGCCCTGGCTCGACGCCACGCCGGTGCAGCGCGCGCTGGATCTGTGCACCGGCTCGGGCTGCATCGGCATCGCCATGGCCGTGCACAACCCGGATTGGCGCGTGGACCTGGCCGACATCAGCGACAAGGCGCTGGCGCTGGCGCGCGAGAACATTGCGTTCCAGCATGTCGGCGAGCGGGTGCGGGCGCTCCAGTCCGACCTGTTCGCGAAGCTCGACGGCGAGGTCTACGACCTGATCGTGACCAATCCGCCGTATGTCACCGAACGCGAATTCGCCGCACTGCCGCCCGAATACGACCATGAGCCGAAGCTAGGCTTGACCGCCGGTGCCGATGGGCTGGATTTCGCGCTGCGCATACTCGATCAGGCGCCGCGCCATTTGAGTGCGCATGGCTGGCTGATTTGCGAGGTCGGAGAATCCGAGCGCGCCTTGAGCGCGCTGTTGCCGAAATTGTCGCTGAACTGGATCGAGTTCGCGGTCGGACAGATGGGCGTGTTCGCGATCGCGCGGGCGGACATCGTCAGGCACGCGAAGGCGATAAAGATGGCATTGGAACAGCGGAAATAGAATACGCACGTCATCCCGGCAGGGATTGCCGGGATCCAGGCTACAGGGATGTCGTATAGGTGGTGCGTTCCGTCATGGGAGTTGCCATCCTTGGCTTCTGGATTCCGGCAGTCCCTGCCGGAATGACGAGCAAAAAGTGAGGCTTTGCAAGTGTCGAGCAACGCGTTCGGAAAACTCTTCACCCTCACCACCTTCGGCGAAAGCCACGGGCCGGCGATCGGCTGCGTGATCGACGGTTGCCCGCCGGGGCTTGCCATCGCGCCGGGGGAATTCCGCCGCGATTTGCGGCGCCGTGCGACCGGCACTTCGAAATACACCTCGCAACGGCATGAAAGGGATGACGTCGAGATCCTGTCTGGCGTGTTCGAGGGGCGCACCACCGGCACACCCATTGCGTTGCTGGTCCGCAATACGGATGCGCGCTCGAAAGACTATGACGAGATCCGCGACGTGTTCCGTCCCGGTCACGCCGACTACGCCTATTGGCAGAAATACGGCATCCGCGACCATTGCGGCGGCGGGCGCGCGTCCGCGCGCGAGACCACGATGCGCGTGGCGGCGGGCGTGATCGCGAAGAAATGGCTCGCTGAAAAATATGGTGTGGCAGTACGTGGCTGGCTGGCCCAACTCGGACCGCTGACGCCCACGACCTTCGACTGGGACACGGTCGAAGGCAATCCATTCTTCTGGCCGGATCGGGCGATGGTGCCGGAGCTGGAAAAGTTCATCGACGCGCTGCGCAAGTCCGGCGATTCCATCGGCGCGCGCGTGAGCGTGATTGCCGACAACGTGCCGCCCGGTTGGGGCGAGCCGATCTACGGCAAGCTCGATGGCGAACTCGCTGCCGCCTTGATGTCGATCAACGCGGTCAAAGGCGTGGAGATCGGCGCCGGTTTCGCCAGTGTCGAACAGCACGGCAGCGTGCATCGCGACGAAATGTATTTGGACGGCTTTACGTCCAACCATGCCGGTGGCATACTGGGCGGGATCTCGACCGGGCAGGCGATCGTCGCCTCGATCGCGCTGAAGCCGGCCTCCAGCATCCTGATCCCCGGCCACAGCGTGAGCGTGCACGGCGAGGCCGTCGAGGTGCGTACGAAAGGCCGTCACGATCCCTGCGTCGGCATTCGCGCCACGCCAATCGCCGAGGCGATGGTCGCGCTGGTGCTGATGGACCAGGCCTTGCGTCACCGCGCCCAATGCGGCGATGTCGGCCCGGTCGAACCCCGAATTCCTGGAAGCAAGAAGCCATGAGCAAGTCTTACAAGGTGGCGATGGCCGGTGCGACCGGTGCGGTGGGCGAAACCCTGCTGGCGATCCTGGCCGAGCGCAAGTTTCCGGTTTCCGAATTGGTGCCGCTGGCGAGCGAGCGCTCGGCCGGTGGCAAGGTCGATTTCGCCGGCAAGCAGGTAACGGTGAAGAATCTGGCCGACTACGATTTTTCCGGCATCGACATCGCGTTTTTCTCCGCCGGGGGGAAGGTTTCGCGCGAACATGCGCCGCGCGCGGCGTCCGCAGGCGCGGTGGTCATCGACAACACCTCCGAGTACCGCTACCAGGACGATATCCCGCTGGTCGTGAGCGAGGTGAATCCCGATGCCATCGCGCAATACACCAACCGCGGCATCATCGCCAACCCGAATTGTTCGACCATGCAGATGCTGGTGGCGCTGGCGCCGATCCATCGCGCGGTCGGCATCGAGCGCATCAACGTGGCGACTTACCAGTCTGTTTCCGGGGCCGGGCGATCGGGCATGGAAGAACTGGCCAAACAGACCGCAGCGTTGTTGCGTTTCCAGGAAATCGAGCCATTGAAGTTCAGCAAGCAGATCGCGTTCAACGTGATTCCGCACATCGACGACTTCCAGGACAACGGCTACACCAAGGAAGAAATGAAAATGGTGTGGGAAACGCGCAAGATCCTTGGCGACGATTCCATCCAGGTGAATCCGACGGCGGTGCGCGTGCCGGTGTTCTACGGCCACGCCGAGGCCGTGCACATCGAAACCCGCGACAAGATCAGCGCGGCACAGGCTCGCGCGCTGCTGGAAAACGCACCGGGCGTGAGCGTGCTCGATCGCCGTGAAGCGGGCGGTTATCCCACGCCCGTGGGCGATGCGGCAGGCAAGGATGCCGTCTGCGTGGGCCGCATCCGGGAGGACATTTCGCATCCGCGCGGCCTGGACCTGTGGGTCGTTGCCGACAATATCCGCAAGGGCGCGGCGCTCAATGCCGTGCAGGTCGGCGAGATTCTTGTGCGCGATTTTCTGTAAAACGCGCCAAAATCAAACGCTTGTACAATCCGAACCCGCCTCCGGGGAAATTGGGAATTTGTGAACTTGTCCAAAGTTTCCCAATAGTTACGTTTGTGTTATAAGGAGTTTTCGAGGTTCGGGTCGAGTTTGGCCTTCGTGCCGGCCGCATGCAAATCGCGTAGGGGAAATACCTTATGAAAGGACCTGCAAAACTGTCGCTTGCCATCGCCTTGGCACTTGCCGGGGGCAATGTGTTCGCGCTTGGCCTTGGCACCATCCAGGTCAAATCACGGCTCAACCAGCCGCTCGACGCGGTGATTCCGGTCATCGCCGATTCGCCCGCCGAAGCCAATGGCCTCGAGGTTGCGCTGGCGAGCGCGGAGGATTTCCAGCGTGTCGGCCTGGATCGCTCGCGTGTGGATGTGCCGCTGGAGTTTTCGGTCGGCACCGATCGCGGCCAGACCGTGATCAAGGTCACGACCAAGGACATCGTGCGCGAACCGCTGCTTGACTTCCTCATCGTCGCGAACTGGTCCAAGGGCAAACTGTTGCGTGAGTACACGGTGCTGCTCGATCCACCCGTAACGACGCCCGCTGCGGGCGCCGCCACGGTCAGTCCGGCGCATGAGGCGCCGCGCGCCAAGCCGCAGCCGCTGCCGCCGGAACACGCACCGGCCAAGCCGAAGGCGAAGCCGGTCGCGGTCAAGCCGCCGCATGCTGAATCCGAGCATGCCAAACCGGTCGCCGCCAAGCCGGCGACGGAAAGGCCGGCGCCAGCGCCACGCGCGGCGGGATCCGGCGAATATGGCCCGGTCGCCGCGGGCGAAACGCTTTCCGAGATCGCCGGTGCGACACGACCGGACGACAAGACCAATCTCAACGCGATGATGCTGGCCTTGCTCAAGGCCAATCCGAACGCGTTCTATCGCGACAACATCAATGCGCTCAAGCGTGGTGCGATCCTGCGCATTCCGACGCGCGAAGACATCAAGGCGGGTGGAACCGCGGCGGAAGTGGCTGCTGCCGTGCATGCGCAAAATCAGGCTTGGGCATCGAATGCCCCGGTCGCGCAACCCACGCTGGTCGCCAAGACCGGCGCGCCGAAGTCGGAAACGTCCGCCCGCACCTCCAGCAGGGAACCCGTTGCCGCGTCCGGTTCGCATCTGGCCCTGGTTCCTCCGGGGACCGGCAAGGGCAAGCAGACTTCCAGCGACCACCCCGGCGCCTCGTCGGGTACGGGCAACGCGCAGTCGGCGGCGGAACTGGCACGCACCAAGGAAGCCCTGGTCAGCCGGGAACAGGAAGTCAGCGACCTGAAGTCGCGGGTCAAGGATCTGGAAAAGATCAACGGTGACGACAAGCGCCTGCTCACGCTCAAGCAGAACGAAATCGCCGAACTGCAAGCCCGGCTCAAGCAGCTGCAGGCCGAAAGCGCGACCAAGCCGGTCACCGCATCCGTTCCGGCCGTGCCGGCGAAGCCGGCCGAGACCAAACCCGCTGAAGTCAAACCCCCCGAAACCAAACCCGTCACCACGGCGGAGCCCAAGCCCGCCGAAACGGCTGCCGGCAAGGAACAGCCAAAACTCACGGCGAAGGACATCTGGGGCGACATCAACGCGGCGGAAAAACCCAAACCTTCCACCGCGCCGGCTGCACCGGCGACCGCGACCCCGGCCGCGCCGGCACAGTCCCCGGCGCCGGCCACCGCAGCGCCCGTTGCACCTGCGGCCACTGCTGCCGAGGCCAAGCCGGCAGAAGCCAAACCCGAACCGGCCAGACCGGTTTCGCATCCGGTTGCCGCGAAACCGCAGGCGCCAACCAGGACCGAACCGATGAAGGCGCCGGGATTACCCTGGTGGCAGGACAACAATGTATTGATGGCCGGTGGTGCCGCTCTGCTCATCATCGGCCTGCTCGCCCTGATGCGCTTCATGCGCAAGCCCAAAGCGGCCGCCGCAGCGGTCGCCCTTCCTGCCGGACACGAGGAGCACGCCGGCGCGATGGCGGCCGACGAGCAGCACCTGCTCGACCAGCTGGCCCAGAATCCGGGCGATGCCGCGCTGTCACTGCAGTTGCTCGACCTGTACTACGCGCATCAGGACGCGGCGAAATTCGAGGCGGCCGCCGAGGCCATGTATGCGCACATTGCCGATCCGACATCGCCGGAATGGCAGCAGGTGCGCGCAATGGGCGAACACCTGTGCCCGCACAATCCGTTGTTCGGCGGGCACGAGGATCTGGCGGCGACCCTGCACGACACGCACGCGGCGACGGAACATGCCGAACACGATCACCTGCACGGCGATGACGCGCCGGTCGGGTCTTTCGACGCAGGCGAATTCCATACCCGTGAAATGCCCAGACCCGCCGAGGAAAATTTCGATTTCGATCTGACGGAACACGCGGCTTCGGTGCAGGCGGAGCCCGCGCGCGCCGAGTCGCCGCCATCCCCGCCTCCTTCGGCGCCGGAATCCGCGCGCGCGCCGATGCCGGCGGAACCTGTCGCGCCGAAGCCCGCCGAGGATTTCTTTGCCGGCGAGGACGCGATCGGCACCAAGCTCGACCTGGCCAAGGCGTATCTCGACATGGGCGATCCGGAAGGCGCGCGCTCGATGCTCGACGAAGTGCTGGCCGAAGGCAACGACGCGCAGAAGGCCGAAGCGCGCAAGTTGCTGGCGGAAATCGGATAACCTCAACGTCTCTCTCCGACGTGCTTGCAGGCCGGGCTCGCCCGGCCTATTTTTTCCATCATGCGCATCGCACTCGGCATCGAATACGACGGCACCGATTTCCACGGCTGGCAACGCCTGCCGCACGGACCGACCGTGCAGGGCGCGGTCGAGGCGGCGTTGGCGGATATCGCCGCCGAATCCGTGCAGGTGATCTGTGCCGGGCGCACCGATGCCGGCGTGCACGCGCGCAACCAGGTGATCCACTTCGACACGCAGGCGCAACGCAGCATGCGCGGCTGGACGCTCGGTACGAATTCACGCCTGCCAAGCTCGATCGCGGTGCGTTGGGCGCGGCCGGTGAGCGACGAATTCCATGCGCGCTTCTCGGCGCGCGCGCGACGGTACCGCTACACAATCCTGAACCGCTCCGCGCGGCCGGGACTGGAAGCGCGCTACGTATGCTGGGAGCGCGTCAATCTCGACGCCGCGAAGATGCATGCGGCAGCGCAATGCCTGCTCGGCGAACAGGATTTTTCCGCCTTTCGCACCGTTGCCTGCCAGGCGCGCTCGCCCCTGCGCTGCGTGCAAGCCATTGCCGTCCGGCGCGACGGCGAACACGTCGTGCTCGACATCCAGGCGAACGCCTTCCTGCACCACATGGTGCGCAACATCGCCGGCAGCCTGCGCGTGGTCGGGCGTGGCGAGCAAACGCCGGAATGGATCGCGCAGGTCCTGGCCGGGCGCGACCGCGCGCGGGCCGGACCGACCTCGGCGGCGCAAGGCCTGGTCTTTCTCGGTCCGTTGTATCCTGCCGCATGCGGACTGCCCGCGGAGGCGACCTTGCCGGCATGAATCGACGCACGCGCATCAAGTTTTGCGGCATCACGCGCATCGAGGACGCGCTCGCGGCTTGCGCGTTCGGCGCGGACGCGATCGGGCTGGTGCTGACATCGCGCAGCCGGCGCTGCGTTGCGCCGCTGCTCGCGCGCGAAATCCGCCGCGCGCTGCCGCCCTTCGTCGCCGCGGTTGCCTTGTTCATGGACGACGAACCCGGCTTCATTGCCGATGCGGTCGCCATTGTGCAACCGGACCTGCTGCAATTCCACGGTCTGGAAACGCACGAGGAGTGCACCCGTTACGAGGTGCCTTATGTCAAAGCCATCGCGATGGGCGGCGGCGATCCGCGCGCGCAGATGCACGAACACATGGCGGCGCTCGCATTCGTGTTCGATGCGCAC